>JAAFHX010000099.1:13630-14919 GCA_013297695.1 Rhodobacterales bacterium | reverse complement strand
TGTCATCGCGCTGCTCAAGGCCGCGACGCCGTTCAACGGCTGGATCATCGGCCACGGCTATATCGATGCCCTTCTGTCGGACGGCGCGCCGGTGCTGGCCGATCTGGACGCGGCCTTTCCCGATCAACCCGTGATGATCTGCAACCTGTCCACCCTGACCGGCAAGGTGAACAGCGCGGGCCTTGCCAAGCTTGGCATCACGCCCGAAACCAAACCCGCCCAGCCGGGCGAGATCGTCAAGGACCCGAAGACCGGCAAGCTGACGGGGGACCTGCTGTTCACGCCCCTCTTGCAGGCCCGCGCGGCGGCCATCGGCACCTATGCGCAGGACGTTGCCTTCAAGACCCTGCAGGCAGCCGAGGCGCTGCTGGCAAGGCAGGGCCTGACGACGGTGCAAAGCTATCAGCTTGTGCCGGAAGAGATCGCCACCCTGCGCGCCGCCTTCGATGCGGGCGTTCTGTCGCTGGATGTCATCGGGCTGCCGGTGGTGTCGGACGATGCCTCCGGCAAGATCGTCCAGTCCCCTGACTGGACCTGGGGGGCCTACAGCCATGGCGACCGGGGGCTGAAAATCCCCGGCTATCAGGTGGCCACCGACGCGGCACCCCAGTTGCGCCTTGCCGCCTTCACGCAACCCTACCTCGACACGACCGGCTTTCCAGATGGCTGGAAGGGCGCGCTGGTTCCGGCCGAGGGGGTCGAGACATGGGTGGCCCATGCCTATGCGCAGGACATCCAGCTTTACCTGTACAGCAACGGCGACGCGGGGATCGACCTGAGCCTGTCGGCCATCGCCAAGGCAGTTGCGGCCTCGGGCGCGGGACAGGATCGCCGCACGGTCATCGCGCATTCCTATTTCGTGCGCCCCGACCAGCTTGCGCAGTACAAGGCGCAGGGCATCGGCGCATCGATGATGCCGCCGCACATGATGCTTTATGGCGACCAGCTCCGGACCTACCTCGGCCCCGAACGGGCCGACCTGGAATCGCCGCTGCAGTCCGCCGTGACTCAGGGCCTGAACTGCACGCTGCACTGCGACTACCCTTCGGCCTCGCCCGACGTGCTGGAAGCCATCGGCGCGGCGGTGACGCGCACGACCCTGTCCGGAACTCTCATGGGGCCGCAGGAGCGGGTGGAACCCTACACCGCGCTCCTCGCCGCCACCCGCAACGTCGCCCGCACCTACCGGGACGAGGGCGTGAAGGGCACGATCACCGCCGGAAAGGTGGCCGACCTCGTGATCCTTGACGCCAACCCGCTGACCGTGGCCCCGGAGAAGATTCGCGACA
>JAAFHX010000099.1:0-13620 GCA_013297695.1 Rhodobacterales bacterium | reverse complement strand
TACCGGCGGGGGTAAGGCGCGGATCGGCGGTCCGAGCCCCGTAGGGTGCGTGCTTGCACGCACCGCCCCGCGAAACGTTGGCGACGAGGGCCACCACCCATCGGGCCGTTCGGGCGGCGGTGCGTGCAAGCACGCACCCTACGCGCTTCCAGCCGCCACCCGGAACGCCGCCCGGACCTGCCGGGATGGGGCCGAGAAGGGCACGATCCCCGCCGGAAAGACCGCCGACCTCGTGATCCTCGATGCCAACGCTCTGACCGTGGCCCCGGAGAAGTTCCGGGACATCGGGGGGGTGGAGACGATCAGGCAGTGCAAGACGATCTGTCGGAGGGAGTTGGTGAGAAGACCGCCGTTCGAAGCGCCGTAGGGTGCGTGCTTGCAAGCACCGCCTCCCGAACGGCCCGGTGGGTGGCGGGGCATCAGCGGTTCGCGGGGCGGTGCATGCAAGCTCGCATCCTAAAGGGTTGCGGACAGCATCACCGCCCCACTTCGCGCTCCAGCACCTCGCGGATCAGGCGCTGGTAAGGCACGCCGCGCGCTTTCGCGCGGGCCTTGATTGCGGCGATCAGGGCTTCGGGCAGGCGCATGTTCACGCGGGCGGACTTGGGGGCGGACTCCCATGTCAGCGGCTTGAACTGTGATGGGTCGAGGTCCGAGAGGTCCTGATCCAGAAAGGCCTCCGCCTCTGCGTCGGTCGTCATGACCGGGACGAACTTGGGTCTGGATGCCATGGCGAACAGCCTCCTTCCGGTGCATGTAACGGGCGCTGATCGGGCGGATGCGGCCATCCCGCCAGCAGAACGCGATGAAAACCGGAGGCCTCGCAGAGGTGCGGGAGATCGCGATGAACCGCTGTTCTGTCACGGAATGGGCCGCATCGGCGGCAAAGCGCGCATCATGCGAAAGTGCGTATTCGATGTCTGCCCGACCAAGACCGTGCCTTTCGCATTTTGCGGCGTTGCCGTCATCCCAGTCGAACGTCATCGAAATGTATGTACAAATCGGTGACGGGTCAATGGGAGTTACCGCGCAAACCGCTTGTACTTCACCCGCTTCGGCTCCACCGAATCCGGCCCCAGCCTTCGGATCTTGTCCTGCTCATAGGCTTCGAAGTTGCCTTCGAACCATTCGACATGGGCATCCCCTTCGAACGCAAGGATATGCGTGCACAACCGGTCGAGAAAAAATCGGTCGTGGCTGATGATGATGGCGCAGCCGGCGAAATCCTCGATGGCGGCTTCCAGCGCCTGCAGGGTTTCCACGTCAAGATCGTTGGTCGGTTCGTCCAGCAGCAGCACGTTCCCGCCTGACCGCAGCAGTTTCGCCATGTGCACCCGGTTCCGCTCGCCGCCCGACAGAAGGCCCACCTTCTTCTGTTGGTCGGTGCCCTTGAAGTTGAAGGCCCCGGCATAGACGCGGCTGTTCACGTCGAAATCGCCCAGGTGGATCACCTCGGCCCCGCCCGAGATTTCTTCCCAGGCGGTCTTGTCGGGGTCGAGCGCGTCGCGTGACTGGTCAACATAGGCAAGCTGCACCGTGTCGCCCAGCACGATGGTCCCCTCATCCGGCTGTTCGGCCCCGGTGATCATGCGGAACAGCGTGGATTTCCCCGCCCCGTTCGGGCCGATGACGCCCACGATGGCCCCTGGGGGCACGGTAAAGCTCAGGTCCTCGATCAGCAGCCTGTCGCCCATCGCCTTCTTGAGGCCGGTGACCTCGATCACCTTGTTGCCCAGACGCTCGCCGTTCGGGATGATGATCTGGCTGACCGAAGCGCGTTCGCGCACGGTCTGGCTGGCCATCTCGTTGTACTTGGAAATCCGGGCCTTGGACTTGGCCTGCCGGGCCTTGGCCCCGGCCCGTATCCATTCCAGTTCCTTTTCCAGCACCTTCTGCTTGGATTTGTCCTCGCGCGCTTCCTGCTGCATGCGCTTGGCCTTCTGGTCCAGCCAGGCGGAGTAGTTCCCCTCGTAGGGAATGCCCCGGCCGCGGTCCAGTTCCAGAATCCAGCCGGTGATGTCGTCCAGGAAGTATCGGTCATGGGTCACGACAAGGATCGTGCCCTTGTAGTCGATCAGGTGCTTCTGCAGCCAGGCGATGCTTTCGGCATCCAGGTGGTTGGTCGGTTCGTCCAGCAGCAGCATGTCGGGCGCTTCCAGCAGCAGTTTCGTCAGCGCGACGCGCCGCCGCTCGCCGCCCGACAGGGTTTCCACATTCGCATCATCGGGCGGGCAGCGCAGCGCATCCATCGCGACGCCCACTGCCGCCTCCAGCTCCCACAGGTTGCCCGCGTCGATCTGGTCCTGCAACGCGGCCATCTCGTCCGCCGTCTCGTCCGAGTAGTTCATCGCCAGTTCGTTGTAGCGTTCCAGGATCGCCGTCTTGTCGGCCACGCCCAGCATCACGTTGCCCTTGACGTCCAGCGTCGGGTCAAGCTGCGGCTCCTGCGCCAGATAGCCGACCTTGGCCCCCTTGGCGGCCCAGGCCTCGCCTTTGAAATCGGTATCGATCCCCGCCATGATCCGCAGCAGGGTGGACTTGCCCGATCCGTTCACGCCGACGACCCCGATCTTCACCCCCGGAAGAAAGTTCAGATGGATGTTCTCGAAGCATTTCTTGCCACCCGGATAGGTCTTCGAGACGCCGTCCATATGATAGATGTACTGATAAGCGGCCATGGGTGCGATCTTTCCTGACAGGGGGTTGCGCGGCGTTTTAGCGGCTTGGGGCCGGGGGGGCAATCGCCGATGGAGGGAATGGCCGAGATGATCGCCCGCGTGGCGCAGCCGGGGCGGGTGGTGTGGATCGGGCTGCGGCCGGCGCGGCTGGCCCCGGTGGTCGAGGTGGCAAAGGCCATGGTCGGCACGGCGGGGCTGGAGGGCGACCACGCCCGCCCAGGCCCGCGCGCGGTGACGCTGTTTCAGGCCGAACATCTTGCGGCAGTGGGCGGCTTCCTCGGGCACGGGCCGGTGGACCCGGCAGTGCTGCGCCGCAACCTCGTGGTGGCGGCGATCAACCTGTCGGCGCTCAAGGACCGCCCGCTGGCGGTGGGCGGCGCGGTCCTGCGCATCACCGGCCCCTGCGCGCCCTGCAGCCGGATGGAGGCGGCGCTTGGCCCCGGCGGCTATGCCGCGTTGCGCGGCCACGGCGGCTGGTGCGCCGAGGTGCTCGGGACATCAGAGGTCGCCGTGACGGATGTCGTTCAACCCGCTGTCGGTGGGTAGGGTTTGGGCCGTTCCGGAGTGCGGCTTCAGGCTGCAATCCGGCTGATCCCTGATCCGACTGCCAATGCCGCCCGGGTATCAGCGCGGGCAGCAGGGCCTGCACAAGAGGCCAGCGGTTTCCCGACGCCTCCCCGCACACAGCGGTCATTGGCGCGCCGGACCCGCCTCCGGCAGCGCCGAAAGCGCCACGCTCTGCCCGGTGCGGGCCGAGGTCTGCGCGGCCATGCCCATCGCCACCGCCCACCAGCCATCCAGCAGCGACACCTCGGGGGCGCGCAAACCCATCACCACATCGGCAAAGCCGCGGTGCTGGTAGAACGTCGATCCGTTGTGATCGCCCGCCGCCAGCAGCGCAGGGTCCACCGGCACCTCCAACTCATGCGGGCCCTTGGGGTCGCGCGGGCTGACGATGACGCGCGGCACCGGGGGCGCGCCCAGGTGCGCGGGCCAGAACCGCCCCGGGCCGGGCACCAGACATTCGATCTTGCCCACCGGCCCCACGGCGCTGATTTCCTCCTGATAGCGCGCGCCTTCGGCGAACATGCACAACTCCAGCATCGCCCGCAGCCCGTTCGCGAAATCGACGATGACATAGGCGTTGTCCCAGATGTCGGGCACCGCCCCGTCATAGGCCTCGTCCAGATGGTTCACCGCCTGCCCGCCCGAGGCCATGACCCGCACCGGATCGGCCCCCGCGACCAGCCGCATCAGATCGAAGAAGTGACAGCACTTTTCCACCAGCGTGCCGCCGGTGTTCCGGTTGAACCGGTTCCAGTCGCCGACTTTTTCCAGGAACGGAAACCGGTGCTCGCGGATGGTCAGCATGCGCACGCCCCCGGTGGCGGCCTGCGCCTGCGCGATCAGATGCGCGACCGGCGGCATATAGCGGTATTCCATCGCCACCCAGACCGGGGCGGGATAGCTGGCCACCAGCGCCGCCACCCGCGCGCCCGCCCCGGGGTCGGTGAACAGCGGCTTTTCCACCAGCACCGGCAGCGGCCGCAGGGCGGCGATCTGCTCCATCTGGTCCAGGTGCAGATGGTTGGGTGACGCGATCAGCAGGCAGTTCACCTGCCCGTCGGTCACCACCGCCTCAAGACTGTCCACCAGCCGCGCGCCGGGGGCCAGCGCGCCGGCCGCCGCGCGCATGTCGGCATCCGGCTCGAAGATCGCCACCACCCGCGCCTCGGGGATCAGCGCGATGTTGCGCAGGTGTTCCTGCCCCATCATCCCGCAACCGATGATGCCATAGCGAACGGGGGTCATGGGGGCGTCCTTCATGAAAGCCGCGCGACATAGGCGGCGGTTGCGGGGTCAACCCAGGTGAACGAGGCTTCGACGGGCGTGCCGTCCTGCGCCTGGCTGAGGCGCAGGATGCGGGGCAAGGGCGTACCGGGGGCCACCGGAAACTCGGGCGGCGACCAGCCCGGAAGGGGCCCCTGGCCCACGCGATCCTCGGCCCGCGCGATCTGCAGGCCCAGCTTTTCGCGGTAGAACAGATAGAGCGATTCCGACAGGTCGCCGATCTGGATGGTGTCCGCCCGCCCCGCGTCCAGCCAGATTTCCTCGACTGCCGCAGGCCGGCCCGACAGGAACCGCAGGCGGCGGATGCGGTGGCCTTGCGCGTGCGCCCCGAACGGCGGCAGGGCGGGGTCCTTCGCCAGCCGGTCCACCGACAGCACCCGCGCCGTCGGCAGCCCGCCGCCCGACCACAGTTCCAGCCGGAACAGCGCATAGACCGATGCCACATCGGCCCGCGCCCGCACATAATTGCCCGACCCCTGCACCCGAACCAGCAGCCCCGCCGCGTCCAGCGTCTGCAGGGCGCGGCGCAGCGTGCCCACCGCAATGCCCATCGCCGCCGCCATGTCGCGTTCCGGCGGCAGGCGCGCGCCATCGGCCAGCTTTCCGGCGGCGATGTCGCGGATCAGCCCCTCGCTGATCTGCATGTGAAGCGGAAGGGAACCTGCGGGCAGCATCGGCCTTCTGTGCGAAATAATTGATACAGGATTGATCTACATCATGGCGACTGCTACGCAAGAGGGAATCCACCGTGCCGGAGCCCGCGCATGACCCTTGTGCCCATCACCTCGCCCGATCTGTCTGCCGTCGAGGTGTCGTGGTTCGCGGCGCTGTGCTCGGACGATTACGAATACCTCGGTGTGCCCGACGGGCGGCTGCGGTCGTCGTTTGCGCATTGCGCGTCGCTGGTGAAGACGGCGGAAGACCTGGGGTTCCGCAACATCCTCTGCCCGTCCTCCTATCAGGTGGGGCAGGACACGCTGTCTTTCGTGGCCGCCTGTGCGCCCCTGACGGAACGGATCAACTTCCTCGCCGCGATCCGCTGCGGCGAGATGCAGCCGATCATGCTGGCCCGAACGGTGGCCACGCTGGACCACATGCTGCAGGGCCGCCTGACGCTGAACGTCATCTCGTCGGACTTCCCCGGCGAGGTGGCCGACAGCGCCTTTCGCTATCGCCGCAGCCACGAGGTGGTTCAGGTGCTGCGCCAGGCCTGGACCCGCGACCGGATCGACTTTCAGGGCGAGGTCTATCAGTTCGACGGCGTGCCCACCGATCCGGCAAGGCCCTTTCAGCAGAACGGCGGGCCGCTGCTGTATTTCGGCGGTTACTCGCCCGATGCGCTGGAACTGTGCGGCGCGCAATGCGACGTCTATCTGATGTGGCCGGAACCCAAGGAGATGATCGCGCAGCGCATGCGCGACGCCAACGCGCGCGCCGCGGCGCATGGCCGGACGCTGGACTACGGGTTGCGCGTCCATATGATCGTGCGCGACACCGAGGCCGAGGCGCGGGAATATGCAGAACACCTCGTGTCGAAACTGGACGACGACTATGGCCGGATGATCCGCGACCGGGCGCATGACAGCATCAGCCTGGGCGTGGCCCATCAGGCCAAGGCGCGCGCGCTGGCCGACCAGTTCGGCTATGTCGAACCGCATCTGTGGACCGGCATCGGCCGCGCGCGGTCGGGCTGCGGGGCGGCGCTGGTCGGTTCGGTCGATCAGGTGATGACCGAGATCGAGGCGTACCGGAAGATGGGCATCCGCGCCTTCATCTTCTCGGGCTATCCGCACCATGACGAGGCGCGGCATTTCGGGGAAAAGGTGATGCCGCACCTCAGGACCTGCTCGCTGCCCCATGCCTATGGCCGGGTGCCTGCGGAAACGCCCGCGACCCCCTTGGGAACCGGGGCGCGGCGGTGATGGCAGCGCGCGCCCCTGCCGTTCCCGGCGCGGCGGAAATCCGGCGCAAGCTGGACCTTCTGGTCGGCGGCCTGACGCGGCTGCGCGATGAGGGGCAGTTCCACGAGCCGAACCTGGATGGAACGGCCGGCGACTACATCAGCTTTGACGCCTGGGAATGGCCGCAGGGCGTGGGCCTTTACGGGCTGGTGCAGTTGTGGCTGCGCCGCCGCGATCCTGATTTGTGCAGACTTATCGAGGATTGGTATGCACATAATCTGGCGCGCGGCCTGCCCGGGCTGAACATCAACACCACCGCGCCGATGCTGGCGCTGTCGGTCCTCTGGCGCGAGACGCGCGATCCGCGCTGGCAGCCGGCGTTGGACGACTGGGCGACGCGGCTGATGCGGGATGCGCCGCGCACCGCCGAAGGCGGGTTGCAGCATGACGTGTCGGACAAGGTGAACCCGGGCGAGTTGTGGGACGACACGCTGTTCATGGCCGGGCTGTTCCTGGCGAGCTATGGCGAGGCTTCCGGGCGCCGCGATCTGGTGGACGAGGCGGCGCGGCAGTTCCTGGTGCACAGCCGCTATCTGACCGACACGGCAACCGGCCTCTGGTTCCACGGCTGGACGTTTCAGGGCCGCCACAACTTTGCCCGCGCACGATGGGCGCGCGGCAATGCCTGGGTGACGGCCTGCCTTCTCGATCTGTTCGAACTGACCAACCTGCCGGTCTCGGTGCGGATGTATCTGGACGGCGTGCTGCGGACGCAGGTCGCGGCTCTGTTGCCCTTGCAGACGACCAGCGGGGCCTGGCGCACGCTGCTGGACGACACCGGCAGCTATGAGGAGATCAGCGCGACGGCGGGCTTCGCCTATGGCCTGCTCAAGGCGCACCGGCAGGGGATCGGCGGACCCGACTGGGCGGCTGCGGGCTGGCGGGCCGTGGCGGCGGTGCTGGAGAGCATCGACGCGCAGGGCATCGTGCAGAACGTGTCCTACGGCACCCGGATGGGGCATGACCTGCAATTCTACCGCGACATCCCGATCCAGCCCACCGGATACGGGCAGGCGCTGGCGATCCTGTGTCTGGTCGAGGCCGAAGGGCAGTTGTCCGAAGGGGGCAAGCCATGATGGACGTCCGCTATGGCGGCCACCCGGCCGAGGTGATGACCGCAACGACCGAAAGGCTGCGCGCCGATTACCTGATCGAAGGGGCCTTCACGCCCGGCGCGCTGCGGCTGACCTATACCCATGTGGACCGGATGATCGTCGGCGGGGCCGTGCCGCTGGACATTGGCGTGAGCTTCGGCGAAGGGGCGGACCTGGGCACGCCGCTGTTCTTCTCGGCGCGCGAGGCGGGCATCGCCAATCTGGGCGGGCCGGGGGCGGTGACGGTGGACGGGCGGCGCTTTGCGCTGGCCAACCGCGACATCCTCTATGTCGGGCGCGGGGCGGCCACGGTCACGATGACCAGCGACGACGCGGGCCATCCGGCGCGGTTCTACCTGAACTCGGTGCCCGCCGGGGCCGACATTCCGCACCGGCTGATCGCCCGGGCCGAGGCCAAGCGGATCACCCTTGGCGATCCGGCGAAGGCGAACGTCCGCAGTCTGGCGATGTATATCCACCCCGAGGTCGCGCCCTCCTGCCTGCTGCTGATGGGCATCACCGACCCGGCCCCCGGCAGCATCTGGAACACCATGCCCCCGCATCTGCACGAACGGCGGATGGAGGCCTACTGCTATTTCGACATGGGGCCTGACGACCGCGTGATGCATTTCATGGGCCGCCCGGACCAGACCCGGCATCTGGTGGTGGCCAATGGCGACATGGTGCTGTCGCCCGCCTGGTCGATCCACATGGGGGCGGGCACGGGGCCTTATGCCTTTGTCTGGGGGATGACGGGCGAGAATCAGGCCTATACGGATTTCACCCCGGTTCCTGTGGCGGTGCTGCGATGACCGGGTTCCTGTCGCATCCGCTGACCCCCGGCGCGGCGCTGGCCTACTGGCAGGTGGGTGCCACGTCTGAGGCGCGCCATGATCTGCCCGACATGCCCATGCAGGGGCAGATGGACCCGTTCTTCTTCCTGACCAAGGACAAGAACTTCATCCCGCACGAATACCCCTGCCGCACGCAGTTCGCGGCCGACCGGCGGGGCAGACGTCCGCAGGTGGCCGGAGCCTTTGCACCTGCGCGCACCTGGCTGCCCTTCGGCTCGCCCCGGCTCGACCTGTCGGGCTTCTGGTTCCGGCCGACGGTGGTCGCCACCTGGGCGCGCACGGTGATCCGGGCCGACCGCGCGGGTGCGGCGCGGCTGCGGCTGAGCACCTGCGGCGGGGCGGTCCTGTTCGTGAACGGGGTCGAGGCGGGCTGGTGCGCCGACTACAAGCGCAACGCGGAATCGGGGGCCGAGTTCGCGGTGGACCTGGCCGCGGGCGACACCGAGATCACGGTGTTCTTCGACGATCTGGCCGAACGCGACGCGCGCTATTTCATTGCGATGCAATACCTTGACGGTCCTCCGGGGCTTTGCGGCATCCCCGTCCCTGACGAAGCCTTGGCGCGGTCGGTGGAAACCGCGCTGGCCACCATGCATTTCGACCGCCCCGCCTATTCGGGCGGCGAGGTGGCGCTGACCCTGCCACGCCCGATTGCAGCCGATGTGTCGGTCGCGGTGCGGGTCGAGGGCGATTTCATGTCGCATCACCCGGCGGCCTTGCAACGCCACCTGCCCGCCGGAGCGACCCGGCTGGTGATCGACCGGGCGGAAAACCTGCCGGGCGACTTCCGGCATTTCATTCCAACGCTGTCGGTCGGCGGGTTCTGCGCGTCGCGCACCTTCGGGGTCGAGGTCTGCGATCTGGCGGCGCAACCCGAAGCGCCCGCGACGCCGGTCGCGCGGATCGACGAGGCGCTGACCTGGGTTGCGACCCGTGCCGAGCCCGACACGGTGGCCGCACTCGCGCGGCTGGCGCAGGGGCTGGGCGGGGCCGAAACCGAGGCGATGATCGACGCAACCCTGCCGTCCATCGAGGATTGCTGGGACTGCGCCGATTTCGCGCTGGTGCCGCTGATCTGGGGCCGGGCGCGGTTCGGGCATCTGCTGTCGGACCGACTGCGCGCGCGGATCGACGCCGCGATGCTGGGCTACCGCTACTGGATGGACGAACCCGGCAACGACGTGCAGTGGTATTTCAGCGAGAACCACGCCCTGCTGTTCCATACCTCGGCCTATCTGGCGGGGCATCTGCTGCCCGGGGCGACCTTCCGCCGCTCGGGGCGCAAGGGCGCGGAGCAGTCGGCGGTGGGGCGCGACAGGGTGCGGGCCTGGCTTGACCATTTCGAGCAATGGGAGATGGCCGAGTTCAACTCGGCCCCCTATTTCCCGATCGATCTGAAGGGGTTGACCGCGCTGCAGGCGCTGGCGCCTGACGCCGACATCGCGGACCGGGCGGGCCGGTCGATTGCCCGGCTGATCGAGATGGTGGCGAATTCGGCGCATCATGGCGTGCTGACGGCGGCGCAGGGGCGCAGCTATGAGCATACGCTGCGGGCAGGCGCCACGCTGGAGCTTTCGGCGATCACCCGGATGCTGTGGGGCATGGGCAATTTCGGCGCGCGGTTCCATGCGCTGCCGGGGCTTGCGCTGTGCCTGCGCGATCACGGGCTGGTGCTGGACGACGGGCTTGCGGCGCGTGCCAGCCTGGCGGCGGGCGAACAGGTCTGGCAGTTCGCCCAAGGGGAAGGGCGTTTCGCGTCGCTGAGTCACACCAAGACGCCCGACTGGGCGCTTGGCACGGCGGCGGCCTATCGCTGGTTCGACTGGGGCTATCAGGAAACGCTGGTCCATGCGCGGATCGGGCGGAACCCGCAGGCGCAGGTCTGGATCAACCATCCGGGCGAGGTGATCCATTCCGGCTATGGCCGCCCGTCCTACTGGGGCGGATCGGCCAGCGTTCCGCGCGTGCAGCAGTATCGCGGGCTGGCGCTGGTCTGGTTCGACGGCCAGCCGGAGCAGCCGGATTTCACCCATGCCTGGTTCCCCGCGCCGGTCTTCGACCGCTGGCAGGTAGCGGGGGATACGGCGCAGGCCGTCTCGGGCAGCGGCGCGTTCGTCCTGCGCGCCAGCGGGCCGCTGGCGATGGTCGAACAGGGCCCGACGGCGGGGTGCGAGCTGCGCCTGGCCGGGCGGCGGGGCTGGTGGCTTATGCGGCTGTGCCGGGCCGACGAGGGGGCCGCGCTGGCCGGTGCCCCGGCCAGCCTGATGCTGCCGGACAGCGATCCGCGCGCGGAAGTTTCGGTGAACGACCCGGTTTATGGCAAGATCATCTTCGCGGCGGATGGCATGGTCCGGGCCGAAGGACAGACCATCGACCCGCGCACCTGGAGCGTCGGGGGAACACGGAACCAGAAGCCCTGAAGGGCCGGACGATCAATCAGCGGCGCGGGGGCAAGACCCGCGCATCACAAGTGGAGGAAAGACATGACGCTACGCAAGATGACGACCGCCGGCCCGCTGGCCGCGCTGGCCCTGGGCCTTGGCCTGATGACCTCGACCGCGCTGGCGGGCGATGTGCGGATCATGTGGTATTCGGACGGCGTCGAGGGCGAGGTGATGAAGGACCTGGTCGCGCAGTTCAACGCCGCCAATCCGGGCATCAACGTCATCCTGGACGAGGTGGCCTACAAGGTCGTTCAGGAACAGCTTCCGATCCAGCTTGAGGCCGGCGAGGGGCCGGATATCGCCCGCGTCACCAACCTCAAGACGCTGGCCAAGCACTGGCTGGACCTGACGCCCTATCTGTCGGACCCGGACTACTGGCGCACCAACTTCGGCACCCATGCCGACTGGATGCGCGAGGACGGCAGCCAGGCCATCACCGGGTTCATGACCCAACTGACCCTGACCGGCGGCTTTGCCAACAAGACGCTGTTCGACCAGGCCGGCGTGGCGCTGCCCGGCAAGGGCGCGACCTGGGATGACTGGGTGAACGCGGCGGCGGCGGTGCAGGCGAGCCAGGGCACGGCGGCGGCCTTTGCCATCGACCGCTCGGGGCACCGGATTTCCGGGCCGAACGTGAGCTATGGGGCCAACTACATCGGCGCCGACGGCAAGCCCGCCCCGGTCGATGCGGGGGTGAAGGAGTTCGCGGGCAAGCTGGTTGCTTGGGTCGCCGACGGCAAGATGCTCAAGGACACCTGGGTTGCGGCGTCGGGGTCCACCTACCGGGCGGCGGCGGATGACTTCATCAACGGCGCGATCCCGTTCTACTATTCCGGCTCGTGGCAGATCGCCAACTTCTCGACCAAGATCGGCGATGCCTTCGACTGGGTCGCGGTGGGGTCGCCCTGCGGCACGGCGGGCTGTTCCGGTCTGGCGGGTGGTGCTGCGCTGGTCGCGGTGAAATACACCAAGAACCCGGAAGAGGTCGCCAAGGTGATGGAATTCCTGTCGCAGGCCGACATCGTCAAGGAATTCTCGGAACGCACGCTGTTCCTGCCGGCCCATGCCGGGGTGGTGGCGGCGGGCGGCCTGAACTGGCAGACCAAGGACAAGAACGTGGGCCCGGCGCTCGACGTCTTCGTGGCCTCGGCGGCCGACATCCTGCCCGCCGCCGCCGCGCTGCCGTCGTGGAAATGGGCGTCGGCCTATTATGGCGCGATGGCGAACCGGATCAGCCAGGTGATGGCGGGCGAACTGACGCTGGACGATGCCTTCGGCAAGATCGACAGCGACATCGCCGAGCAGGTCGCGGCGGCGAAATAGGCCCATGGCCCGGCTTGGAACAAAGGCGGGGGCCGTCGTCACGGCCCCCCTCGGCTGGCTGGCCGGGCTGATCGACGCTCCGCTGAGGCTGTGGCAGCGGTGGACGGGCACGAACGGCATGGCCGCCTTCTTCCTGGCGCCGAACATGGCGATCTTCGGCATCTTCGTGCTGCTGCCGCTGGCATTCAACATCGCCTATTCGATGACCTCCGGCACGGCGCTGTTCCTGCGCGACCGCGATTTTGTCGGCGCGGCGCAATATGCGCGGCTGCTGAGCTGCGACGATTACACGAACCTTGCCACCTGCGCCGAAGACCAGTTCTGGACCGCGCTGCGCAATACGGCGCTGTTCGTCGTGCTGCAGGTGACGCTGCTGATCGTGACGGCCACGATCACCGCGCTGATCCTGAACCGCGACCTGCGGGCGCGCAGCTTCTGGCGGGCGGTGTTCTTCTTTCCGGTGCTGCTGTCGCCGGTGGTGGTGGGCCTGATCTGGCGCTGGATTCTGGACCGCAACGGCGTGCTGAACGCGGGCCTTGATGCCGTGGGAGTCGAGCCGGTCAACTGGCTGCTGGAGCGGCACTGGGCCTTTCTGGCCGCCATCGGCGTCACAATCTGGGCGCATCTGGGGTTCTATGCGCTGATCCTGCTGGCGGGCTTGCAGGCCATTCCGCGCGATCTTTACGAGGCGGCGGAGATGGACGGCACGCCGCCTGCACGCGTGTTCTGGCGCATCACGCTGCCCCTGCTGATGCCGAACATGCTGGTCGTGATCGTGCTGGCGCTGATCCGCGCGGTGCAGGTCTTCGACGAGGCTTTCGTGCTGACCGGGGGTGGCCCCGGCACGGCGACGCTGTTCCTGACGCAATACATCTACGAGGTGGGCTTTGCCTCGCTTCTGAAGAACCCCGGCCTTGCGGCGGCGGCGTCTATCATCATGGGGGCCGTTCTGGTGGCGCTGACGCTGCTGCAACTGGCGCTCGGGCGGCGCAACGAACGGAAGGCAAAGATGAAATGACGGCTCGCACCTTCCTGACCCGCCGCCGGGGCGGCAAAAGCTGGCACTGGACCGATGTCGTCACCTTCCTGTGGCTGGGGGCCGGGGTGATCGTGATGTTCGGCCCTGCGCTGTGGCTGGTGCTGTCGTCGTTCAAGTCGCCCGCGCAACTGTCCGAGTTTCCGCCCACCCTGCTGCCCTACGAGGCGCGCACGGCGGTGGTCGAGGGCTATGACAAGCCGCTGCCGCTGTTTGTCGTCACCGACGAGGCGGGCACCCGCACCCTGGCCGAGGTGCGCCGCGTGGGCACCGTAGCGCAGATGGTGGACCCGGAAAACCCCGGCGAGGTGCAGAAGATCAACATCGCCAACCGCACACCCGACCGCAGCGTCGGCCTGGCCTGGGGCAACTATCTGGA
>JAAFHX010000098.1 GCA_013297695.1 Rhodobacterales bacterium | reverse complement strand
CCTTCGATGGATGGGACGTGACGCTGGGAAAGTCGGTGGTCCTCAAGGTTTACCCACGACTTTGGAGCGCGGGCTATCCGGTGGAGGATCGCACACCGGATCAACACGATGCCTACAGCGTGGCGGCCTGGCTATCGACCGCGGCTGCAGACGGGGGTCTTCTGAAGGCAATGAAGCCCGAGCTGTCGCCGCCCGAAATGGCCGTGGCACAGGTCGAGGGCTGGATACTGGGAGTCCCTTGGGCGCCAACGAAAAAGGCCAAGCCTACCGCCAAGCCTAAGGCAAAGGTGGTAGGCGCCAGTAGTGGCGGCAAGACGACCAAGGCGGGCTACGTGAACAAGAACGGCCAGGAGGTTTTGCAGGCAACCGATCTGCCGGGCAACGACCACAACCAAGTGGTCTACGTGCTGCGTTGCGGAAGCTGCGGTCATCGCTACGGGGCGAACGGATCAGACATCTGGCAGCGGAAGTGTCCGACCTGCGGGGGCGGTGCAGCGGGGTTGGCGTTTTGAGGATTTTGGCCAAGGGCGCAGATTTCGGGTCAACAATAGGTCAACCTACCGATCTACGTCGTTCACGGTTTGAGCTACATTCGCTTCCGTCGGCTGCGGTTGACAGCGGCGAGGTAATCAAGAGTAATCAATGGGATGGCGCGTAAGTGCTTGAAATCCAAAGGTCCCATGTTCTCCTTTTGGTCCGCCTCATAACCTGAAGGTCACAGGTTCAAATCCTGTCCCCGCAATCAAATTGATCGATGCAGAGCGATCTCTTACGAGCCGCCCTGCGGGGCGGCTTCTTGCGTTGCACCGCGCAGGTCAACAATAGGTCGGCAAAACACGCGAAACCGCGATGTGAAGGGCACCGTTGCGCTCGGTCGCGCGGGCAGGAATCCGGACAGCGCTCCTTCGCGAGCTTGGGATTATGACGTTTGCGACCTTTGGCTGTTGGTCCCTTTAAAGAGAAAGGGATCAGTTCAACTCGATCAGGACAGTGTCTCGCCTTCCCGGCCTATGCTGCGGGACCCGCAGAAACACGCAGGGCTCGGGCTTCAAGCGCAGGAACAGCCTGGCGCGGCCATGCGCAAGATCGCTTTCAACTCTCCGCCTCTGTGACGCCGATCCGGTCATCCCCCGGGGCCTTCACCATGTAGGCAGGCAATCCGAAGGGGACCTGATCCTTGGCGATGGCCGGCTTGTACACGATCTCCCCACGTCGCCGGACGAGGTCCGCCTTCGCAGCCGCAAGGAGGTCCGGAGAGGTCATGGCATCATACCCCGCCCCCGCCATGATCGTCGCGGTGTCGAGCGAGGCCTTGTCGCCGATGGACATGCCGCCGCAGGCGGTGACCGGCCAGGTATGCAGGCTGACGCCCTGTGGCAGCGACGGCCAGCCGAACAGGCCGACCGGCGTGACATAGCTGATGTCGCCGATGTCGGTCGAGCCGCCAGCCGCAAGTTCACCCACAACCGGAAGCACGCCGGTTGCAAGGCCCGCCTCGGGCAATCCCATCTGGTTCTGGCAACCCTTCGCGAACGCCTGTTCCGCATCGGTCCACTGCAGCCCCTGCGCTGTCATGTGCCGGTGCATCAGCCGGATCATCGTATCGTTCGGCAGAAGGTCCCACATGCCGTAATAGTTCAGGAACTCGGCCTCGGTCTGCGTGGCCATGGCCGCCCCCGCCGCCACCTGCGAGGCCCATTCGGTCATCGCCTCGACCTGAGGGCGGTTGACATCGCGGATGGTCAGCCAGACCTGCGCGAAATCCGGCACCACGTTCGGGGCAACGCCTGCGGCCTCATAGATGTAGTGCAGCCGCGCCGTGGGGCGGATGTGTTCCCGCATCAGGTTGATGCCATGACCGAACAGCTCGGCGGCCTTCAGCGCACTCCGCCCGTCCCAGGGCGTATTGCCGGCATGGGCTGTGCGGCCGCGGAACATGACGCGGATCGCGTCATTCGCCGCGGTCTTGATCGCGCCGGTCACGGCAACCGGTGCCGGGTGAAAGGCAATTGCCACATCGCAGTCGTCGAAATAGCCATCCCGGACCATGTAGACCTTCACGCCCTGTGCCTCTTCGGACGCGCAGCCATAGATGCGGACCGTGCCCGGAGTGCCGTCGGCCTGCATCATCGCCTTCAGGGCGAATGCCGCACCGGTGCAGCCCGCGCCGATCACGTTGTGGCCGCAGCCGTGGCCGACCTCGATGCCCCTGGGTCCCGGCGTCTGGCGCGGCTCGGCGGCATTCCCAAGGCCGGGCAGCGCGTCATATTCCGGCAGGAAGCCGACCACGGGGCCGCCTGATCCTTGCGTCCATTCCGCGATGAAAGCGGTCGGATAGCCAGAGGTCTGGCGGCTGGTGACCGCAAAGCCCTGCGCCTCGATCTCGCGCAGGTGAATCTGGTGCGACACCGCCTCGAACATCGAAAGCTCGGCATTGTCCCAGGTCTCGCGCGAGATTCTCAGGATGGCATCGCGCAGGGAATCGACGGCCCTGGCGGCAACGGCGGCCGATTCTGGAGGAGACGCATCATCGGTGGGGGCTGCACCCTCTGCAGCGGCAGACCGGGCAAAGGCAAGCCCGGCGGTTGCGACAGCCGCCCCAAGCCCGGTTGCAACCATGAGATCCCGCCTGGAAATCCCGCTGCCATCAGCAGGCTGGTCTGACAGGGCGGGGTCGGAGTTGATGGGCTTCTGCATCTCGCCTGGTCTCCGGTTTGGTGAAGGTGCTCGGAAGATCGTGGAGCAGCAAGCAAGGGGCCCGCGCCACGTCGGCACCCTATCGGGATTTCGCGTTTCGTGCACCTGATCTGCACCGGTGGCGTGCCCTGCACGGGGAACCCCTTGGATGACGGTCGCCCGGAGCGAACATGCAACCGGCGCAGCGGGCAAAGGCCCGGGAAAACGACATCGGGACCGGTTTCCCTAATGCCAGAGACTGCGGCACCGCCAGGCAGACCGGAAGGATCGACCAAAGCCACCCAACCCGCAGGATCGGTACCCTGGGGGGCTCAGTGGCCCAGGGTCAACAGGTTTGCAAGGTCGTCGGGTGAATGGTGACAGCGCAGCCGTTCGATGCCTTCGGACCACGGCGGCGGCCGGTGTCGGCATTTCGGTTCGACCCGCACCGGGCAGACCGGGGCGAAGGGGCAACCCGGCCCGGGCGGCATCGCCGCAGCCTGTTTTGCCGGAAGCCCAAGCGACGCGGAAACCAGTTGAAAGACGTAGGGATGATGCGGGGAATCCAGCAGCTTTCGGGCGGAAAGTGCGGCCAGTGTCTGCCCGCGATAAAGCACGACGACCCTGTGCGCGAGGTGGCGCACCGCCGAAAGGTCATGCGAGATGAAAAGAATTGCAAGGTTGCGTTCCCGGCAAAGCCCCGCCAGCAACGCCAGTATCCCGGCCTGCACCGACACGTCGAGAGCCGACAATACCTCATCGCAGATCAGCACCTCGGGGTTGGCGATCAGGGCGCGCGCAAGGGCGACACGCTGACGTTCGCCACCCGAGAGCTGGTCAGGGTAGCGCCCGGCGTGGCTTTCGGGCAGGCGCACCTCGGCAAGCGCGGCTGCAATTGCGTCGTTTTTCTCGGCAAGGGACAGACTTGGCCGGGCGGCCCGCAGGGCATCGGCCAGGATATGCCCCACGCGGCGGCGCGGGTTGAGCGAGGCATCCGGGTTCTGGAACACGAACTGCAGTTTGCGGCGCTGTTCGGCGGTCCTGTTCGTGATGGAAGGTGCAAGCGGAGCGCCGTCCAGCACAAGGTGCCCGGCATGGCCGGGGATCATTCCCGCGATTGCCTTCGCAAGGGTGGATTTGCCACTGCCGGATTCACCGACAACAGCGAGAATCTCGCCACGGTGCAGCGCAAGGTTGGCCTCGGACAACGCAAGGACCGGGGTGGCGCGGCGGATCATCCCGCCGGGCAAGTAGGTGACCGAAAGCCCATGCGCGATCAGGACTGGCGCGCCGCCCGGCACGGCGGGATCCGCAGGCGCGCTTGCATCGCTGTCGGTGGATGGGTCTGCGGGCAACACATGGCACGCCGTCAGGTGCCCCGGCCCGACTTCGGCTGTCGCAGGAAGGGTCATCGCGCACAGCGGAAGGGCGTGCCTGCAGCGGGCCGCAAAGGGGCAGCCGGCCCCCACGAGATCACGACGCAAGGTGCCGGGTAGCCCCTGAGGGCGATGATCCGGGCGACGCAGGCTTGGTGTCGCCGCAAGAAGGGCACGCGTATAGGGATGTCGGGGGGCGCTGAACACCTGTTCCGCCGGACCGCTCTCCATCATCCGGCCCGCATAGAGGACGGCAAGGTGCGTGGCGATGCCCGCCAGAAGGTCCAGATCGTGGGTCACATAGACCATGGCGATCCGCCGTTCGTCGCGCAAGCGGCGCAGGTGCGCGATCACGATGGCCTGGGTGGTGACGTCAAGCCCGGTTGTCGGTTCATCCAGAACCAGGATGTCCGGTGCACAAAGCGTGGCCAGGGCCAGCACGACACGCTGTTGCTGCCCGCCGGACAACTGGTGCGGAAAGCTGGCCAGCACGCGGGGCGCATCGACCAGCCCGACGTCGCGCAACGCGCCGCCAAGGCTGTCGGCGTCCGAGGCAAGGCCGTGGACGGCCAGTTGCTCGGCCATCAGCGCGCCGATGCGCCGGGCAGGATTCAGGGCCGTGGTCGGGTTCTGCGGAACATAGGCGATCCGGCGTCCCCGCAGCGCCTGCAAGTCTGCCGGGGGCAGGGAAAGCACCTCGCGGCTGTCAAGCTCCACGCTGCCAAGGAAGGTCGCGCCGTCGGGCCGGTAACCCAGAAGCGCCAACGCGATCGTCGTCTTGCCGGACCCCGATTCACCGACAAGACCAAGAACCTCTCCGGGGGCCAGGGTCAGGGCGATGTCGCGGACGATGTCCTGCGTGCCGATGCGCACGCCAAGGCCGTCAAGTCGCAGCAGGGATGTGGTTTCGCTTGTCATGTCGTGCGCACCACGGACCGGCCGATGACCCGGGCAATGCCCTCGGTCAGCAGGTTGATGCCGACAACCAGCACGGCCAGCATCAGGCCGGGTCCAAGGACCGTGATCGGGGTAATGAAGATCAGCCCCCGGTTTTCGGCGATGATCATGCCCCATTCCGGGGTTGGCGGGCTGAGGCCAAAACCAAGAAACCCCAACGAGGCGACAAGCACCGGCGCATAGGCGGCGCGAAGTGCCAGCTCGACCAGCAGGATGCCCGAAACATTGGGCAGAATCTCGACCAGCGCGATGCGCAGGCCGCTGTCGCCCCGCAGCCTAGCGGCGGTCACATAGTCGCGGGTGGCAACCTCGATCGCGGCGCTGCGGGCCATCCGGGCGATCCGGGGGGCGTACACGAAACCGATCACGCCGATGATCAGCGGAAGCGGCGCAATCGTCTGTGTATCGACCAGGGCCACGACAAGAAGGGCGGTCACGAGGATCGGGATGCTGATCAGCACTTCGCACCCCCGCATGACCAGCCAGTCGAACCAGCCACCGCGCTGTCCGCTCAC
This sequence comes from Rhodobacterales bacterium, assembly GCA_013297695.1. GTDB lineage: Bacteria > Pseudomonadota > Alphaproteobacteria > Rhodobacterales > Rhodobacteraceae > Aliitabrizicola. Next base: position 9,598 of record JAAFHX010000098.1, on the reverse strand, counting down.
AAGGCCAAGAATCCCGCCGGCCAGAAACCCCAGAACTGTACCCGACAGGGAAAGAACAAGGACAAGCCACGCCCCGTGCAGCACGCGGCTGAACACGTCTCGGCCCAACTGGTCAACCCCGAACGGATGCGCAAGGCTGATGCCCGACAAAGGCGCGCCGGTGCCAAGTTGGCTCGGGCCGTAGGGTGCAACCCAGGGGCCGATCAGCGCGACCAACAGGATCGACCCGCTCAGCAGCCCACCCAGCACCAGACTGACGGGAAGGGGGCTTCGGGCCAGGCGGGCGTCAGCCGACATGGCGCAGCCGCGGGTTGAGCGCCAGGGTCGCCAGATCGACCGCAAGATTGCTCAGGATATAGACAGCGGCCGCAATCAGCACGGTCGCCTGGATCATCGGCACGTCAAGCTGCAAGAGCGCGCCCACCATCAGCGCCCCGAAGCCGGGGAACGAAAACACCTGTTCGATCACCACGACCCCGCCGAACAGGTAGGTCAGGTTCAGCGCCGTGACGTTCAGGAACGGCACAAGCGCATTCGGCATCGCATGCCGCCAGATCAACACCCTCTGCGGAATGCCGTTCAGCCGCGCCATGCGGATGTAGTCGGTCTGCAGAACCTCGATCAGGCTGTCGCGCAGGTAACGCATCGCATAGGTGGCCATCACCAGGGCAATCGTGGCAGCCGGCAGGATCATTGCATGCAAGGCCTGACCCCAGGTGCTTGACGCCTCGACGATCGACCGGGCGGGGGCGACGGGAAGCAGCACGACGAAACCGATCAGGACAAGGGTGGCCAGCAGGAAATCCGGGATCGAAAGGATCGCCAGCGACAGCGCCGATATGGCCTGATCCAGTGGGCCGTCGCGGTTGACTGCCTGGGCAATCGCGGGCAGCACGGCCAAAGGCACATAGATCGCCAGCGCCAGCGCACCCAGCAGGACCGAGTTCAGCACCCGTCGCCCCAGGGTCTCGGTCACCGGCTGACCGCTGATCAGGCTGTTGCCGAAATCGCCCTGCAGAATACCGGATATCCACTCCAGATACCGGAGCGGAAGAGGTCGGTCGATACCAAGCGTGGCCCGCAGGATGGCCAGACGCTCTGGATCGGGGTTGCGGCCAAGAATGCGCGTGGCCACGTCGCCCGGCAGCACTTCGGTCATGAAGAAGATCAGCGCCGACACCGCCAGCAACATGGCGATCCCGCCAAGAAGTCGCAGAAGGATGAAGCGCAGCAGGACCATCGGATATTTCCAGGGATTTGAAGCTGGGGTTCTGGCCCGTCTCAGGGAGAAGGACGGGCCAGAACGGCCGTCGGTCAGTCGCAGGTGATATCCTGGAACATGACGCGGCTTTCGATATGTGGGACGTAACCAGTGCATCCCTTGCGCATGGCGGCAACCAGCGAGGCAAAGACCGGGGCGATCTGGCCCCCTTCGGTCATGATGCGGGTCTGGGCCTGACGATACAGGTCTGCGGCCGCGGCAGGATCGGTGGCCGTCGCCGCGTCGTCAAGCAGGGCGTCAAAGGCCGGATCGCGCCAATGCGTTTCGTTGTACTGGGCGTCGGACCGGAAGGCGAGGCTGAAGGACGACACCGGATGCCGCGTATACCAGTATGAAACCGAGAACGGCTGCTTCATCCACACGTCGTCCCAGAAACTGTTTGACGGCGCTGTCATCACGTTGACCGTGATCCCTGCTTCGGCGGCCATTTCCTTGTAGGCCTGCACCATCACGTTCATCCCGGGCACCAGATCGGTGGCCCCGGTCCACAGATCGACGGTCAGGCCATCGGGGTGACCAGCCTCGGCCAGAAGGGCGCGGGCCTTCTCCAGGTCGCGGGGCAGCGCCTGGTCCGAAACGGCAAGCGGACTTGTCGGCGGCACGGGGTTGTCATTGCCGGGGACGCCGAAGCCCAGGGTCACCAGTTGCACCATGGCCGCACGATCAACCACCAGCTTCAGTGCCTGGCGCACGCGAACGTCGTCAAACGGCGGCTGATCGACCATCATGACCATTGTCATCATGAGCGCGCCCTTTGCCTCCAGCAGGGCAATGCCGGGGTCGGCCTGCAAAAGCGGCAAGGTCGATGCATCCGCCGCGATCAGAAGATCGGCATCGCCGCTCTGGATCGCGGACGCGCGCGAGATGGGGTCGGCGCTGCCCGAAAGCTCAAGGCAGGGGGCCGCCGGTTTTCCCTTTTGCCAGTAGGCCGGATTGCGTTGCAGCACGGTGCGCGGCGCATCCGCCTTGAAATCGGCAATCACATAGGGTCCGGTGCCGTCGGATTGCCTGGCCAGGCTTTCGCTGGTGGACCCGTCCCGAACGATCAGGGCATACTTCGTGGCAAGCAGAAGCGGAAGCTGCGCCACCGGTTTGGCCGTGCGGAAGACGACGGTTCTTGCGTCGGGTGCCGTGATCCCATCGGCCGTGATCATCCCCAGTTCCGCTGCGGCAGGCGACGCCGTGGCCGGATCAAGCAGGCGGCGGTAGGTGTAAACGACGTCTGCGGACGTCAATGGTGCCCCGTCGTGAAACGTGATCCCGTCCTTCAGCACGAAGGTCCACTCAAGGCCATCCTTCGATTGCGTGAAGGATTCGGCCAGCCAGGGCGACACGGTGAAGTTGTTGTCGAACACGACGAGAGGTTCGTAGGCCGCGTTGACATGCAGAAGGTCCGAGTTGTTCACCACCCGCGCCGGATCGGCAATCAGCGTGGCACTCCAGTCAAAGGTCATGACCTTGAGGCAATCCTCCTGCGCCGTGGCCGCGCCGGTGCACAAGGCAAGGGCAACCGAGGACAACCGCAGGACAGACGTCAGTGTTCGTGGCATCTCACCCTCCCATTCAAATGATTGCTGGCGGGTTCCTGACACGCCGCCAGCGACACGAAACGTCGGAAGGCAGGGGACGCAAAGGTGCATGCGCCTTATGTCCGACAATATCGTTCGATTGACCCGAACGCGCGGCCCGTGGAGGATTGGATGCTAGGTTCAGGCATTGAGAATGCCTTCAGGCTTTCCCATGAATGTGGAAAAGGGCGCAGATGACAGCGGCGGGTCGACCATCGGGGCGCATCCAGTCCCTTGAACGGATGGATGCCATCCTGGATGTCATCGCCCACGCCAAGGAGGGCGGCGTCCGGCTGACCGACATCGCCGCGCACTGCCGCCTGCACAAGAACACCGTGTTTTCCCTGTTGAAGACCCTGGTTGCGCTTGGCTACTGCGACCACGCCCGCGACACGCAAACCTACCGGATCGGGCGGCGCACGTTCGAGCTTGCCCGAAACGCCGAGCGGAACCTGGATATCGTGACGCTGGTGCGCCCGCTGATGCTGCGACTGGTCTGGCAATTCCGCGAAAGCCTCAGCCTTGCGGTTCCGGGCAGCGAAAGTTGCCTTGTTGTCAGCACGGTGGAAGGGACCTACGCCGTGCGCGGCAGCCGGTTCCAGGGGCAGAATGCGCCCTATCATGCCTCGGCCCTGGGCAAGGCGATCCTCGCGTTCCAAGCGGACGAGGACCGTGCCACGATCCTGCAGCGCCTGAAGCTGGAGCGTTTCACCAGCAGGACGATCCTGACGGCCGACCTGCTGGAAGAGGAATGCCTGCGCATCCGCGAGCAGGGATTCGCGATTTCGGTTGCAGAGGAAGAGATCGGCGCCAGCGCCGTCGCGGCGCCGGTTTTCAGCCGCGGTGGCCTGGTGATCGGCTCGCTTGCGATCTGGGGGCCGTCCGCACGGCTGACACGGCAGCGGCTGGCAGAACATGGCCAGAAGCTTGCGAAGGAATGTCAGGGCCTTCACGACCAGGTGTAGTGCCATGACCTTCGTCCGACATTGTCGGACAGAAGTCACGTCAGGCTGGAGCCCGGGGTTCCCTGCGGCAACATCGGTCCCGAAGTTCACTTGGGAACCGCGCCGATGGTTGACCGTCTTGCCGCCGAAGCCTTGCTGACCCGCTATCTTGCGGCGTGCCAGACGCTTGATCTGGACATCATCACCGCCTGCTTTGCGCCCCGCGCGGTCGTCATCGACCCCACGTCGCCCACGGTTCGGGGGCGTGCACGGATCAAAAGCTATTTCGGGGCGCTTTACGATGATCTGGCGTCCCTTCGTCTGACGACCAGCCCGCTTTACTGGCAGGGGGACGAGATCGCCTGCCGCTGGCAGGGGGTGGCCCGACGCAAGGACGGCAAGGGGATCGAGTATGAAGGCGTCGACGTGTTCAGGCTGACGTCAGCCCCGCTGATTTCCCGGATGCAGGCCTTCTGGGACCCGAAGGATTTCGTGAATCCGACATTATAGGATAAGGATCATATTCTGATCCACAATGTCGTTTGATCGACTAGTCACTCAGACATTCAAGGCGGGCGTCCATGTCCGCAGACCAGGCAGAGGTGGCGCGTGACCGGAAAATGCCAGATCGGATTGACAGACGACTTTCTGCTTGCAGATGGCGCACTGTCGTTCCCGGGCTATGACCTGGGTGCCCTGCGCCACAACCCGGCGGCGGACCTGTGCCGCATTGCAGGCGGCAACGTCCTGTCCGCCCACACACTTGCCGGGATCGATGTCCTGATTTCGGTTCCGCTGATGGGGGCGGTGACGCGGGACAGTCTGGCGCAGGCCGATGCGCTGACCGGGATCATCCGCGTGGGCGTCGGCTGCGAGGATGTGGACCTTGCCGCCTGCACGGCCGCCGGTGTCGCCGTGGTCGTCCCGGCCGAGGCCGTGCGCCGCCCGACCGCTGTCGCGGCCCTGACGCTGCTGCTGGCACTGGCCACCCGGCTTGTGGAAAAGGACCGGCTGACGCGACAGGGTCCGGATGCCTGGCACCGCCGCACCGAAATGCGGGGGCGCAACCTGACCGGGCGCGTGCTTGGGCTGGTCGGCTTCGGCAATATCGGATCAGACCTGGCAACGCTGGTGCAACCGCTTGGCATGCGGGTGATCGCCTTCGATCCGGCATTGTCGGATGCGGATGCCAGATCGTTGGGGATCGAGCCCGCGAGCCTTGATCGGGTGCTGGCCAAGTCGGATTACATCTCGATCCACTGCCCGCTGACCCCGAACACGCGGCACCTGTTCGATGCAGGTCGCCTGGCGCGGATGAAGCCGGGCGCTGCCCTGATCAACACCGCGCGCGGAGGAATCATCGATCAGGACGCGCTCGTGGCGGCGTTGGCCTCGGGCCACCTTTCCGGTGCCGGTCTGGATGTGTTCGACCCCGAACCGCTGCCGCTGGGCCATCCGCTGCTGTCAACCGATGGCATCATTCTGTCGGCGCATGCGCTGAACTGGACCGAAGAACTGGACAAGGACCTTGCCGCGCAGAACGTCGCGGCGGTCCTTGACCTGATGGCCGGCCGCATCCCGCACAAGGTGGTGAACGCCGATGTGCTGGCCACACCGGAATTCACCCGCAAACTGAATAGCCTGGCCCGAAAGTTCGCGGCCACCACCGAAGGAACACCTGCATGAGAGTCATGGATGTCGCCGCTGCCGCCCTGCAGAAGGAAGGGGTGACTTTCATCACCGGCTTCCCGTTCAACCAGGTGTTCGACAGCGCTGCCAGCCTGGGCATCCGCCCGATCATGGCCCGGACCGAACGCGTTGCCGTGAACATTGCCGACGGGTTCAGCCGGATGAGCGCCGGTCGCGCCTTTGGGGTGACGGGCGTGCAATACGGGCCGGGGGCCGAGGCGTCCTATGGTGCCATCGCGCAGGCGTTCTCGGATTCGGTGCCGATCCTGGTGATCCCCGGCGGCTATGACAGCAACGACGCGGGTGTGGTGCCGAATTTCTGTTCCGCCGAACAGATGCGCGGCATCGCCAAGACGACGATGCTGGTCAACCACCCGCACCGCGCCGCGCTGATGTTCAGCCGTGCCTTCGGCGCGCTGCGGTCGGGCCGGGGCGGGCCGGTGATCCTGGAGATTCCGGACGATCTGATGAAGGCCGAGGCTCCGGGCGGCATGGACGGCTATTCTTCGGTCCGGATCGGGCGGACGATGGCCGCCCCGGACGAAATCCAGACCGTGATCCGTGCGCTTTCGGATGCAAAGTCGCCGATGCTGATGGTCGGTCGCGGTGTGCTTCAGGCCGGGGCCTGGGCCGACCTGCGGCGGTTCGCCGAGGCCATGGGCGTGCCGGTGATGACCACGCTGGCGGGGAAAAGCGCCTTCCCGGAAGATCACGCGCTGTCGCTGGGGACGGGGGGGCATTCCTCAACCCCGATGTCGGATGCCCACCTTGCAGCCGCCGATCTGATCGTGTCGATCGGCACCACGCTGACCCGCAGCCACTATACCAGCCACGTTCCCGCCGCCAAGCGCGTGATCCAGATCGTGCGCGACCCCGATGACCTGAGCCAGTGCTACCCGGTGGAGCATCTGATCAGCGGCGATCTTGACCTGATCCTGTCCCAGCTTGCCGACGCGGCGGAAGGTGAGACTCGCCACGCAGATTTCGCCGCGACCCCCGCAGCCAGGCTGGTCGCAGCACAACGTGCCGAGTTCATGGCGAAGTGGGGCAGCCGCCTGACCAACGACGCCGAACCGATCAGCCCCTACCGCGTGATCGGCGCGCTGATGAAGGTCGGCGACCGGTCGAAGATGTGTGTCACCCACGACAGCGGCAACCCGCGCGACCAGGTGGTGCCGTTCTTCGATGCGCTGACCCCCTATGGCTACCTCGGCTGGGGCAAATCCACGCCCCTTGGCAGCGGGCTTGGCCTTGCGATGGGTGCAAAGCTGGCAAAGCCCGACTGGGTCTGCGTCAACTTCATGGGCGACAGCAGTTTCGGCATGGTCGGCATGGATGTCGAAACCGGCGTGCGCGAAAACATCCCGGTGCTGACCATCGTGTTCAACAACGGCAAGATGGGCGGCTACACCCGGCACCATCCGGTCGCGACCAAGACCCACGGCATCAACCTTCAGACCGGGCGCTATGCCGATGTGGCGCTTGCCCTTGGCGCGGCAGGCGAGCGGGTCGAGAGGGTGGCCGATCTGGAGCCGGCCCTGATGCGCGCGATCCGGTCCACGCAGGACGGCCGGTCTGCGCTGGTCGAAGTGATCACCCGCGAAGAACCGGAATTCCCCCACATCCGCACCTATGGCTGAAGACCAGGACGAAAAACAACAACACCCAAGGGAGGACTGCACAATGAACATCGACAGGATGAACCGCCGTCAGCTTCTGGCTCGCGCCTCGGCGCTTGGGCTTGTGTCGGTCGGGGCCGGGGGATTGCTTCGCCCGGCCCGGGCCGAAGGCACCGGCCTGACCGTGATGGATTGGACCGGATACGAGGTGCCGGACCTGTTTCAGCCCTATGTCGAAAAGTACGGGTCGGCCCCCGACATCACGATCTTTTCGGATCTCGAGGAAGCCTGGCAGAAGATCGCCGGCGGGTTCCGCCCCGATGTGATGCATGCCGACCACTGGCAGATTCCGGCCCGGCGCGATGCGGGGATGTTCGAGGCCTGGGACACCTCCCGCCTGTCGAACTTTCCCGACCTCATGCCCGAACTCGTGAATCTTCCAACCTTGCAGCACGAGGGCAAGCAATTCGGCGTTCCGGTCGATTGGGGCATCAACTCGATCTGCTACCGCACCGACCTGATCACGATCGAAGAGGAAAGCTGGACCAGCCTCTGGAACCCTGACTTCAGCGGCAAGATCGCGCAGACCGGCCAGATGGACACCATGGTAGGTGCGGCGGCGCTGGCTTTGGGGATCGAGAACCCCTTTGTCAACGACCCCGAAATCATGAAGGCCATCGAAGCCAAGATGACCGAACAGCGCGCGCTTCTGCGGTTCTACTGGAGCGATCCGACCCAGTTGGCCCAGGCCATGGCCACGGGCGAGGTCGCAATCGCCTTTGCCTGGCCGTCGGTCTACAAGGAACTGAAGGCGCAGGGCGTTCCGGTCAAATACATGCGCCCCAAGGAAGGCGTGATGGGCTGGGCGCAGGGCATGCTTCTGATGCAGGACCGCGACGGCGACACGCAGAAGGCCTATGACTTCATGGATGCGTGGATTGCCGCCTCGACCGGGCGCTGGCTGATCGAGAATTACGGCTACGGCCATGCCAACGTGAACGCAGTCAAAGGCGTGGCACCCGAGCTTCTGGCCGACCTGATGCTGGAAGACCCGACAAAGACGCTGCAATCGTCGTTCTTCATCCGCGACATGCCGCAGGATGTGCAGACCGCCTATGTCGCCATGGTCGAACGCATCAAGGCGGGTGGCTGACGATGCCGGGGGGGGTCGGCCTGTGGCACAGATCGCCCGCCCTGCGCGGGTGGGCGCTGATCGCGCCCACCCTGATCATCCTGACCGTGATGCTGGTCATTCCGCTGTGCATGCTGGTTGCGCAAAGCTTCTGGATGCAGACCGGCCTTGCCGTCGACCGCACGCCGACCTTGCGAAACTACGCCCTGCTTGTCGCGCCGGAAGGCGCGATCTATCGGACGCTGCTGGTCAAGTCGCTGTGGATATCGTTCGTGTCGGCGACGGCGGTTCTTTTGTTCGCCTTTCCGGTGGCCTATTTCATCGCCTTTCATGTCAGGCGGTCGCGGCTGACCTGGATACTGCTGGTCACTGTGCCGTTCTGGATCAGCTACCTCTTGCGCATCTTCAGTTGGAAGATCGTTCTGGGCTTTGGCGGGGCGCTGAACTCGGGGCTCATCAGTCTTGGGCTGATCGACGCGCCTGTCGAGGCGCTGATGTACAATCAGGCCGCCGTCATCCTGACGCTGGCACACAGTTGGTCGGCCTTTGCGGTGCTGCCGATCTACGTCTCGCTGCAGAAGATCGAACCGCAGGTGCTGGAGGCGGCGTTCGACCTTGGCGACACGGGCCCGCAACGCCTGCGCCGGGTCATTCTGCCGCTGGCGATGCCGGGGCTTCTGGCGGCGTTCCTTCTGGTGTTCGTGCCGACCATGGGGGATTACATCACCCCCTCTCTGGTGGGCGGCACCGACGGCGTGATGGTCGGAAACGCCATCGCCACCCTGTTCGGCAAACAGAATGACGCCCCGTTGGGCGCAGCGCTGGCCGTCGCCACAATGGGGGCGGTGATGGTTCTTGTGGCAGCGATCCTGGCCGCAGCGCGGCTGAGCGGTTTGTGGAGACGGCGGGCATGAACGCGCGAAGCCTGACGGTCTATGCCGTCGTCTATCTGGCGTTCATCTATGCGCCCATCCTGCTGCTGCCGGTATTCTCGTTCAACGACAACCTCTTTGTGACCTTCCCGCTGAAGGGCTTCACAACCGCATGGTATGCCCAGATGGCGGCCAACGCACCGATGGGAAAGGCGCTTCGGTCCAGCCTGCTGATCGTCGGGCCGGTTGCGGTCATCAGCACAGGTCTGGGCCTGATGGCGGCGCTGGCACTTGGACGCTCGCCCATCCGGTTCAAGGCGGCGATCCTTGGCCTGCTGATGGTGCCGCTGGTAGTGCCGACGCTGGTGCTTGGCGTATCGCTGCTGACCCTGCTGCGCGGGGTCTTGGGGGTGCAGTTGTCGCTGGCAACGGTGGCGGCGGGGCATATCCTTCTATGCCTGCCCTACTCGGTGGTGATTCTGCTGGCTCGGC
>JAAFHX010000097.1 GCA_013297695.1 Rhodobacterales bacterium | reverse complement strand
GCTCCAGTCCACCGGCGCCAGGCTCAGCGCCGCGCGATGGATCGTCGGATCGACGTGGTGCAGCTTGTGGGCGATGTAATGCTTTTTCCAGGCCTCGCCGTAGGTGGCATAGCCCTGCACGGCACCGGTCATCGGGTTCATCGTGGCATAGGACCCGTATTCGACCCCCAGCCGTCGGCACATCTGATCGATGAACTCCTCGAAGTTCTCGGGATTGCCGGGCACTGTGGACAGGTCGATGATATCCATGCCTGTTATTTCAGCCACCCTTTCTCGGCAGCAAGCGATGCCGCCTGTGCCGGGGTTCGCGCATCCATCCGCGCCACCGCGCTTTTCAGGCGGGCCTTGACCGCACTTTCCGAAATCCCAAGGGCGAAGGCAATCTGCTTCAACCGCATCCCGCGCGACAGCAGGCGCAGCGCGTCGGCCTGCGCCCGCGTCAGGCCGGTTTCCTCGGCCGCATCGCCAAAGTGAAGGGCGCGCAGGGTGGTTTCCAGATCGGCCAGTTCGGCATCCGTCAGTTCCCGGTCGGGCCGCGCGAAATAGCCGAAGGTGCGCCGCGGCCGCGCCTCGTCCGCCGTCACGCAGACCACCGCCCCGTAAGGCATGCCGAAGGCTGCGTAGGCCTCAAGCACATGCATCGGATCGGGCACCGGAAGCATGCTCCACCGCCGCGCACCGGACCCGGAATAGACCCATCGCATCAAAGGGTCATGCAGCGCCAGGCCGTTGATCGTGTAATGGTCGATCCAGTCCGGATCAAAGGTGTTAAGCTCTTCTTCCGGCGAAAAGAATCCCAGACGCACGGCGGCATAGTGGCCGGCCGGCGCGATCCTGGCGAATACTTCGGCACAATCGGACAGTCTCATGATGGACAACAAACCACTTTGACCGTAAACTTTCCCTCAGCGTGTATGAGGTTGCCTGAGTTACACCTAAAGCAATCCTTGCGCATAGGCACTTGCGAGTTCGCCTGGATGAACCGGCACCAAGAGATAAAAGATCAGTTACAACGTCTGGTTGCGGCGGGCGAATGGAAATTTGCCGTCGGTCTTCGCATAAGGTTCAACCATCCGACCTTGCTTTACCAGACCTATCCCGAAGAATGGGTGGCCTATTACACCCAGAACGGCCTGCTCTTCTCGGATCCGGCCGTGCTTTGGGGCATGACGAACACCGGTATCTGCGACTGGAGCGGTCTGGAAAGCCTCGACAAGGCCGGCGTGCTGCGGCAGGCGCGGGACTTCGGGCTGAATTACGGCATCGTCGTGTCGGTGGGTGATTCGTCCAGCCGGTCGATGGGGTTCTTCGCGCGGTCTGACCAGGCAGTGACCGAGGCGCAGCGCCGCATCGCGCAAGGTGCCATGTCGGACCTGCACGCATCGACCGAAGGGCTGGCCGATGCGCCGCCGGAGGAACTGGCCCGGCTTGCCGGCCTGAAAGACATGATGGCGACACTCAGGCCCTGATCCGCCGCGACATCTGCTGCGCCAGAAGCACCGACAGCACGATGCGCACCACATGATGCGCGGTCACATAGACCACGCTCATCTGCAGGCTCAGGGCGACAAGGCTCATCTCTGCAAGCCCGCCCGGGGCAAAGGCCAGGAACACCGCCGAAGGCGGCTCGTCCACCAGGGGGGCCAGCGCCCCCGCAAAGACCAGCGCCAGCGCCAGCGCCGCGGCCGCGTTCAGCGCCGCCATCCGCAGGGCCAGCGGCAGCGTGCCGCGCGGCAGCCCGGCAAAGCGCGCGCCCAGGCTGGTGCCGACCACAAGCTGCGTCAGCGTGACCATCCAGCCGGGCGGCACCGCCTCGGTCAGCCCGGTCAGATGTGCCAGCGCCGACAGCAGGATCGGCCCGGTCATCACCGCCGCAGGCAGGCGCAGCAACCGCCCCAGCCCCCAGCCCGCCACCGCCGCGACCGCCAGCACCGCCACATCCATCGCGCCCAGCGGTGCCCGCGCGCCCGTCATCTCGACCCCCGAAGCACTGCCGACCGCATGGCCGGTGACAAAGGTGAAGGCCAGCGGCACCAGAACGATGCACAGGATCAGCCGCAGGAACTGCAGCAGGGTCAGCATCTGCGGATCAGCCCCGGCCTGTTCGCCCAGCACCACCGTCTCTACCAGCCCGCCCGGCACCGCCCCGAAGAACGCCGTCACCTTCGGCAGGCGTCCGATCCGGGTAAAGATCAGATACCCCGCCCCCTGCGCCAACGGCAGGTACAGCAGCAGCGCCAGCAGGCTGGGTGCCCATCCTGCCATGTCCCGCAGGATGTCGGGGGTAAAGGCCCCCCCGATCGACACCCCGATCACCGGCACGAAGAAGAACCGCAGCGGCGTGGGCACCGCCACCGCCACACCGAAAGGCCGTGCACCGGAAATGGCCACCGCCGCCACCGAAACCAGTGACCCCAGCAGCATCCCCAGCGGCAGATGCAGCGCCATCGCCGCCACACCGCCTGCCGCCCCGATCATCAGGCTCAGGGCCAGCGCCCGCAGGTCGATCACGGTCAGGCCAGGGCGCAAGCGGGTCATCCTGTTCGGAAAGCGGTCCCGCAGATCACCACCCGCCTGCCGCAATGGCAACCCCCGGCCCGCCTACCAGTGCGGCGGCCGCTGATCCGCCAGCGGCAGCGCGCCGCCCTCGGCCTCGCGTTCCGCCTCGCGCGCCATCAGCAGCCCGACCCGCGCGGCCAGCCGTTCGATCTCGCGCGCCTGCCGCGCGACCACGTCCGAAAGGTCTTCGATACTCCGCGTCAGGTGCGCGATGCGTTCTTCCAGCGCCTGTTCGACCGACATCCCGTCCTCTCCTGTCTTCGCGTAGGGTGCGTGCTTGCACGCACCGCCCGTCGGCCAGCGGTGCGTGCAAGCACGCACCTTACGGGCGCAAGCCCTTCGCCGCCCCGCCCCGGCATGGTGTCAGACCGCAGGGCCGCCCGCAACCGACCCCTCGCTTGCCCCGCGCCGCCCCTTGGGCTAAGCCACCGCCACCAGCGGCAAGGGGACAGCCATGACCGGCGACAAGACAGCACGCAGGCCGAAAGCCGAGCCGCCCAAGGGCTTTCGCGACATTTTCGGCGCGGATGTGGCCGAGCGTCGGGCGATGCTCGATACCATCGCCCGCGTCTATGAACTGCACGGGTTCGAGCCGCTGGAGACCAGCGCCGTGGAAACCGTCGAGGCGCTTGGCAAGTTCCTGCCCGATGTGGACCGCCCGAACGAAGGCGTCTTCGCCTGGCAGGATGACGACAAGGACTGGCTCGCGCTGCGCTATGACCTGACCGCGCCGCTCGCCCGCGTCGCCGCCCAGTTCCGCAACGACCTGCCACAGCCCTACCGCCGCTATGCGATGGGCCCCGTCTGGCGCAACGAAAAGCCGGGTCCGGGCCGGTTCCGGCAGTTCATCCAGTGCGATGCCGACACCGTGGGCACCCCCACCGTCGCGGCGGATGCCGAGATCTGCGCCATGCTGGCCGACGCGCTGGAAGCCGTCGGCATCCCGCGCGGCGACTACATCGTGCGCGTCAACAACCGCAAGGTCCTGAACGGCGTGATGGAAGTCGCGGGCGTGCTCGACCCCGCCGACCCCGAAAAGTTCGCCACCGAACGCGGCATCGTCCTGCGCGCCATCGACAAGCTGGACCGACTGGGAGAGGCGGGCGTGCGCGCGCTGTTGGGCGAAGGCCGCAAGGATGAAAGCGGCGATTTCACCAAGGGCGCGGGGCTGACAGACTCTCAGGCGGAAGTCGTGATGGGGTTTGTCACGGCAAATCGTATTGTTGAAGAGATGCTCTCGGCTGCTCTAGTTGAGAACATTGAGGCAGGCGTGCCCTACAGCCGGTTTTCGCGTGCAATGTATTCTTTTGATGAGGAGACAGGACGTCCGTTGGCGACAGACGCCGAAGCGTCATTCTACCGCAACTCTGCAACACTGCGGCATCTTGCGAGCCTTGTCGGCGACTCGAAAGCTGGTCGGGAAGGCGTGGGAGAGTTGGAAACCATGGCCTCCCTTCTCGACGCCCAAGGCTACGGCCCTGACCGCATTGTCATCGACCCCTCCGTCGTGCGCGGTCTCGGCTACTACACCGGCCCGGTGTTCGAGGCGGAACTGACGTTCACAATCCTCGACGACAAGGGCCGCCCCCGGCAGTTCGGGTCGGTCGCGGGCGGCGGGCGCTATGATGATCTGGTCAAGCGCTTCACCGGCCAGTCCGTCCCCGCCACAGGCGTCTCCATCGGGGTGGACCGCCTTCTCGCCGCCCTGCGCGCCAAGGGCCGCACTGCGGGGGCCACGCCCGGCCCGGTGGTGGTCACGGTAATGGACCGCGACCGCATGGCCGACTACATGGCCATGGCCGCCGACCTGCGCCGCGCCGGCATCCGGGCCGAGGTCTACCTCGGCAACCCCAAGAACTTCGGCAACCAGTTGAAATATGCCGACAAGCGCGCATCCCCCATCGCGGTCATCCAGGGGTCGTCCGAGGCCGAAAAAGGCACCGTCATCCTCAAGGACCTGATCCTCGGCGCGCAGATCGCGGCAAGCGCCACGCTGGAGGAATGGAAGGACCGCCCCGCGCAGGTGGAAGTCCCCCGCGCCGATCTGGTCGCCGCCGTACGCCGGATGCTCGGCTGACATGCCATCCCCCGCCGCCATAAGGGCCGAGGCCGACCGCCTCTTTGCCGCGCTGCGCGAAACCGGGGCCGAGCCGGTCGAGACCGACATCCTGCAGCCCGCCGGCGCGCTTCTGGACCTGTACGGCGAGGATATCCGCGCCCGCGCCTATGTCACGCAGGACCCGATCCGGGGCGAGATGATGCTGCGCCCCGACTTCACCGTGCCGGTGGTGCAGATGCACATGGACCACGGTGCCGAACCGGCACGCTACTGCTACCTGGGCAAAGTGTTCCGCAAGCAGGATCACCTGTCCCCCCGCGCCAGCGAATACCTGCAGGTCGGGTACGAGGTCTTTGCCCGCGACCGCCCGGCCGAGGCCGATGCCGAGGTATTTGCGCTGTTCGCCCGGCTGCTCGCCCCCCTGAACCTGCGGCCGGCCACCGGCGACATCGGGCTGCTGCTTGCCGCGATCCAGGCTCTGGCCACGACCGAACGGCGCAAGGCGGCGCTGGCGCGCCACATCTGGCGCCCGCGCCGGTTCCGCGCCCTGCTTGACCGTTTCGCCGGGCGCACCCCGCCCGCGCCCTCGCGGCTGGCCCTGCTCGACCGGCTGGCCACTTCGGACCCCGAGGCGCTGATCGCCGCCGCAGGCCCCGTCCTCGGCCTGCGCACGCCCGAAGAGATCGCCGCCCGCACGCGTGCGCTGGTCGCCGATGCCGAAACCCCGCCCCTTTCGGCGGCCGAGGCCGCGACGCTGGATGACCTCCTCGCCCTGTCGGCCCCGGCAGGCGAGGCGCTTGGCCACCTGCGCGACATCGCGGTGGACATGCCCGCGCTGACCCCGGCGGTGGACCGCTTTGCCGACCGCCTCGCCGCGCTGGCCGCCCTGGGCGTCGATGCCGAGGCGCTGCCCTTCGAGGCGAGCCATGGCCGCAGCACGCTGGAATATTACGATGGCTTCGTCTTCGGCTTTCACGCCGACCGCGCGGGCTGGCCCCCGGTCGCCTCGGGAGGGCGCTATGACGCGCTGACGGCGGTGCTGGGCCGGGGCCGGTCGATCCCGGCGGTGGGCGGCATCCTGCGGCCCGCGCTGGTGGCGGCACTGAAGGGGGCGGTCTGATGGGTCTGAAGATCGGCGTGCCGTCCAAGGGGCGGCTGATGGACAAGACTTTCGACTGGTTCGGTGCGCGCGGGGTGACCATGCGCCAAAGCGGGGCGGACCGGGAATATGCCGGGGTGGTCGAGGGGATCGGGGGCGTGGACCTCGTCCTGCTTTCGGCCTCCGAAGTGCCGCGCGAACTGGCGGCAGGGCGCATCCATCTGGGTGTCACCGGGTCGGACCTCGTGCAGGACAAGCTGGCCGACTGGGCGGGCCAGGTGCAGGCGCTGGCCCCGCTCGGCTTCGGCCAGGCCGACCTGATCCTTGCCGTGCCTCTCGCCTGGATCGATGTCGACACGCTGGATGACCTGGATGCGGCGGCAGCGGCCTTCCGCGCCACCCACGGGCATCGGCTGCGCATCGCCACCAAGTATCACCGCCTCGTGCGTGACTTCCTCACCGTGCGCGGCGTGGCCGATTATCAACTGGTCGACAGCCAGGGCGCGACCGAGGGCACCGTCAAGAACGCCACTGCCGAAGCCATCGCCGACATCACCTCGTCAGGCGAAACGCTGCGCGCGAACCATCTCAAGGCCCTGTCCGACGGGCTGGTGCACCGGTCCGAGGCCGTGCTCTATGCCGCCCGTGCCGCCGCCTGGACCGGGGGTGAGAAACAGACGCTGCAGGTGCTGGCCGGCCTTGTCGGCGTGACCCTGCCCGACGGCACCTGAGCGGCGCGCCGAATTCCCGACCCATTCTGTCGCCATACGCTTCCCAGACTCTTTCCCGACAGAAACCAGCCGCCCCCTACGCCGCTGGACGCGCCGCCGCCCCGGACTATGCTTTTGCTGCCACAACAACGGAAGATATCATGCGCGTCCGCCTCACCCTTGCCATCCTGCTTCTCGCCCCTGCCGCCCTTGCCGACACCCCCGCCACCGGCGAGGCGATCCGCGCCGCCATCGCGGGCAACACGGTGCAGGGCAGCATGTCCGCCACCGGGGCCTATACGGAATTCTACGCCGCCGACGGCGTGATAAAGGGCGCCGACTACGCCGGGACGTGGTCGATCAACGGCGATGCCATGTGCTTCGTCTACGGCGAAACACCGCCCGACTGCTGGAACGCGCGCATCGCGGGTGACCAGATCACCTGGGTCAGGGATGGTGCAGACCTTGGCACCGGCACCATCCTGCCCGGAAACCCCAACGGCTTCTGACCGGCAACGAACTGATTTTTCGCAGAAAAATCGCGCCGTCAAAGCCAGCCGGATTGGCCAGGCGGCGCGCGACGGACGCAAAGGGCATCGTCACCCGACCGCCCGCCGCGCGGCATCCTGATGCCAACCGCCGTCAGCCCTTCTTCAGGCACCTCTGGCCCAGCACTTCGGCGATCTGCACCGCATTCAGCGCGGCCCCCTTGCGCAGGTTGTCCGACACGCACCACAGCGAGATGCCGTTGTCGATCGTGCTGTCCTGCCGGATGCGGCTGACATAGGTGGCATATTCGCCGACGCATTCGATCGGCGTGATGTAGCCGCCGGGCTCGCGCTTGTCGATCACCAGCACGCCGGGGGCCTCGCGCAGGATGTCGCGCGCCTCGTGCTCGTCCAGGAACTCCTCGAACTCGATGTTGATCGCCTCGGAATGGCCGACGAAGACCGGCACGCGGACGCAGGTCGCGGTGACCTTGATGGCGGGGTCGAGAATTTTCTTGGTCTCGGCCACCATCTTCCATTCCTCCTTGGTCGAGCCGTCATCGAGGAAGACGTCGATCTGCGGAATGACGTTGAAGGCGATCTGCTTCTGGAACTTCTTTGGCGCGACCTCCTGCCCGGGGACGTACAGGCCCTTGGTCTGGTCCCACAATTCGTCGATGCCGTCCTTGCCCGCACCCGAAACCGACTGGTAGGTGGCCACCACCACCCGCTTGATCCGCGCGCGGTCATGCAGCGGCTTCAGCGCCACCACCATCTGCGCGGTCGAACAGTTGGGATTGGCGATGATGTTCTTGTTCTTGTAGCCATATATCGCGTCGGCGTTCACCTCCGGCACGATCAGCGGGATCGCCGGGTCATAGCGGTAGAGCGAGGAATTGTCGATCACCACGCAGCCTGCCGCCGCCGCGCGCGGGGCGTAAATCTTCGTCGCCTCGGACCCAACGGCGAACAGCGCGATGTCCCATCCGGTGAAGTCGAAGGTTTCCAGGTCGCGGGTCTTCACCGTCCGGTCGCCAAAGCTGATCTCGGTGCCCATCGATTTGCGCGACGCCAGCGCCGCGATCTCGTCCACCGGAAACGCGCGCTCGGCGAGGATGTTCAGCATTTCGCGGCCCACATTGCCCGTGGCGCCAGCGACGACGACGCGATATCCCATCTGTTCCTCCAAGGTCGTGCGGCGGTGGTCATGCCGCAGCCGGGCCGGAATGTAAACGGGGCAGTCAGTCGGTGCGGTCGGTGCTGAAGGCATAGATCGCCAGACCCGCCAGAACGACGGCGGCGAACAGCAGGAACAGCGCGGCGAAAGGTGCCTCGGGCGGAACGGGCGGCACAGCGGCATAAAGTGCGCCGGTGGCGACCTGCATCACCCCCACGGCGCCGACGCCGAACAGGTTC
Organism: Rhodobacterales bacterium; assembly: GCA_013297695.1. GTDB lineage: Bacteria > Pseudomonadota > Alphaproteobacteria > Rhodobacterales > Rhodobacteraceae > Aliitabrizicola. The sequence goes on along the minus strand of JAAFHX010000097.1, from coordinate 7,254 downwards.
AAAAGCGTCACCCCGCGCCCCGTCAGATGCGGCGGCAGGAAGGCGCGGCCATGAGCGATGACCATTGGAAAGGACGCCCCGAAAAAGCCAAGCCCGACCAGCAGCGCCAGCGTGACCCCTCCGCCCGCAGCCGGAAACAGGCCGAGGCCCAGCAGGCAGGCGGCCACGGCCAGATTGCCGCCCAGGATCAGCCCTTTGCGCGTGCCCAGCAGCCGGTCGAGCGGGCCATAGGCGAAGTTGCCCGCGACCATGGCCAGCCCCATGACCAGGCCGACCGCGCCGATGCCTGCGGGATCGGTGCCGAAGACCTGCGCATAATAGGGGCCGAGCCAGAGGCCGCGGATCCCTGCCGCCGGGGCGTAGCAGACCGCCATCATCGCCAGCACCGGCCAGAGCGCGCGCATCCGCACAAGATCACGCAGGCTGCCGCGGCCCGGGCCGGTCAGGCGGGCGGGGTTGCGCACCCAGAGGCGGATCGCCACCGCCACCGCCGCCGTCAGCGCGGCCAGTCCCCAGACCGAGGCGCGCCAGCCCCAGGCCTCGGCCGCCCGGGCCAGAGGCAGGGCGGCGGCGAGGTTCCCAAGGCTGCCCACCCCGATCACCATGCCTGCCAGCGTGCCGAACAGCGCGGGCCGGGTGCTGCGGGCCAGGATGAAATAGGCGGCCATCAGCACCGGCGCGCAGCCGATGCCGATCAGCACCATGGCGGCCTTGATCCCTGCCGCTCCGTCTGCCATGGCGAAGACCGCCGCCCCGGCGGCACCGACCGCCAGCAGCGCCGCCGCCGTGTCGCGCGGGCCGATCCGGTCCAGCGCCGCGCCGACCGGAAGCTGCATCAGCGCAAAGGCCAGGAACCAGAGACCCGAGGCATCGGCCAGATCGGCAGGCGTGGTGCCGATATCGGCGGCCAGCCAGGGCGACAGCACCGCGAGGAAGGCGCGGTAGAACTGGCTGAGCACATAGGCAAGGGTCAGAAGGGCAAGGCTGGCGCGCATCGTGAGACCATGGCCCGCGCGCCGCGCGGCGGCAAGGGCGGCTTCAGGCCTAAGGACGCCTCAGGCCGGGGTGGCCAGCAGCGGGCGCTCGCGGATCGGCAGATGAACGATGGCCGACAGCAGGCCCACGCCGATGCCGACCCACCAGACCGCCGTATAGGTGCCCGTCAGGTCATAAAGCCGCCCGCCCAGCCAGATGCCGAGGAAACTGCCGATCTGGTGCGACAGGAACACCAGGCCGTAAAGCGTGCCCATGTAGCGCACCCCGTAAATCTGCGCGACAAGGCCCGAAGTCAGCGGCACCGTGGCAAGCCACAGCGACCCCATGACCAGCGCGAAGAGGACCACCGTGGCCGGGGTCATCGGCGTCATGATGAACAGCACCGAGGCCAGCGTGCGCCCCAGATAGACGCCCGCAAGCAGATACTTCTTGGGAAAACTGGCCCCCAGCCAGCCCGCAAGGATCGATCCGCCGATATTGGCCAGCCCGATCAGCGAGATCGCCAGCGCACCAAGCGCCGGGGTGGTGGTGATGCCCAACGCGGCCAGCGGACTGCCGGGGGCGATGGGACCGCACATCTCGGTGACAAAGGCCGGGAAATGCGCGGTGATGAAGCCAAGCTGATAGCCGCAAGAGAAGAAGCCCACCACGATCAGGCTGTAGGACGGGTCGCGCAGCGCGCGCGCCAGCACGGTGCCCAGGCTTTCTTCGCGCTGCGCCGACGGGGCACGGGCCGGGGCGCGCAGCAGCGGCAGGGCGGCCAGCGAGGCCAGGATCGCGGCGGCGAAGAACAGAAAGACCATGCGCCAGCCCGAGGCGGCCAGCAGAAGCTCGGCCACCAGCGGCCCCACGACCTGCCCCGCCGACCCCATGGCCGTGGCGATGCCAAGCGCCATCGACCGGTTTTCCGGCGCAGCCGCGCGCCCCACGATGGCCAGGATCACACCAAAGCCGGTGCCCGCGATGCCGAACCCCACCAGCACCTCCAGCCCCCAATGCTGGCCCGGAGTGACCGCAAAGGTCGAAAGAACCAGCCCCGCAGCATAGAGAATCGCGCCCAGGATGATCGCCCGACGGTCTCCGAAGCGTTCCGCAATGGCGCCGAAGATCGGCTGGCCCAGGCCCCAGGCAAGGTTCTGGATCGCAATGGCCATCGAGAAATCTGCACGCGGCCAGCCGAATTCCCCGGCGATGGGAATCTGGAACACGCCGAAACTTGCGCGGATCGCGAAGCTGACCATCAGGATCAGGCAACCGCCGATCAGGACAGGCGTGACGAGGGGGGGCTTGGCCATGCGGGAACTCCATTCTTGCAGATGAAAGTGCGACGATGTGCGCGCGGCCTCAAGGTCGATTGCGGCGGGTTTGCGGGGTTTCCTCGTGCCGGTCGATCCGGCTATCAAGGGGGCGATGCGACAGACCCTGACCGAGATTTATGATGCCCGCGTCGCTGCGGGAGACCTGCGGCCCGATCCGGCGCAGCATGCCGTGCTGCCGGGGCTCGAGTTCATGCGGGCCTGGCTGGAGGACCACGCCCTGCGCCCGAAGGCAGGGCTGTTCGGGCGGCGCACCAGGCCGCCGGTGCCCCCCAGGGGTCTGTACCTGTGGGGCGGGGTCGGGCGCGGCAAGTCGATGCTGATGGACCTTTTCGCCGCTTCGGTCGCCATTTCCGCCAAGCGCCGCGTGCACTTCCACGCGTTCATGCAAGAGGTGCACCGCGGCATGCACGAGGCCCGCAGGAAAGGCGTGGACGACGCGCTGTCTCCGGTCGCGGCGCGCATCCGGGACGAGGTGCGGCTGCTGTGCTTCGACGAGATGCAGATCACCGACATCACCGATGCGATGATCGTGGGACGGCTGTTCGAAATGCTGCTGGCAGATGGCGTTGTGATCGTCACCACCTCCAACCGCCCGCCCGAGGACCTGTACAAGGACGGTCTGAACCGTGCACTGTTCCTGCCGTTCATCGCCCTTGTCCGGGCACGGCTGGACGTGGTCGAACTGGAAAGCCCGACCGATTACCGCCAGCATCGGCTGGCGGGGGCGCAGGTGTATTTCACCCCGGCAAGCCACGCCGCGAAGGCCGCGATCTCTGGCATCTGGACCGACCTTACCGGCGGAGGGGTGGTGGGAGGACTGCGGCTGGCGGTGAATGGTCGGACTGTCGAGCTGCCCGCCTTTGCAAATGGCGTGGCGCGGGCCAGTTTCTGGGATCTGTGCGCCCGCGCGCTTGGTCCTGCCGACTATCTGGCCCTGGCGGCGGCGGTGCGCGTGCTGATCCTGGAAGACGTGCCGCAACTGTCGTCTTCGAACTACAACGAGGCCAAACGTTTCGTCACGCTGATCGACGCGCTGTACGAAGGCCGGGTGCGGCTGATCTGCTCGGCGGCCGAGGTGCCCGAAAGGCTGTATATTGAGGGAACGGGGTCGTTCGAATTCGAACGCACCGCAAGCCGCCTGCGCGAGATGCAGGCGGCGGATTGGGGTGCGTGAACCCTTGATCTGGCCCGATGCGCTGCCCATCTCGCCTAGGGCATGCAGTGCGAAAGGGGCGGCAGGATGAAAAGCAATGGTCTGAAGATGGTGGTCGGGGCGATCCTGGTGGTCATCATGGCGCTGCCCGTGATCGGTTGATCCGCGCGGCGATTGCGCCGGGCGGCACGAATTTTCTGCGAAAATTCACCGCCCTCCGGTCAGGGCACGGAATTTTCGCAGAAAATTCGCAGGCCTGTCAGGCGGCGCGCGCCGCGAGCATGTTGCGGACCATCGGAATGATCCGTTCGCCGTAAAGCCGGATGCTGTTCATCATCTGCGCATGCGGCAGGCCGCCTGCCGAGTACTTCATGTCGAACCGGCCAAGACCCAAGGCCGATACCGTCGCCACGATCTTGCGGGCGACGGTCTCTGGCGCGCCGACGTACAGCGAGCCCTGAGCGATTTCGGCAAGATAACGGTCTTTCGTGGTGGGCGGCCAGCCCCGCTCGCCGCCGATGCGGTCGTGCATCTTGCGGTAATGCGGCCAGAGCTGTTCCTGTGCCTCGGTGTCGGTCTCGGCCACATGGCCGGGGGAATGCACGCCAAGCGGGCGGCCGGGGCGGTTCATCTGGGTCGCCGCCCGCCGGTACAGATCGACATAGGGCAGGAACCGGCGCGGGTCGCCGCCGATGATGGCAAGCATCATCGGCAGGTCATGATGCACGGCGCGCACCACCGACTCCGGGCTGCCGCCGACGCCGACCGAGACCATCAGCCCTTCGGGCGCCAGTGTCGGATAGACCTTCTGGCGCGACAGCGCGGCGCGGGTGGTGCCCGACCAGGTGACCTCGGGGTCGCGGACCAGATGGGTGAAAAGGTCCAGCTTCTCCTCGAACAGCGTTTCGTAGTCGCCCAGTTCGAAGCCGAAGAGCGGGAAGCTTTCGGTGAAGGACCCGCGGCCCAGGATCACCTCGGCCCGGCCGTTCGAAATCGCGTTCAGCGTGGAGAACCGCTGGAACACCCGCACCGGATCGTCCGAAGACAGCACCGTGACCGCCGAACCCAGCCGGATGCGGCTCGTCCGGGCCGCGATGGCGGCCAGCACGACCTCGGGGGCCGAGACGGCGAAATCGTCGCGGTGATGCTCGCCCACGCCCAGGAAATCGACGCCGAGGCTGTCGGCCAGCACGCCCTCCTCCACCAGGTTGCGCAGCACCTGATCCTGCGGCAGAGGCCGGCCCGTGGCATCAAGCGTCACGTCGCCGAAGGTGTCGAGGCCGAGGGACAGGGTCATGGCCGGGGTCCTTGTCTGTTGCTGCGCCAAGGTAAGCGCGCGCGCGCCCTGCCGCAACCTCTGCCCCTGTGCAGATGCGGCGGGGTTCCGTGCGCCGGTGCAGAGGATCAGCCGTTCTCGCGCAGGACCTGACCGGCGAGGTAGAGCGAGCCGCAGATCAGCACGCGCGCCTCGGGGTCGGCGGCGGCGATGCGGGCCAGCGCCTGCGCCACCGAGGGCGCGGTGGTGGCGGCCATCCCGGCGGCCTGTCCGGCAGCGCAGGTGTCTTCGGCGGGCAAGGTATTCTTTTCGTTGGGAATTGACACGGCGGTCAGGCTCTGCGCCTGGGCTGCCAGCGGGCGCAGGTAGCCGCCGATGTCCTTGGTGTTCAGCATGCCGCAGATGAGGTGGGTCGGGCGTGCGGGCATCCGGGCCAGCGTGGCGGCCAGCGCCTCGCCGCCCGCCGGGTTATGGCCTCCGTCGAGCCAAAGTTCGACCCGGGGCGCGACCTCGACCAGCGGGCCGTGGCGCAGGCGCTGCATCCGGGCGGGCCAGACGGCGCGGGTGACGGCGGCCTCGCAGGCGGCGGCGTCGAACCCGAGGTGGCGCAGGGCGGCCAGCGCCGCCCCGGCGTTCTGGATCTGGTGCGGCCCCGGCAGGTTGGGCAGCGGCAGGTCCAGCAGCCCGGTCTCGTCCTGGAAGACCATCCGCCCGCGATCCTCGGCCACATGCCAGTGCTGGCCGAACGCCAGGACCGGCGCGCCGAGGCGCGCGGCGCGGGCCTCGATCACCGCCAGCCCCTCGACCGTCTGCGGGCCGATGACGCAAGGAACCCCCCGCTTGAGGATGCCCGCCTTCTCGCCCGCGATCTGCGCCACGGTGTCGCCCAGATACTGCTGATGGTCCAGGCTGACCGGGGTGATGACGGTCAGGCGCGGCGCCTGAACGATGTTCGTGGCATCGAGCCGCCCGCCCAGGCCGACCTCGAGCAGGGTCCAGTCGGCGGGCGTGCGGGCGAAGGCGAGGAAGGCCGCGCAGGTTGTGATCTCGAAGAATGTGATGGATTCCGGGCCGTTGGCCGTCACGCATTCGTCCAGGAGGGCGGCCAGCGCGGGTTCTTCGATGAGGTTACCCGCCAGCCGGATGCGTTCATGAAAGCGCGCCAGATGGGGCGAGGTATAGGCGTGGGCGGTGGCCCCCGAGGCCTCGATCCCGGCGCGGATCATGGCCTGGGTTGACCCCTTGCCATTGGTGCCCGCGATGTGGACCACCGGCGGGATGCGGCGTTCGGGGTGGCCGAGAGCGGCCGCCAGCCGCAGCACGCGGTCAAGCGTCAGGTCGATGACCTTCGGGTGAAGGGTCATCATCCGGTCGAGGATCGCGTCCGAGGAGGCGTCGGTCATGCGGGAACAGCGGCCGTTTCCGGGACGGGGGCGGGCAGGTCGCCCTTCACCGGGGGCGGCAGGCCGGTCAGCATCCGGGTGATGCCGATCAGGTCGTCGCGCAGCGCGCGGCGGTGGGTCACGCGGTCCAACATGCCGTGATCCAACAGATATTCGGCGCGCTGGAAGCCTTCGGGCAGCTTTTCGCGGATCGTCTGCTCGATCACGCGGGGGCCGGCAAAGCAGATCAGGGCCCCCGGTTCGGCAATCTGCACATCGCCCAGCATGGCATAGGAGGCGGTCACCCCGCCGGTCGTGGGATGGGTCAGCACGACGATGTAGGGCAGCCCCGCCTCTTTCAGCATCTGCACGGCCACCGTGGTGCGCGGCATCTGCATCAGCGAAAGAATCCCCTCCTGCATCCGTGCCCCTCCGGCGGCCGAGAACAGGATGAGCGGGCGCTTCAGGGTCACCGCACGGTCGGCGGCGGCGATGATCGCATTGCCGACATACATCCCCATCGACCCCGCCATGAAGGCGAAGTCCTGAGCGACGACAACGACTTGCGTGCGCCCGATCTCGCCCTCGGCGACCAGCATCGCCTCTTTCTCGGACGTGGCCGTGCGGGCGGTCTTGAGCCGTTCGGGGTACTTTTTCTGGTCGCGGAACTGCAGCGGGTCGGCCAGCGGTTCGGGCACCTTGACCTCGGTGAAGATGCCGCCGTCGAAAAGCGACCGGAAGCGGTCGCGCGGGCTGATCGCCATGTGGTGGTCGCAGTTGGTGCAGACGTTCAGGTTGTCGGCCAGTTCGCGGTGGAACAGCATGGTTCCGCATTCGGGGCACTTGGTCCACAGGTTCTCGGGCACCTCGCGGCGCGAGAACAGCGAGTTGATCTTGGGGCGGACGTAGTTCGAGATCCAGTTCATCGCGCGCAGGTCCTTCGGGAACGGATGCAGCCCCGCAGATATGCCGACGGGCTGCGGAATGCAATTCTGCCGGGCTGGAATGAGTCTGGAAAGTGTATGGCAGGAATATGGCGACAGAATGGGTCAGGAATTGCGGCGGGGGCGGGTCCGTAGGGTGCGTGCTCGCACGCACCGCCCGCGGCGCGGGGGTGTGACGGGGGGG
>JAAFHX010000096.1:15094-15660 GCA_013297695.1 Rhodobacterales bacterium | reverse complement strand
TCGCCTGCCTTGGGTCGGCGCTGTTCTATGCGGCCTGGATGGTGGCGCTTGGCCGCCATGCGGTTGCCCATCCACGCCCCTTTGCGACGACCGCGCTGCAATTCGCGGTGACGGGTGCCTTGATGCTGCCCTTCGCGCTGGCGACCGAATCCACCACACCGGCCGCCGTGCAGGCCGCCCTGCCGGAACTGATGGTGCTGGGCGTGTTTTCGACGGCGGTGGCCTTTGCCATCCAGACCTACGCACAGCGGTTCGTCTCGTGCTCGACGGCGGCAATCCTCGTCTCGGCGGAAAGCCTGTTCGGCGCGGCGGGTGCGGTTCTGCTTCTGGGCGAGACCACGCCGCTGACCGGCATCGTGGGGGCCGCGCTGATCCTGGGGGCAATCATCCTGGTGGCGCTTGGCGCACATGGCCCGGCGCAGGGTTCTGCCTGACCGGCTGCGTCCCCTGCCGGTCGCCACAGGTCCGGCGCCCTGACGCAGGCCGGCATGGTTGCGCGGCCCGGGACTGAAACATTTGCCGCGCGGGATGTAACAATCCCGGGGAACGGCCGGGGCACCGGGCGC
>JAAFHX010000096.1:0-15084 GCA_013297695.1 Rhodobacterales bacterium | reverse complement strand
CGCCCCCCCCCCCCGTTCAGTCCGCAACGCCATCGTTCCGTCGCAGGCCGCTGTTTCGGTGGTTTTCCAGACGCCTGATGTCTGGCAGCGCCGAAAGACCGTACGGCCACGGCACGTTGCCGTTTCGCGGCTTTCGGCCAGGCACCGGTTTCGCGAACCCGCCCGGTAGCTGCAGATCACCGCAATGTCACGCTTGCGTTGGGCCGCTTGGGCAAATCCGGGTGCAAGGGTATTGCTGGGCCTGCGAGTGGAGAGACCGGCATGAAGCGAAAGTTTCCGACGATCGGGGATTATCACCGGCGGGCCCCCGAAATCCGGGTCGAGGCGGCAGAGTGGAGCGCGGTGCGCTGCAGCGTCCTGATCGAGGGCAGCGGTGACATCCACTTTGCCCGGGTGGACCGCAATGCGCTGGTGATGACGCTGGACGGAACCTCGGCCCATCTGACCCGGATGGACGGGATCGACGACGAAAGCCCCTCGCAGCCCGGCCAGATCTGCATCATTCCCCGGGGTGTCGACCTGCATCTGGCCTGGACCAACCGCGACATCCTGCAAAAGACGCTGATGGTCGAATTCGACGACAGCCTGTTTGCAACCTATGCGCCCGAGGTGCTGTCCGAAGCGTTCAGCGAGGGCCATCTGATCGCGCAGCCCTTCGCCGCGCGCCCGACGCTGGCACCGCTGCTGCGGCTGCTTTCCCACGAGGTGAACACCGACCTGCGCCGGGGGCGTCTGTTCGGCGACACGCTGATCCGGCTGATCGCGCTGGAGGTTTCGGCGGCGTCCTGGTCCATCCCGTCCCATGCCCCGCCGCCGCGACATGGGCCCGACCCGCGCGTGAACCGCGCGCTGGACTATGTCGAGGCCAACTTTGCCGAAGACGTTTCCCTGATCGACATTGCGGCGGCCGCGGGCCTCAGCCCGACTCATCTGACCGGCGTGTTCCGGCGCGAAACCGGAATGACGCCCTATTCCTACGTCATCAACCGCCGCCTGCGCCATGCCGTGCAGTTGCTGCGGTCCAGCGACATGCCGATTGCACAGGTGGCGCTGGATGCAGGCTTTGCCGACCAGCAGCATCTGACCCGGATGATCCGCGCCCGGCTGCGCAAGACGCCGAAAGAGGTCCGCCAGGAATGACCGGCCCGCCTCCGCCCCGCCCGCCTCCGCCCCGCCCGCCTCCGCCCCGCCCGTCTCCGCTCGGGCAATCCGGCTTCAGCGGTCCCTGAGCCGGGCTACTTCCGCCTCCAGCGCGGCGATGCGGGCGTCACGTCCGGCAAGGGCGGCGGCCACGTCGGCGGCCTCGAACCGCTGCGGAATGTGCTGCGGGCAGTTGCGGTCCCAGGCGTCCACCGTGAACAGGATCGCCTGTTCCGCCCGCGCCCGGCCTGTATCGGGGATCAGCGCCGCCAGAAGTGCCGCGTCATCCTCGACCGCGCGCGCCGTGCCCCACAGCTTGATCCGCTGCTGCCGCGCATAATCGATCAGGAACAGATGTGCCTTCGGGTTTTCCGACAGGTTGCCGGTGGTGATGTATTGCCGGTTTCCGGCAAGGTCGGCAAAGCCGATGGTCCGGTCGTCCAGCACCCGCAGGAACCCGGGCGGCCCGCCGCGATGCTGGATATAGGGTTGCCCGTCGGCGCTGGCCGTGGCCAGGAACACGCTGGTCTGCGCGGCGACAAAGGCCGCAAGATCGGGGGTGATGCGGCTCTGCCACCCGCCGGCGGCCTCTTGCCGCGCATAGGCGGCGCGGGACCCGCGACGGGTCTGCACGGCCTTGACGGCCCCGGAAAAGGCCACATCGCTTGACGGGATCGCGGTCATTCTCTTCTCCTACAGCCCGAGTTCGGTCAGCCCGGGGTGATCGTCGGGGCGGCGTCCGGCAGGCCAGTGAAAAAGCCGGTCCTGTTCGGCAATGCCCAGATCGTTGATGCTGGCGATGCGCTGGCGCATCAGGCCGACCGCGTCGAATTCCCAGTTCTCGTTGCCGAAACTGCGGTACCAGTTGCCGAACCCGTCGTGCCATTCATAGGCAAAGCGCACCGCGATGCGGGCACCGCAGGTGGCCCAGACTTCCTTGACCAGCCGATAGTCCAGTTCGTGCTGCCACTTGCGGGTCAGAAAGGCATGGATCGCCTCGCGCCCCGTGATGAACTCGGTGCGGTTGCGCCAGCGGCTGTCGGGGGTGTAGGCCATCACCACGGCATCGGGGTTGCGGCTGTTCCAGGCATCTTCGGCCATCCGGACCTTGCGGGCGGCGGTCATCGAGGTGAAGGGCGGGTGGGGCGGGCGGGTCATCGTGGGACTTTCCGGCGAAAGGGCAGGCGCGGGCACCGCCATGGAGGCGGTGCCCGCGGTGGCCTGGGTCAGGCCGCAAGCGGTGCGGTGGCGGGAAAGTCGATCTCGGTGCCCGCAACCTCGTTGACGTAGTTGGTCAGCGTGTTCAGCGCGACGTGCAGCACCATCTCGATGATCTGGGCATCGTCAAAGCCCGCGCGCCGGACCGCGACAAGGTCTTCGTCGCCGACATGGCCGCGCGCCCGCGTGACGCGCACGGCAAAGCGCACCGCGGCGTCGGACTTCGGATCGGTCGATCCGCCGCGCCGGTTGGCAAGGATTTCGGCATCGCTCAGATGGGCCACGGCAGCGCCCAGATAGCTGTGCGCGGCAAGGCAGTAGCCGCAGCCGTTCACTTCGGCCACCGCCAGTGCGATGCGCTCACGCGTGGCGGCAGGCAGGCTGCCCTTGCCCAGGGCGCCCGACAGGCCAAGGTATCCCGAAAGCGCCGCCGGGCTGTTGGCCACGACGCGGAACAGGTTGGGCACCGACCCAAGCTGCTTGCCGACGGCCTCAAGGGCGGGGCGGGCGGCTTCGGGGGCATCGGCGACGGTGGCGGGGGTGTGAATGCGGGGCATTCTGCGGTCCTTTCCGGTTCGGGGCCTGCATCCGCCCCATGCAGGACAGATAGGGCATTCCGTTTTCCGGCGGCATCCTGTAATATCGGCAGCAACCCTTCCAAAAATCGGAAGCATCATGGACCGGATCGAGGCGATGACCGTGCTGGTGGCCGTGGCCGAGGCGGGCAGCCTGTCGGCGGCCGGGCGGCGGCTGGGGCAACCCCTGTCCACCGTCAGCCGCAAGCTTTCGGACCTTGAGGCGCAGCTTGGCGCGCGCCTGCTGCTGCGCACCAGCCGGTCGGTGGCGCTGACTGACGCGGGGCAGGCCTATGTCGCCGCCTGCCGCCGCATTCTGGACGATCTGGCCGAGGCCGACCGGGCAGCGGCGGGCGAATACGGCATCGCGCGCGGCGACCTGGTGGTAACGGCCCCGGTGGTCTTCGGGCGGCGGCATCTGGTGCCGGTCATCGCCGCCTTCCTGCTGGACTATCCGGCAATCGACATCCGTCTGACGCTGGCCGACAGGGTGCTGCATCTGATGGACGATCACGTCGATGTGGCCCTGCGCATCGGGACCTTGCCCGACAGCGGCATGGTGGCGTTGCGGTTGGGGGCGGTGCGGCTGGTCACCTGCGCCAGCCCCGCCTATCTGGCGCGGCGGGGAACACCCGTGCAGCCGCAGGACCTTTCCGACCATTGCTGCATCAGCTTCACCACCCTGTCCGCGCCCGACCGGTGGAGCTTTCCGGGCCAGGACGTCGGGATTCATTCGCGCCTGACGGTGACCACGGCCGAGGCGGCGATCGACGCAGTCGGCGCAGGGCTGGGGATCACGCGCGTGCTGTCCTATCAGGTCGATCCGCTGCTGCGCGACGGACGGCTGGTGACCGTGCTGGATGCCTTTTCACCCGATCCCCTGCCGGTCAGCCTGGTCCATGCAGGCCAGGGGCGGCTGCCACAGAAGCTGCGTGCCTTTCTCGACTTTGCCGCCCCGCGCCTTCGGGCGACGTTGCAGGGTCTGGACGGTGCCGGGCGCGATGCCACAAATCCCCTATGCGACGCCCCTGCGCCACGCTAGGCTGCAGCGGCTTGCAGGGGGCGATCCGGCGATGATGCTGGCCATCTTTGTGACGTTGCTGGCGGCCCTCACGCTGGCCTGGGTCGGGAAGCGACCGCTGGCGCTCGGGGTGCTGGCGCTGTGCCTTGGGCTGTCGGTCTGGCTGTTCCTGTGGGAAGTCTGGTCGCCGCAGACCGGATTCCGGATGCCCTGGATCGACACGCGGCTGGACCTGCCCCCGGACCTGCCCCCGGACCCGGCAGTCAGGGGCCGGGCATGACGCCGCAGCGCGCGCTGTCGCTGGCGCATCACCTGTTTCTGGTGGCGATGCTGGCCGTGATCGTGCTGATCCTGACCACCGCGATGGCCCTGCAATATGTCTGGGGAGAGCTTCCCTGCCCGCTGTGCCTGCTGGAACGCGTGGCGCTGTTCGGGGTTGCCTTCGGAATCCTGCAGAACCTGCGCGGCCCGTTCAATGACCGCAACACAGGGATCAGCCTGATCTTCGCGATCCTGCTGCTGGTGGTTTCGGTGCGCCAGACGCTGCTGGATATCTATCCCCGGCCCGGACACGAATACATCGGCACTGCCGTTCTGGGCCTGCACATGCCGGTCTGGTCCGTCGTGATCGCGCTGTGCCTGCTGACCGCCTTTGCGCTGCGGCTGGCCGTGCTGGGCGGTGACGCACACATGCGCGCGCATCCGGTGGGGTCCTTCGGTTTTCTGGTTCGCCCGGTGCAGGTTCTGGGGCTGGCGGTGCTGGGCCTCTGCGCGGTCAACACGCTGTCGGTACTGGTGCAATGCGGGCTGGGCGAATGCCATACGACGGGGTATGCCCTGCTGCCCTGACAGCGCATGGCGGGCGGGACCGGCGGCTCGATGACCGCTGCCTTGCGCGGCAAGGGGGGCTATTCGAACAGCGACCCTTCGATCTGACTGCCTGTCACGCTTTCATACAGGTGCTGGTTCCAGTAGGGTGTCCAGCAGACCAGTGCCTTGCCGGTCCCGCTGAGCACACGCAGCCGCTTTTGCCCGATCAGCAGGCTGCGGAAGAACCCCGAGATGCGCTGCGAGGAAAACTTCAGGCCCCCGGTATATCCCAGGACCAGACGGCCCTGCATGCGCAGGTCGGTGCCGTTGATCTCGACAACCTCGACCGGCCCCGGGGTGTTTATCACCACCCGGCCGGTCCCGTTGACGATGGTCTTGAACACCAGCAGCCCGTCGCCCGCCCAGAAGCTTGGCAGCATCCGTTCGCGGAACAGGCCAAGCGTCACCTCGCCCTCCGAAGCCAGATAGACGCCGGGTTCCAAGACCCACCGCTCCTGCGACAGGTCGATGATGTGATAACCCGCAAGCGAGGCTTGCAGCGCCACGGTGCCGGTGCCGGTATAGGACGGGCGGATGCGCGCCTCGGCCACGAACAGCGACCGCAGCATGTCGCGCAGGCCCGGCAGCGGGGCCCTGACCGTCAGATTGCCCCGCATGTTCGACAGGGCCCCCCGCCGGGTGCGGATCGTCTCGTCGGCGATGTCGATGCAGACCTGGCGCATCCCCTCGACTTCGCGGATCGTGAATTCAGCCATGATGTGCCCTGCCTGCTGACCGGATCATTGCAAGGGCTCGTCCCAGACCATCTGGCGGTCCCAGATCTGTTCAAAGCCCACCGGTCCAAGCCCGTTGGCCCCGCGCATGGGATAGTCGAGCACGACGATGACCAGAAGCACGACGAACAGGAAGAACGCACTCAGCGCGCCAAGGATCAGGTGCGGAATGATCTTGATGCGCAGCATGATGATGATGACGAGGTTCAGCGCGGCCCCGATCAGCATCGCGGACCACAGGACGGCCGGAATGCGGGTCGTCACCCCGTTCAGACGCTCTTGCCGCGCTTCGGTCAGATGGCTGAACCCGGCGATCGTCTGGCCGTGGATGATCTGCTGCGCCACGGTGGCGGGTTCATAGGTCGCCAGTTTCTGTCGGATGGCATCCATCCGGTTGCTGCCGCCGTTCAGGATGTTGCCCTGCCGGTGCGCGGGCCAGTCCTTGTGGATCGTGAACAGCACATAGTCGCGCAGCATTTCCTTTACATCTGACCGGATCGGTTCGGGGTAGCTGTTCATCCCGGCGTAGATGGCACTGACCGCCCCCGCCTCGTTCAGGATGTTCTGTTCCACCCGGTCGCGGTTCTGGTAGGCGGCGACCGTCAGCAGACCGGCCAGCAGCGCATAGAACAGGCTGAAGGTGGCCGTCGCATAGCCGATCGTCTCGTTGATCTGCGGATCGCCCCGTCCGATGAACAGCCGCAGGATCGGCTTCAGGATGAGGACGCCGACAAACGTGAAGGCAAGCGACACCAGCGCAAAGCTGATTGCCAGATCGGCAACGGACAAGCCCTGCAGGGATTCGATGAGCCTACCCGTGTCCATGACCCGCCTGACGTATCTGCCGTCTACCCGGGGGAACCCTGCCACAAGTGCAAACGCCGTGCCAGCCCGGAACTTTTGCCCCCGAAACAGTTTTTTCCGGTGACGCCTGCCCGGTTGCCGCCCTATACCACGGTCAATGCAGGAGGGTGACGATGCGTTCGATTGTTCTTGCGGGCCTGATCGGACTGGCTGCGGCCCCGGCCCCGGCGCTGACCTTCTTTTCGGTCGGCTCCGGCGACATCGATGGCAATTATTACCGGGTCGCCTCGGCAATCTGCACGATCATCAACCGCAGCATGCCGGGCGAACTGCGTTGTTCGCCCGAAAGCACGGCGGGGTCGATCTACAACCTGGTCGCGCTGCGCGATGGCCAGCTTGAGATCGGGATCGTGCAGTCCGACTGGCAGAAGCATGCACGCGATGGCGATTCGGTCTTTGCCGGCAGCGGTCCGATGACCGGGCTGCGCGGCGTCATGTCACTTTATGACGAAACGTTCACATTGCTGGCGCGGCGCGGATCGGGCATCGCGTCGTTCCGCGACCTTGCGGGCAAGCGGGTGGATATCGGGCACCCCTCGTCGGGGCGGCAGGCGACGATGCGCGTGGTGATGGACCTTTACGGGATGAAGACCGCCGATTTCTCGGCGCTGTCGGAACTGCAGACCGGTCCTGCGCTGGCCGAACTTTGCGCCGGGCGGCTGGATGCGACCGTGCTGATAACCGGGCACCCGAGCGCCAGCCTGCAGAAGACGCTGGAGACCTGCGATGTCGAGATGGTCGCCCTGACCGGACCCGAGATCGCCGGGTTCCTTGCGGCGCATGACGAATACAATGCGGCGGTGATCCCGGCGGGCACCTATCCCGGGCTTGCGGCGGACGTGCCCAGCTTTGCCGTGACGGCCATGGTCGTCACGCTGGACAGTGCCGATCCGGTCATTGTCGGCAAGCTGGTCAGCGAAACGCTGGACCGTCTGGGAAACCTGCGGCTTGCCGCTCCGGTGCTGCGCGGTCTTGATCCGGCAAAGATGAGGACCGAGGGGTTTTCGGTGCCGCTGCACCCGGCCGCCGCCGCCGCCTTCGATGCGGCGGGTGTGCCGTGATCCCTATCCCTAAGGCAGGGCAAAGGCCATCACATAGTCGCCGGGTTTGGTCCCGACCGACCCATGCCCGCCCGCCACGATGACCACATACTGCTTGCCGTCCACCGCATAGGTCATGGGTGTCGATTGCCCGCCTGCGGGCAGCCGGGCCTGCCAAAGCTGTTCGCCGGTGGTCAGGTCATAGGCGCGCAGGTAGTCGTCCACCGCCGCCGCAAGGAAAGTCACGCCGCCCGCCGTGATGATCGGACCGCCGATGCCCGGCACGCCCAGTTCGAACGGCAGGGGCAGGGGCGTCATGTCGCGCACCGTGCCGTTCTTGTGGCGATAGATCACTTCTCCCGTCCGCAGGTCTGCGCCGGCCACATACCCCCAGGGCGGGGCCGAGCAGGGAATGCCAAGCGGCCCCAGGAACGGCCCGAGGAAGACGCCATAGGGCGCGCCGTCGTTGCGGTTCAGGCCCTGTTCGCTGCCCTTGTCGCCCTCGCCCGGGGGCGGGATGTCGGCGGCGGGCACAAGGCGCGAGGTGAAGGGCAGGTAGGTCGGCATGCCGAACATCACCTGCCGCACCGGATCGACCGCCACTGACCCCCAGTTGAACACGCCGAAGTTGCCGGGATGGATGATGCTGCCTTCCAGCGACGGGGGGGTATAGCGGCCTTCGTAGTTCAGCCGGTGATAGGCGATCCGGCACATCACCTGGTCGAACAGCGTGGCCCCCCACATGTCGGCCTCGCGCAGCATCGGCGGCTTGAAGGTCAGCGCCGAGGTGGGCTGGGTCGGTGATGCGGCATCTTCGGGGATCGTACCGCCGGGGGCGGGTTCTTCGGTGACGGGAAGGATTGGTTCGCCCGTCGCACGGTTCAGCACATAGATGTCGCCCTGCTTGGTGGGGGCGACCAGCGCGGGCAGCACGGTGCCGTCGGGCTGCGTCAGGTCCACCAGAACCGGCTGCGCCGGCACGTCCATGTCCCACAGGTCATGGTGCACGAACTGGCGCACCCACCGGTCGGCCCCGGTTTCGATGTCCAGCGCCACGATGCCGGCCGCGTATTTCTCGGTATTGGCCGACCGGCCCATGCCAAGCTGGTCGGGGGTCTGGTTGCCCATCGGCAGGAACACCAGCCCAAGCGCCTCGTCCACGGAAAACGGTGCCCAGGAGTTCGGCGAGTTGTTGGTGTAGGTTTCGCCGCCCGCGATGTCGATCGGCGCGGTCCGCTCGGGGCGTTCGCTGTCCCAGTTCCAGACCAGTGCGCCGGTGTCGATGTCGAAGGCGCGGATCACACCCGAAGGTTCCCGGGTCGAATAGTTGTCGTTCACCGCCCCGCCGATGATCAGCTTGCCCGCCACCGCCACGGGTGGCGAGGTCGAATAATACCAGCCAGGCACCGGATAGGGCATGCCTGCATCCAGCCGGATCGTCCCGCCCTCGCCGAAGGCAGGGCAGGGTGTGCCGGTCGCGGCATCCAGCGAAATCAGCCGCGCGTCGGCGGTGGGCATGAAGATGCGCTGGAAACAGACGTCGCCTGCACTGCCGTCGGGGTCCTGCCACCAGGTGACACCCCGGCAGGTCTGGTGCTGGCGGTTCGGGTTCAGGCCGGAATTGGCGTCGAACTGCCATTTCTCGGTCCCCGTCACCGCATCCAGCGCGATGGCAAGGTTGTGCGGCGTACAGATGTAAAGCGTGCCATCGACCTTGATCGGGGTCACCTGATAGGTCGTCTCGCCGATATCGCCGGGCTGCTTGACGTCGCCGGTCCGGAAGGTCCAGGCAGGCACCAGCGAGGCGACGTTGGCGGGGGTGATCTGGGTCAGCGGCGAGTACCGCTGGCCATAGGGGGTGCGCCCGTATTGCCGCCAGTCGCCGTCATCGAAGGTGGCGCCCGTCGCGCCGCCGCCTTGCACGGCTGCCGTGTTCAGGCTGCCGGGCCGGTCGGTCGGGTCCTGCGTCATTGCGTAAACCGCGATGCCCACACAGAACAGGACCGACAGCGCCAGAGCCAGCCCCGGCGCGGGCTTGCCGTCGCCAGTGCGCAGATGGCGGCGCACGCGGGGCAGCCACAGCCAGATGCCCAGCAACACCAGAATGCCCCCGCGCGGGGCAAGCTGCCACCAGTCGAACCCCACTTCCCAGACCGCCCAGACCAGCGCAGCCACCAGCGTCACCGCAAAAACCGGCAGCGCCGCCGCGTTGTTGCGCCCGATCAGCACCGCCGTCAGCAGCATCGCAAGGCCGATGGCCAGATAGGCCGGGCTGCCGCCAAGCGCGGCAAGCCAGGCCCCAAGGGCGGCCAACACAAGCCCGGTTGCCCCGAAGACCAGCGCCGGAAGTGCCGTGACCATCGCGATCCCCCGCAAACCCGTTTCGAAACGCAGGGTACGCAGGGTAACGTCGTGAAGTCACGCGAAAGTGTTTTCCGTCTGCCGTCAGGCGGGATTGCAGCTTGCGGTGCCGTGTTGCTGTTCAGCCAGCGACCTCGCTGACCCGCCGTGTCGCACGTTCAAGCCAGGCGGGATTGATCTCGACTCCCCAGCCGGGGGCGTCGGGCACGGTGACATGGCCGCCCTCCACCCGGTAGGGGTCGCCCAGGAACAGCCCGTCCTGCCACGGGTAGTAGTCATCGCCCTCGATCGACAGCTCCAGATACTTTCCCGCATTCGGGATCGCGCGCAGCAGGTGCATGGTGCACATCGTCACCAGCGACAGGTTGGCGGCATGGGGCGTGACGGGCAGACCGGCGGTTTCGGCCATCCGGCAAACCTCCAGCGTGCGCGACATGCCGCCCAGATACATCACGTCGGGCTGCACGATATCCACCACGCGGGTGTCGATCATCGTCTTCCAGGCGGTGAACTCGCAGTCCTGCTCGCCGCCGGTAATATCCAGCGTCAGCGCCTCGCGCACGGCGCGGGTCTGGTCGAATTCCCAGTAGGGGCAGGGTTCCTCGTAATGGCCGATCCCCTCGGCCTCCAGCATCCGGCCGACCTCGATGGCGCGGGCGGGGGAATAGCAGGAATTGGCATCGACCAGCTTGTCGGTCCCGTCGCCAAGGGCGCGGGCGACCAGCGGCACGATCTGTTCCGTCCGGCCCGGCCATTCGTCGCGGTCGCGCCCGCATTCGGCCCCGACGCGCCACTTGAAGGCAGTGAAGCCCTTTTCATCCCGCAGGCGCAGGAAACGGTCCCGCTCCGCCTGCGGTGTGATGTCGCGCTTCATCGAACTGGCATAGGCGCGCAAGGGACCCGGCGTGCCGCCCAGCAGGCTGACCACGGGCTTGCCTGCCAGGCGCCCGCGCAGGTCCCACAACGCGGTGTCAAGCCCGGTTGTCGCCCGGCGCAGGTAAGACCCGGGGAACTTGTGCTCGCGTTCGTTGATGAGGTTCAGCGTATCGCCGTGATCCATCGCGTCCGACCCAAGCGCATGGGGTGCTATCTGGCGGTGGAACACCTCGCAGGTGATGTCGGAATTATAGGTCGAAACCTGCCCCCAGCCATGGTCCCCGCTGTCGGTCGTGACCCGAACGAAGCCCACGAAGGGGGTATGAAACGTCTCGAGCCTGCGGATTTTCATGGTGTGATTCTGGCCTGTTCCGGGGTGCCCGCGCGGGCAAGGGTGTTTGTATGCCCGCTGCGGTTGAACGCCGCCTGGGCAAGACGAAGGTTATGCCAGCAAATCGGCCGTTCCAAGCCATCGGTTGCCGCAACGACAGGGTTTTGTTGACAGCGCGGGGCGATCCGGGAAATGTGACAGCCGGGATGCGGGCATGTTTTTGCCCCCGCGTCACAGATGTTTCGCAAACGTCACATATCCGGCGGGTCTGACCCCGACGGGCCGCTGACTGCGGCAACGGGGACGGTAAAGGTTCTGCCGATTTATCCGACACACATGGGAGACGACTTCGTGAAAACCACACATATGGCCCTCAACCGCCGCCGGTTCCTGCAGGGCACCGCCGCTGCTGCCGGCGTTCTGGCCGCCCCCGCCCTGATCTCGCGTGGCGCACTCGCCTCGTCGGGCGAACTGAACTACATGGGCTGGGCCGGGTATCCGGCGATTGCCGAAAAGGTCATGCCGGCCTTCACCGCCGCCACCGGCATCACCGTGAACTTCAACGAACAGCCCGACCAGGACGCGATGTTCGCCCAGGCCAAGCTGGCGCTGCAGACCGGCGGCGTGGACATGGTGGAACCGACCGTCGACCGCGTGGGTGGCTGGGCGTCGAACGGGCTGATCCAGCCCTGGGACATGACCAAGCTGAACGTCGACAACTACCTGCCCGGCCTGGCCGACGGCAGGATGGGCGAGATGGCGACCATCGACGGCCAGCGCATGATCGTGCTGTCGGTCTGGGGCACCGAGGCGCTGGTCTACAACAAGGAAGCGATGCCGCTGGTCTATGGCACCGCGTCGCTTGGCGATCTGTTCAACCCGGCCAACGTCGGCAAGGTCGTCGCCCGGCCGCACTCGTCGCTCGCCGCGATGGGCCGCTACCTTGATGCCGAAGGCAAGCTGCCGATGCCGTGGCTTGACGGCTACAAGTCCGAAGAGAACATGAAGATTGTCTGGGACATCGCGCTGGCCGAAGCGATCAAGGCCAAGGGCAACATCGTGCAGTGGTGGTCGGGCGAGAACGAGGCGCAGGCCGGGTTCCGCGTGAACGGCGGCGAGATCGGGCTGTGCTGGGATTCGACCGGCTTCAACCTGCGCGAAGAAGGCTACGGCTACATGCCGCCCAAGGAAGGTGCGTTCGCCTGGAACCAGGGCGTCGTGCTGATGAAGAACGCCGCCAACGTGGAACAGGCGCATGCCTTTGCCAAGTGGCTGTCCGAACCCGAAGGATCGGCCCTCTGGGCGACTGCCTTCTCGGCCAACCCGGTCGGCAAGGGTGCCATCGACAAGATGGACCCGGCGGTTGCCACCTACTATAACTCGGCCTTCAACGATGACGCGCTGACGAAACTGTGGTGGTGGCCGGCCCAGGAAGCCTGGTTCATCGCCAAGCGCGGCGAATACGCCGACCAGTTCAAGGCCGCCTGATCCTTGACCGATACCAACCCGCCGGAGCCCGAAACGGCACCGGCGGGTTGCCTTTTTGAACAGGCAGCGTTCAGACTGCGAAAAGACCAACGGAAAGCGGGGAAGCGATGAGTGCAGGGGTAGACCTTGACAGCGTGTCCATGGATTTCGGCACGTTCCGGGCGGTGGACAACGTCGCCGTCAACATCCAGCCCGGCGAGTTCTTTTCGTTCCTTGGGCCGTCGGGCTGCGGCAAGACGACGATCCTGCGGATGATCTCTGGCTTCATCGACCCGACCAAGGGCATGGTGCGGATCGGCGGCCGCGACATGAAGGGCCAGCGCCCGAACCAGCGCCCGACCGCGCTGATCTTCCAGAACCTCGCCCTCTTTCCGCTGATGCCGGTGTGGGAAAACATCGCCTTCGGGCTTGAGGTGCGGGGGGTGGACAAGATCAAGCGCCGCGCCCGGGCCGAGGAACTGCTGCGGCTGGTCGACTTGCCCGATGCGGGCGACAAGATGGTCAGCCAGTTGTCCGGCGGGCAGAAACAGCGCGTGGCGATTGCGCGCGCGCTGGCGGTGGAGCCGTCGGTCATGCTGCTTGACGAGCCGCTTTCGGCGCTGGACCTGAAGCTGCGCCAGCACATGCGGGCCGAGTTGCGCGCGATTCAAAAGCGCACGGGCGTCACCTTCATCTACATCACCCATGACCAGGGCGAGGCGCTGGCCATGTCCGACCGCGTCGGCGTGATGAGCCAGGGCAAGCTGCAGCAGGTGGCCAACCCGCGCGACATCTACAACAACCCGGCGAACGGCTTTGTCGCGTCCTTCGTGGGCGAGAACAACGTCTTTGCGGGAGAAGTGAAGGGGCAGGAGGGCAATCTGGCCCGGTTCGTGACGCCCGGCGGCACCTTCACGGCGCGGCTTGGCCCCGGGGTTGCGCCCGGCGCGAAGGCCCGGCTGTTCCTGCGCCCCGAACATGCGCGCCTGCTGGCCGACCCGGGGGCCGCGAACTCGATTCCGGTCGAGGTGACCGATGTGGCCTTCGAGGGCAACTTCATCAGCATCCATGCCCGCGACGCGGGCGGGCAGGTGCTGGTGGCCGAGGCGCGCAATGACGGGTCGTCCTCCATCCCGCAGCCCGGCGAGCGGCGGCATTTTGCCTTTGACGGCGCGAATGCCGTGATCCTGACCGGCGACACCGCCGCCAAGGACGTTGACGAATGACCGACCTGCTGAACCGCTACGGCGCGCTTCTGACCACGGTCTTCATCCTGCTGACCGGGTTCTGGCTGCTGATCCTGATCGTGCTGCCGAACGTGTACCTGTTCGAGCATTCGTTCAAACCCTACCTGCCGGTGGCTGAAATCGGCGGACCCAAGGATGTCTACAGCTTTGACAACTACCTGACCTTCTTCCGCAGCCCGATCCACATCTCGGTCTTCGTCTGGACGGTGGTCTATTCGGCGGTCGTCACCTTCATCTGTTTTCTGATGGCCTATCCGCTGGCCTATTACCTGTCCAAGGTTTCGGCCCGGGCGCTTCTGCCGACGATCTTCCTCTTGCTGTTCATCCCGCTCTGGGTGTCGGAAGTGCTGCGCAGCTTTGCCTGGTTCATCATCCTGGCGCTGAAGGGGCCGCTGAATGCCTCGCTTCTGGGGCTTGGCATCATCGAGGACCCGGTGCGCTGGATCACGGGCTTTCGCGGCGTGATCATCGGGCTGGTCTATACCTATGTGCTGTTCATGCTGTTCCCGCTTTACAATGCCATCGCCTCGCTCGACAGCAACCAGATCGAGGCGGCGGAAGACCTTGGCGCGCCGTGGTGGCGCATCCACTGGCGGGTGATCCTGCCCCATGCCAAGCCCGGCATCGCCTCCGGTTCGGTGATGGTCTTCATGCTGTCGGCAGGGTCGATTCTGGTGCCGACGCTGCTGGCCAGCACCAATTCGCGCTGGTTCACCGAGATCATCCAGCAATGGATGTTCGAAAGCCAGGACTGGAACACCGGGTCGGCCTATGCGTTCCTGCTGCTGATCCTGTGCACGGTGTTCGTGTCGGCCGTGATGCGGATCTTCCGCGTCAAGCTTTCCGATATCGCGAAGTGAGGGCGGCATGAGACAGGTCCGCAAGTCCGACTGGCTGTTCCACCTGTATCTGGTGCTGTTCCTGGCCTACATGCTGGTGCCCCTGATCGTGATGGGCGGCGCGGCCTTCAACAATTCCAAGTTCCCCTCGGTCTACCCCTGGGTCGGCTGGACGGATCGCTGGTTTGTCGAGCTTTGGGCTGACAAGCGGATGTGGAATGCCTTTTTCAACACGATCTGGGTGGCTCTCGCGGTGGTGGCGATCTCGGTGCCCATCGGCACGGCGGCGGCGATCCTGATCAACTCGATTGCAGGCACCACGCGGTCGGTGCTGTATGCGCTGATGGTGGCCCCGATCCTGACGCCGGGGGCGGTCATCGGGATTTCGACGCTGCTGTTCTGGAACACCTTCGGGGTGCCTGCGGGCCTGCACCTGTCGGTGCTGGGGCAGGTGAGCTATATCGCGGCCTTCGTGATGCTGCTGGTGCTGGCGCGGCTGCA
>JAAFHX010000095.1 GCA_013297695.1 Rhodobacterales bacterium | reverse complement strand
ACCTCGATGATCAGATCGGTGTCGGCCAGCCGCATCCGGTCGCCGGTGGTGGGGCCGTACATCGCGGCATAGGTGGCACGGGGAAGGCGGGCGGGCATGGTCAGGCTCCGGTGCTGGAATTCCAATTGGGACAGTTGACAGCGCGCAGGCCGTCGCAAGGGTAGAACCACGGGCCGGACCGCAAGGAACCTGCACCGTCAACAAGGCCGATGCAGCGCCGTCGGCAAGAGGGAGGACTGCCATGACGACCTGTGCCGACAACGGCCCGACGCTGCGCGGCGGGGCACTTGGTGCCGCGATCCTGATCGGCATCGGGTGTGCAGGCAGCGCCTGGGCCGAGCCCAGCCTTGCGCGCGGCGAATACCTTGTGCGCGGCCCGATGGGTTGCGGCAACTGCCACACCCCCATCGGCCCGAACGGCCCCGAGATGGACCGCGAACTGACCGGCCGCGTGGTCGAGGACAGCCCGGCCTTTACCGCCGTTGCCCCGAACCTGACCGCCGCCGGCGAAATCGCAGGCTGGTCCGATGCCGAACTGGCAAGGGCGATTCGCGAAGGGTTGCGCCCGGACGGAAGCCTGATCGGCCCGCCGATGCCCTTCACCATGTATCGCGGCCTGTCGGACGACGATGTGGCCTCGGTCGTGATGTTCCTGCGGACGCTGCCTGCAAACCCCTCCGACCTGCCGAAATCGGTCTACAATATCCCGCTGCCGCCCGCCTACGGCCCGCCGGTCGAAACCGTCGCCGCACTGCCTCAGGGCGTGACCGCAGAATACGGGGCCTATCTGGCCGGCCCCGTGTCGCATTGCATGGAATGCCACACCCCGATGGGGCCGCAGGGGCCGATGATCGGAACCAACCTGGGTCAGGGCGGGTTCGAGTTCCACGGCCCCTGGGGCACTTCGGTCGCGCCCAATCTGACCAGCAGCGAAGACGGACTTGCAGGTTACACCGACGCCGAGATCGCCACCATGATCACGCAAGGCAAGCGCCCCGACGGATCGGCCATGCTGCCGCCGATGCCCTACGGCTATCTGGCAAAGATGACGCCCGACGATCTGGCCGCCGTGATCCTGTACCTGCGCAGCCTGCCGCCCCTGCCCGACGCAGGCTGACCATCCTGGGGTCCGCGCGGTCATGCGCGGAACCTCTCGTCGGTTTCCACCTGCAGCGCGGTGGCCAGTGCGTTCGTCTGGCTGGCCATCGCGATCACGGCCATCAACTCGCCGTGCTGCTCGGGCGTCATCCCCTTGGCGCGGGCGGCTGCGGTATGGGAATGGATGCAGTAGCCGCAGCCGTTCGTCACCGACACGGCAATGTAGATCATCTCCTTGGTCAGCGGGTCCAGCGCGCCCGGGGCCATGACCGCCTGCAACCGCTCCCAGACCGAGGCCAGCAGCGCGGGGTCGGCGGCCAGGGCGCGCCAGAAGTTGTTCACATAATCGCTGTCCCGCTTCGCCCGGATGTCGTCGAACACCGCCCGCGCCTGCGGCGCGGCGTCCTCGTCCGACAGAAGCGGGACGCATCCCATCACATCACCGCCATGACGCGGGCCGGGCCGCCCGTGCCGCCCTTGTGCTTTGGCGCGCCGATGAAGACGGTCGCGCCCTTGGCGGGCATCTGGTCCAGGTTCGCCAGATTCTCGATCCCGAAGCGCCCGCCGGGCAGCCAACTGAAATGCACCGCGAAATCGGCCGAATTGCCGGGGTCGAGCGACAGCGTGTCCACCCCGATGGCGGCCACGTCCAGCCCGGCCAGCATGTCGGTCGCGCCCTTGGAAAAGCCGGGGAAGGCGAACTTGCCTTCCGGATTGTTGCGGTAATCGGGGCTGCCGACCCGCGCGGCCCAGCCAGAATTCATCGCCACGCAGGCCCCGGCCGGAATCTCGCCGTTGGCCGAAACCCAGGCCTCGATATCCGCCGCCTCGACCATGGCGTTCGGGTCATCTTTCGCCTTGGCCGTCAGGTCGATGACGCAGAGCGGGCAGACCAGCTTTTCGGCCGGCAGGGCATCGACCGAGGTGCCGTCGGCGCTGAAATGCAGCGGTGCGTCGATGTGCGTGCCGGTGTGTTCAAAGATGGTCAGCTTGTAAAGCTGGTAGCCGCTTTTCGTGATGTCCACGACCATCTCGTACAGGATGCCGGGTTTGCCGTCATAGGTAGGAAAGGTGCCGTCATAGGCATGGGTCAGGTCCACCACCCTGCCCGACGATTGCGCCAGCGCGGGCCGCGCCGTGGTGACGCCCGCCGCCACCGCCACCAGACCCGCCGCCGCAGCGCCGCTGAACAGCGCCCGCCGTGACAGCATGGATTGTTTCACGTCTTCAATGATGCAGGCGTTGCACATCGTGGTCGTCTCCCTGTGTTCCCGTGCCGTCCTCCGGCCCTGAAAAGGTGCTTTTCCCGGCCATTGGCTGTCAATGCGGTTCTGCAATGGCGCGCAGGTCTTCCGTGCGTGCCCGCGTCAGGCGTTCAAGGCACAGCGACACCACCATGGGCCGGATCGTGCCGCCGACGTAAAGGTATCCTTCCGCCTTGCAGGCGGCATCGCGAAACACGACCCAGGCCCGTTGCGCGTCGCGCAGCGCCGCCTCGGCCCCCCGGTCGGCCTGCGGCAGGGCGGCATCGGTCTGCCGCATCAGGCTGCGCGCCATGCCATAGGCCAGGTTCAGGTCTTCATCGGCCAGCGTCCAGGCCCGGTCGGCGCAGGCGTTCATGTCCATCTGGGTGACCGGCGCGGCACAGTTCACCGCCTGCGCCTGCGCCCCGGCGGCCAGGGCGCACAGCCCAAGTGCCGCCAGGACCCGTGGCATCATTCCTGCCCCCCCAGGCCTGTTCGCCCGCGCTGCCCCGCCCCGCCCGGCCTGCACGGCCGATGCGGTCCTTGCGCCGCAAGGGCCGCTCGGCCCGCCGGGGATCGCCACGGCAGTCGCGCACGCCTTCCTTTCTGCCCCGTAACCGATCACGTCATTCCTTTCCGGTCATGCGAGCCGGGGAGAGAGGCCCCCTGCGGCTGTCAGTCAGGTTGCGCGATTGCCCGCAGGTCCTCGATCCGGGCGCGGGTCAGCCGTTCCGAGCACAGCGACACGACCATCGGTTCGATTTCCTCGCCCGCATGCTCGAAACCTTCCGAAGCGCAGGTCGTGTCGCGATAGCGGATCCAGTTCTGCTGGGCGTTGCGCAGGGCAACCTCGGCACCGCGCCTGCCTGCCGGAAGCGTCTCGTCGATCCGCACCATCCGGCTCCAGGCCAGACCATAGGCCACATCCAGTTCCGCCGCCGCTTCCTCGGTCGCGATCTTGATGCAATGCCCGATCTCGGCCTGATCCTTGGGGGTGGTGCAGTCGATGTCCTGGGCCTGGGCGGCTGCCGCCGCAAAGACCCCGAACGCAAGCGCCACGACCGCCCTCATGGCTGCACCCTTGTTGCGCTGCGGGTCAGCCTTTCGGCATTGGCCCGCGTGCGCCGCTGCACCGGCTTCAATCCGGCACTGGCGACGTCGCCCGGCGTGCCGCCTGCCATCGCCGCCCTGGTCATCGCGCGGCCCGAAGCCTGCGCTGCCGCCATCTTTTCCGTCACCATCCGCCTGTTTTCCCCCGCTGCCATTTTCCATCCCCCGGCCATACCCCACAACCGCAACGCGATCACGACATTGGCCTCGGCCACAAGCTGCATCATCAGAAGGCCCGGGCGAACCAGGTCAAAGGGTGTCGGCTTTTTCGCCAAGGCGGACTCTCCTCGATGTGACCCTGATGGCCCCCTACAGCGGCCCCATGACGGCCTGATTGAACCCGTAAACCCGGCGCAGGCCGCGAAACGGCACAAGGCGCACCGTCCGGGTCTGCCCCGGTTCGAACCGCATCGCGGTGCCGGCGGGCAGATCCAGCCGCATCCCGTCGGCCTCGGCCCGGTCGAACATCAGCTTGGGGTTCACCTCGGCGAAATGATAGTGGCTGCCCACCTGCACCGGCCGGTCGCCGGAATTGGCCACCAGCATGGTCACCACCTCGGCCCCTTCGTTCAGGATGATGATGCCCTCTGCCGGAAAGATTTCGCCCGGAATCATGCTGCTCCCTCCACGACCCGTTTCGCCCGCAGGGCGGCGGCATCGAACGCCGCTTCAAGCACGGGGTCGATCCCCCGGCAGCCGCCGATCACCCGTTCGGCCCAGGCGACATATTCGACCCGCCGCGCGGCATTCCAATGGACCGGAGGACTATCGGCCAGCGCCGTCAGGTTCGACGCCTTGTCAGCCAGCTTGATCCGGCGCGCATGGTCGGATTTCAGCGCCGCCGTCGCTTCCTGCCGCCGCTTGCGCTCGGCCTTCGGCAGCGACTTGTCATCCGTCACTTCCAGCACCAGCGCCGCCACGTCCGGCCCGAACCGCGTCGCGATCTCGGCAGCCGTTCCGGCGGTGTCTTCGACGATGTCGTGCAGCAGCGCGCCCAGGATCAGCGTTTCATCGGCAGCCGGGCTGCGCGCCACACGGGCCGCCACGTCGATGACATGGTTCACATAAGGCTCTTGTGCCGCTCCCTTCCGGGTCTGCCCGGAATGCATCCGCGCGGCATAGTCATAGGCTTCGGGCAATCTCATCAGGCACCTACCTTATCGGATGATGCACGGTCACCAGCTTCGTTCCGTCGGGGAACGTCGCCTCGACCTGCACATCATGGATCATTTCGGGGATTCCGGCCATGCACTGGCCGGCGGTGATGACATGCGCCCCGGCCTCCATCAGGTCGGCCACGGAACGCCCGTCACGCGCGCCTTCCACCACGAAATCGGTGATCAGCGCAATCGCCTCGGGGTGGTTCAGCCGCACGCCGCGCGCCAGCCGACCACGGGCCACCATGGCCGCCAGGCTGATCAGCAGCTTGTCCTTTTCGCGCGGGGTCAGGTTCATCGTCTTGCCTCACATCTGCCAGACGCGGGGCAGATCGGCCCCGCGCAGTTCCGTCACAATCCTTGCCACCGCCTGCCTGACCGGCGCAAGGTCCGGCCCCGTCAGCCGCACCGCCAGACGGCCGTTCCAGGCCGAGGCGGCGGCACCGTCGGGCAGCAGGGCGCGGACCCGGTCCAGCGCATCCTCGGCCCCCGGGGCCACCAGTGCCACAGTCGCCACCGCCCGCGCGCCGTCCAGTCCCGCGGCACCGCTGCGCAAGGTTGCATCCGTCAGGCGCAGCGGTTCGACCAGCACGGGCACCCCGCCGCGTCGCACTTCGCGCCAGTCGGAAAACTGCACCCGGGCCACCGTCTCGCCCATCGCGGCGCGGCCCAGAACCACCATTTCGGCCATCAGAAGCCGGGCATCCGCCGCAAGGTCGGCCACCGTGCGCCGCGCCAGCGCGGACCGGTCGAACAGGATCGTCTCCTGCGGCAGCCAGTCCAGCACCGCGCCCGCACCTAGCATCAGAGCCACCTCCATCCGCGCCCGCCCGCCCGTGCTGGCATAGGCGCGCTCGGCGGTCTGCGTGGTGCCCACCGCCTGCGTGCCGGGACCAAGGGTCAGGGCAAAGCGCAGGGCGTCACCCCCGGTCAGCCCGCCCGCAGTGTTCAGGAACACGACCTCGGGGGGGGCGCCGTGCATGTCGGGAAGAAATGCCTTGGCAGACCCCGACTGATGCAGCCCCGCAAGGCGGGTATTCCCCCGGCGATGCGCCAGCGTCACCTCGGCGCGCCCGGCAGCCCGCTGCAGGCGCGTCTGCACCAGACCGTCGCTGAACCGTCCGTCCTCTGGCATCTGTCCCCTGCCCCGTCGGTGCAACGTTAGGCGGCGGCACGGCAGGGCTTCAACCCGGGGCCGGGCCGGGGACCGGACGGCCCGCGCCGCCACGCGTCCGGACCCGCCTCGCGCCCCAAAAACAGACTGACGTGCCTTGAAAAAGGGCAGTCCGTAAAGTCATGGGCGGCAGTCCCCGGCGATTCCTGCTGGAAAGCGGTCCCGGCTTGCGCTAGCCCACGCGGATGATCCGGACGCTGACGATCCGCCGCCCCGACGACTGGCACCTGCATCTGCGCGACGGCGCGATGCTGCAGGGCGTGCTGCCGGAATCGGCACGCCATTTCGCCCGCGCGCTGGTGATGCCCAACCTCGTGCCGCCGGTCGTGACCGGGGCAGATGCCGCCGCCTACCGCGACCGCATCCGGGCCGCCCTGCCGCCCGGCATGGCGTTCGACCCGCGCATGACGCTGTACCTGACCGAAGCCACCGACCCCGACGACCTGGCCGCAGCGCATGCGTCCGGTCTTGTCACGGCGGTCAAGCTTTATCCTGCCGGGGCCACCACCAATTCCCAGTCCGGCGTGCGCGACTTTGACCGAATCCGCCCGGTGCTGGACCGGATGGCCGACATCGGCCTGCCGCTGTGCGTGCATGGCGAGGTGACCGATCCGGCCATTGACATCTTCGACCGCGAGGCGGTGTTCATCGACCGTGTGCTCGACCCGATCCGCCGCGCCACGCCCGGCCTGCGCGTGGTGATGGAGCATATCACGACCGTTGAAGGCGTGGCCTATGCCCGGTCGGGCGGCGACGATCTGGCCGCCACGATCACGACGCACCACCTGATCCTGAACCGCAACCACATCCTTTCGGGCGGTATCCGCCCGCATTACTACTGCCTGCCGGTGGCCAAGCGCGAAACCCATCGCCTTGCCCTGCGTCGGGCCGCGACTTCGGGCGAGGCCCGGTTCTTCCTGGGTACCGACAGCGCCCCGCATGTCGATGCGCTGAAAGAAGCCGCCTGCGGCTGCGCAGGCTGTTTCACCGCGACCAACACGATGCAGATTCTTGCGCAGGTGTTCGAGGACGAATCCGCGCTCGACCGGCTGGAGGGCTTCACCAGCCTGCACGGCGCGGCCTTCTACCGGCTGCCCCCGAATGCGGGAACCCTGACCCTGACGCGGGGCGAGCCTGCCCGCTGGCCCGAAAGGATCGTCACCGGCGCAGGCCCCGTGACCGTGTTCGATCCCGGCATCACGGTGAACTGGCATGTGGCGGGCTGATCGCCGGTGGGTCATCCGCGCGCCTGCGGACCCTGCGGGACGCTCCGCGGGGGATATTTTCGCCAAGATGAAATCGCACGAAAGGATTGCGGCATGATCCCGTCAAGCTTTCCCCCCCGGGACGAGATCGCGCGCCTGAGCGCGCGGATGCTGCTGGAGGTGGGGGCCGTGCATTTCAACGCCGTCACGCCCTTCACCCTGGCCTCGGGCCTGCCCTCGCCCACCTACATCGACTGCCGCAAGCTGATCAGCTTTCCGCGCATCCGGTCGGTGCTGATGGATTTCCTGACCGTGACCGTGCTGCGCG
Source organism: Rhodobacterales bacterium (assembly GCA_013297695.1). Classification (GTDB taxonomy): domain Bacteria; phylum Pseudomonadota; class Alphaproteobacteria; order Rhodobacterales; family Rhodobacteraceae; genus Aliitabrizicola. Next base: position 8,361 of record JAAFHX010000095.1, on the reverse strand, counting down.
GCGCGGGGTTCGAGGCGTTCGATTCGGTGGCGGGCGGCGAGACGGCGGGCATCCCCTTTGCCGCGCTGGTGGCCGAGCGGATGGCCCTGCCGATGACCTATGTGCGCAAGAAGCCCAAGGGCTATGGCCGCAATGCCCGGATCGAGGGTGTGATGGCCGAAGGCGACCGGGTGCTGCTGATCGAGGACCTGACCACCGACGGCGGATCGAAGCTGTCCTTCGTCGAGGCGATCCGCGAGACGGGGGCGACCTGCGCCCATACGGCGGTGATCTTTTCCTATGGGATATTCCCCGAAACGACCGCGCGGCTGGCCGATCACGGGGTCGCGCTGCATCACCTGTGCACCTGGTGGGACGTGCTGGCCGAGGCACGCGCAGGGGCCGCCTTCGATGCCGCAACGCTGGCCGAGGTGGAGGCATTCCTGAACGATCCGCGCGCCTGGCAGGCGGCGCGGACCTGACGCGCCGCAGCATCGGCGGCAGACCGCCGATGGCCTGGTCCCACGGTGCCGACAGCGGTGCGTCCCTGGTCAGACCGAATCGTGCGCCACCCCGACCTGTGGCGGTCTTTGCCTTCGGGCATACCATGGGCGGTAGCAGAAAGCGCCGGATCGCGCTATCCTCAGGTTCTACCGCACTTGTCCACAGGGTTATCAGAGTTGCGGCGGCCCCGGTCCGCAGGCATCACCGCAGCACCGGCGCAGACCGGACGCAAAGACAGGGAACAGGTCATGACGGAAATCGCAGCATTCCGGCCCTTGCTGCCGGCCCAGTCCCAGCCGGAAGCCGAGGCGCTGCCGCACAATACCGAAGCCGAACAGCAGCTTCTGGGTGCGATCCTGACCAACAACGAGGTCTATGACCGCATCGCCTCCAAGGTGCGCCCAGAACATTTCTTCGACCCCGTCCACGCCCGCATCTTCGAAATCGCGGCCGCGCGCATCCAGAAGAATGCGCTGGCCTCGCCGGTCACGCTCAAGGCCTTTCTCGAGGATGATCCGGGGCTGAGGGAACTGGGCGGCCCGGCCTATCTGGCGCGTCTGGCGGGGGCCGCAATTTCGGCCTATGCGGCCAAGGACTATGCGCAGATGATCTACGATCTGGCGGTGCGGCGCGAGCTTATCGCGCTTGGCCGCGACATCTCGGCCAAGGCGGCGCGGGTCGAGGTCACCTCGGAACCGCGCGAGCAGATCGTCGAGGCGGAACAGCGGCTGTACCAGTTGGGCGAGCAGGGCCATGCCGAGCGTGGCTTTCAGAGCTTTCTGCGGGCCGTGACCGATGCGATCAAGATGGCCAATGCCGCCTATCAGCGCGAAGGCGGGATGGCCGGCATCTCGACCGGGCTCGTCGATCTGGACAAGAAACTGGGCGGGCTGCACCCTTCGGACCTGCTGATCCTTGCCGGGCGTCCGTCGATGGGCAAGACCTCGCTCGCCACCAACATCGCCTTCAACATCGCCAGGGCGCACCGCCATGGCCTGCGGCCCGACGGCACGGAAGGCACCCTCGACGGCGGCATCGTCGGCTTCTTCTCGCTGGAGATGAGCGCCGAGCAACTGGCCGCCCGCATCCTGTCGGAGGCGGCCGAGGTGCCGTCGGAACAGATCCGGCGCGGCGACATGACCGAGGCCGAGTTCCGCCGCTTTGTCGAGGCGGCCAAGGCGCTGGAGTCCTGCCCGCTGTTCATCGACGACACGCCCGCCCTGCCGATCAGCCAGGTCGCCGCCCGCGCGCGGCGGCTCAAGCGCACGCATGGGCTGGACCTTCTGATCGTCGATTACCTGCAACTGCTGAAAGCCGCCTCGGCCAAGGAAAACCGCGTCAACGAGGTGTCCGAGATCACGCAGGGCCTGAAGGCCATCGCCAAGGAACTGGACATCCCGGTGATCGCGCTCAGCCAGCTTTCCCGCGCCGTGGAAAGCCGCGACGACAAGCGCCCGCAACTGTCGGACCTGCGCGAGTCGGGGTCCATCGAGCAGGACGCCGATGTGGTGATGTTCGTGTTCCGCGAGGAGTATTACCGCGAGCGGGAAAAGCCCGGCGACCATGACCTGGAAGCCATGGCGAAATGGCAGCAGATGATGGAACAGGTGCATGGCCGCGCCGAGGTCATCATCGGCAAGCAGCGCCACGGGCCGATCGGCACGGTGGAACTCAGCTTCGAGGGCCGCTTTACCCGCTTCGGCAACCTGGCAAAGCCCTGGCAGCAGGGTGGCGACGGCTTCTGAACCGGGCGGCAGACCCCGTCGCAGGCGGCGGCAGCGCCGCCGGGCGGGGCTCGATGCCCTGCCCGGCGGCTTTCCCCTTCGGACCTGCGTCCGCTTTCTGCTTGACCTCTTCCCTCGCCCGGTGAAAACACGCCCATGGCCTGCGCGACCCTGACCATTGACCTTGATGCCATCGCCGCAAACTGGCGTGCGCTTGACCGGATGTCGGGCGAGGCCACGCAGACGGCCGCCGTGCTCAAGGCCGATGCCTATGGCACCGGCCTCGCGCCGGTGGCAATCGCACTGGCACGGGCCGGGGCGCGGCGGTTCTTCGTGGCCCTGGCCGAGGAAGGGGCAGACCTGCGCGCGGCTCTCGGTCCCGGGCCGCAGATCAGCGTGCTGTCGGGGCACATGGCCGGGGATGCCGCCCTGATCGCGGCGGCCGACCTGACACCCATGCTGAATTCCATCGACCAGGTCACCCGGCAGTTCGAATCGCTTCCCGACCGGCCCTTTGGCGTGCAGCTTGACACCGGGATGAGCCGCCTTGGAATGGCGGCGGCGGAATGGGAGGCGGCAGCCCCGATCCTGCTGGCGGGCGGCCCGGAACTGATCCTCAGCCACCTTGCCTGCGCCGACGAGCCCGACAATCCGATGAACGCGGCCCAGTTGGCCGAGTTTCTGGCGCTGACCGAAGGCACCGGCGTGCCGCGGTCCTTTGCCGCCACAGGCGGCATCCTGCTGGGGCCCGAGTACCATTTCGACCTGACCCGTCCCGGAATCGGCCTTTACGGCGCGCGCCCCTTTGCCGACGGGCAGGCCGCCCTGACCCTGTCGCTGCCCGTGGTGCAGACGCGCGAGATCGCGGCGGGAACCAGTGTCGGCTATGGCCGGACCTGGATCGCCGCAACCCCCACCCGCATCGCGACCGTCTCGGCCGGCTACGCCGACGGGCTCTTGCGGACGCTGTCGAACGCGGCCCTTCTGTGGCACGGCGACCGGCCCTGCCCGGTGGTGGGGCGCGTGTCGATGGACCTCATCACCGTCGATATCGGCCATCTGGACGATTCGCCCGACCATCTCGACATGCTCGGCCCGCACCAGACGGCCGATGATCTGGCCGATGCCGCAGGCACGATCGGCTACGAGATCATGACCGCGCTGTCCGCCCGCTATGCCCGCCGCCACGTCGGGGGCGGCGCGTGATCCTGACGGCACCGGTGGCGCGGCTCGGGCAGTCGGTGCTTGCCCTGCTGGCGGCCGTCGGGCGCGTGGCGCTGTTTGCGCTTCAGGTGGTCAGCCACCTGTTCCGCCCCCCGCTTTATCCGCGCGAGTTCCTGTCGGCGCTGGTCCAGATCGGCTGGCTCAGCCTGCCGGTGGTGGGGCTGACGGCGATCTTCACCGGCGGGGCGCTGGCGCTGCAGATCTACTCCGGCGGCGCGCGGTTCAATGCCGAGGCGGTGGTGCCCTCCATCGTCGCCATCGGCATGGTGCGCGAGCTTGGGCCGGTGCTGGGCGGGCTGATGGTGGCGGCGCGCGTCGCCTCGTCCATCGCGGCCGAGATCGGCACGATGAAGGTCACCGAACAGATCGACGCATTGGTGACGCTGTCCACCAATCCGGTCAAATACCTTGTCGTGCCGCGCGTGCTGGCCGCAACGCTGACCGTGCCGGTGCTGGTGGGCGTGGGCGATGCCATCGGCATCGCGGGCGGCTGGATCGTCGGGATCACCCGGCTGGGCTTCAACTCGGCCACCTACCTCAAGAACACCGTCGATTTCCTGGAACCCTGGGATGTGGGCTCGGGTCTGGTCAAGGGCGCGGTCTTCGGCTTTCTCGTGGCGCTGATGGGATGCTACCATGGCATGACCTCGGACCGGGGCGCGCAGGGCGTGGGGCGGGCGACCAAATCCGCCGTCGTTGCCGCCTCGGTCCTGATCCTGGCCGCGAACTACATGCTGACCGAACTCTTCTTCACGTCATGATCGACCTGGTCGATGTCCACAAGACGTTCGGGGCCAACCGCGTCCTGCAGGGGGTGACCCTGGCAGTGCCGCGCGGGCAGAGCATGGTCGTCATCGGCGGTTCAGGCACCGGCAAGTCGGTGCTGCTGAAATGCATCCTGGGTCTGGTCCACCCGGACGCCGGGCAAATCCTGATCGAAGGCCAGGATGTCACCCGGGCGGACCGGGAGGCGTTCCTGTCGCGCTTCGGCATGCTGTTCCAGGGCGGGGCGCTGTTCGATTCGCTGCATGTCTGGGAGAATGTGGCCTTTCGCCTGCTGCGCGGCCCGCACCGCCGGCCCAAGGATCAGGCCCGCGCCATCGCGCTGGAAAAGTTGCGCCGCGTCGGGCTGAACCCCAGGGTCGCCGACCTCTATCCGGCCGAGCTTTCGGGCGGGATGCAAAAGCGCGTGGGTCTGGCCCGCGCCATCGCGGCCGATCCGGCGATCATCTTCTTCGACGAACCGACAACCGGGCTCGATCCGATCATGTCCGGGGTCATCAACGACCTGATCCGCGAAATCGTGACCGAGATGGGGGCGACGGCCATGACCATCACGCACGACATGTCGTCGGTCCGGGCCATCGCCGACCGGGTCGCGATGCTGCATGCAGGCCGCATCCAGTGGACCGGCCCGGTGCACGAAATGGATGCAACCGACGACCCCTATGTTCAGCAATTCATCAACGGCCGGGCAAACGGCCCGATTGAAAGCCTGCGCTGACGCCGTGAAGGCCGTCGCACTTGATCTTGTTAACCAATCGACGCATTTGCGTGGCACGCTGCCAATGCAACCACAGTCGAGGTTCAGATGATCGCGCATGTTCTGGCGCCGCTCTTGTCGGTCCTTCTCCTGGCAATCCTGTGCACGCCGCCCGTGCTGGCCATCCTGATGCTGTTCTCGCGGCTGCGCGGTGCCAGACCTGCGGCCCGACCGTTCTACCTGGTCTCCTGTGTGGCGGCCGTGCTGGTGCTGTTGTTCAACGCCCTCGTTTCGTTGAACATCCTCGGCCCGGTCCGGGCGCTTGCCCCGTCCATCCTGGTCGAAAGTCCCGGCCTGACCGCCCTGCTGTTCGCCTGGACGGCTGCCGGTCTTTGCGTGCTGCTGCAGGTGGTCGACCCGCAGCGACAGCGTCGGCCGCAAATCTGACGGACCGAGGCCCGGTGCCTTTGCTTCCGACTCCGTCCGCGTTAAGGACGGTGTCATGCTGCGTGTTGCGAACCTGTGTCTGCTGATCCTGTTTCCGGTCGCGTGGTTCGCGCCGCTGCTGCGTGCGGGGTTGCTGCCGCTGTTCGGAATGTCCGAGATTTCGGTCGTGACCGGCCTTCAGGCGCTGTGGCGCACCGACCCGCCGCTGGCGCTGGTGGTGACGGGCCTTGCGGTGTTTGCGCCGCTGCTCAAGACCCTGGGGCTGGCACTGGTCCAGTTCGGGTGGCTCTCCGGGCGTGCCCTGCCCGCGCTGCACCTGCTGGGCAAGCTGGCCATGGCCGACATCTTCCTGATCGCGCTGTACATCGTGGTGGTGAAAGGCATCGGGATGGCCCGCGTCGAAACCGCCTGGGGGCTGTACCTGTTCACCGGCTGCGTGCTGGCCTCGCTCGTCATCGGCCTTCTGACCAGGGCGCGCGCGTGATCCAGCCGTGCAACGCCAAAATCCTTGCCAAGGATTTTGGGCCCTTCGCCCGGCGCTTGCACCCTCGCCTCTGACCGGGCATGACACCGGCATGGCAAGATCCTCTCCCCAGTTCACCTGCACCGCCTGCGGGGCCGTGCATCGCAAATGGGCGGGGCGCTGCGAATCCTGCGGGGCCTGGAATTCGATCATCGAAGAGGCCCCCCTGTCCGAAGGCCCCAAGGCGCCCGGTGCGCGCGGCAAGACGATTGCCCTGACCGACCTTGCCACCGAAACCGCCCCGCCCCCCCGCGCCACCTCGGGGATGGACGAATTCGACCGGGTGCTGGGCGGCGGCCTTGTTCCCGCCTCGGCGATCCTCGTCGGCGGCGACCCCGGCATCGGAAAGTCCACCCTGCTGCTGCAGGCCACGGCCAGCTTTGCCCGCCGGGGCCTGCGCTGCCTTTATGTTTCGGGCGAGGAGGCGGCGGCCCAGGTCCAGATGCGCGCGCAGCGCCTGGGTCTGACCGATGCACCGGTCAGCCTGGGGGCCGAAGCCAACCTGCGCGACATCCTGACCACGCTTGACGCGACCCGCCCCGACCTTGCGGTGATCGACTCGATCCAGACCATGTGGCTCGATTCGGTCGAAAGCGCCCCCGGCTCGGTCGCCCAGGTCCGTGCCTCGGCGCATGAACTTGTCACCTTTGCCAAGCGGCGCGGCGTGTCGGTGATCCTTGTCGGCCATGTCACCAAGGACGGCCAGATCGCCGGCCCCCGCGTGGTCGAGCACATGGTCGATACCGTGCTTTACTTCGAGGGCGAGCGCGGCCACCAGTTCCGCATCCTGCGCGCCGTCAAGAACCGCTTCGGTGCCGCCGACGAGATCGGCGTGTTCGAAATGACGGGCGACGGTCTGGCCCAGGTTGCCAACCCCTCCGCCCTGTTCCTGTCGGACCGCGACCGCCCCGCCCCCGGATCGGCCGTCTTTGCGGGGATCGAGGGCACGCGGCCGGTCCTGACCGAGATTCAGGCGCTGGTCGCCCCCTCCTCGCTCGGCACCCCGCGCCGGACCGTGGTCGGCCTTGAGTCCGGCCGGCTGTCCACCATCCTCGCCGTGCTCGAGGCGCGCTGCGGCATCCCCTTCACCGGGCTGGACGTGTTCCTGAACGTCGCAGGCGGCATGCGCGTGTCGGAACCCGCCGCCGACCTCGCCGTGGCGGGCGCACTGGTTTCCGCAAGGGAAGATGTGGCAATTCCGCCAGACATGGTGCTTTTCGGCGAAATCAGCCTGTCGGGCGCGCTGCGTCCCGTGACACAGACCGAAAACCGGTTGAAAGAGGCATCGAAACTTGGTTTTTCGCAAGCGGCCCTGCCGGTCCGATCCAAGACCGGAACAGCCGAGGGCATGAGGCTTCATGAAGTTGTCGACCTGACGGGCTTTGTGGGCGAAATGTTCGGGGCAGGCTAGGCCCCGCGAAGAAGAATGCAGGCCAGGGCCTGCGGGGGCGTGGAATGAACGGCTTTACCCTGATCGACGCCATCGTGGCAGCGGTCATCGTGCTTTCGGCGGTGCTGGCCTATTCGCGGGGTCTGGTGCGCGAGGCCATGGCGATCGCGGGCTGGATCGGTGCCGCGATCCTTGCCTTTGTCTTTGCCCACCAGGTCGAACCGCTGATCAAGGAACTGCCGGTCGTCGGGAACTTCCTGGCCAGCAGTTGCGAGCTGTCGATCATCGCCGCCTTCGCCGCGGTCTTCGCGCTTGGTCTGGTGGTGATGTCGCTGTTCACCCCGCTGTTCTCGTCTGCCGTGCAGCGGTCGGTGCTGGGCGGGCTTGACCAGGCGCTCGGGTTCCTGTTCGGCGTGGCACGCGGTGTTCTGCTCGTGGCCATCGCCTTCATCGTCTATGACCGCGCCATCGCATCGGAAAGCGTGCCGATGGTGGACAACTCGCGCTCGGCCAAGGTCTTTGCGTCGTTCCAGTCGGGCATCGACCAGTCGATCCCCGAAGATGCCCCCGGCTGGATCGTCGCCCGCTACGAACAGCTTGTCGGCAGTTGCGGCGCGCCCGCTGCCCCGGTTGTTCCGGCTGCACCCGAAGCCCCCGCCGACGGCACGGCGGCCCCCGCCCCGGCCCCCGCCGCCCCGTCGAACTGACCTGCGGCACCGTCCGCACCAGACCGGCCCGGCCTTCGCCCCGCGTCGACATCGCACCGTGACTCCGACGGGCTTTGCGCCTAAACGGGGAACGACCGCACCAGCCGGAGTCCCGCCGCCATGCAGCCTTTCCCCGCGCATCCTTTCGACGATGACAAGCTCAAGGAAGAATGCGGTGTCTTCGGGGTGATCGGCGTGGCCGAGGCGGCGAATTTCGTGGCGCTCGGCCTGCATGCGCTGCAGCACCGGGGCCAGGAGGCGGGCGGCATCGTCAGCTATCACCCCGACCACGGCTTCAACTCGGCCCGCCGCTTCGGCTATGTGCGCGACAATTTCACCAAGGCCGACGTGATGGACACCCTGCCGGGCAGCTTGTCCAT
>JAAFHX010000094.1:12107-15792 GCA_013297695.1 Rhodobacterales bacterium | reverse complement strand
TCTGCACCATGATCGCTGCGCAATAGGCAAGCCGTGCGGCAAAGTCCATATGCCGGGTCGATTGCCTGCGGCGGGGTGCGCTGCTAGCCTGCGGTCCGGTGTCACCGGGTGGAAACGCATGCTGATCCAGATTTCCGTGGGAACGGTGCTGCTGATCCTGAATGTGACGCTTTCGGCCGTGGCAGCGATGGTGCTGGAGGTGGCCTTTGTGCGGCTGCATGGCTGGCTTCTGCGCGAACCGCACCGGCCAAAGCTGGTGCTGCTGGTGGCGGGCGTGTCGTTCTGGCTTCTGGGGGTCATCACGGCGGGGGTCTGGATCTGGGCGGCCACCTATCTGTGGCTGGGGGCCTTCGACACGCTGGAGGAGTCGGTCTATTTCTCGATCGTCATGTTCACCACACTTGGGCTGGGCGACGTGATCCTGCCGCACCAGTGGCGCATCCTGTCGGGAATGGAGGCGGCGAACGGGTTCATCAACTTCGGTCTGCTGTGTGCGCTGTTCATCGAGGCGCTGCGGCAGATCCGGCTGAACCAGGTCGAAGTGGCGCGCCGGCGGGGTGAATGACGCGCGGCGCGGTCAGTGCGGGCGACGCCGGGCAGTGACCAGCGTGTAGACGCCCGAGGCCACGATCACCGCACTGCCTGCCAGGGTTGCCGCATCGGGCGCTTCGCCGAACACCAGCACGCCGAAGATCAGCGCAAACAGAAGCCGCGTGTAGCGGAAGGGCGTGACCACCGAAACCTCGCCCGTCCGCATCGCCGCCGTCAGCGCATAATAGGCCGTCACGCCGACGGCGGTCGCGGCGGTCAGGTCGCCCACGGCCCCCGGCCCCGGCAGAACCGCCCCGCCCGACAGCGCCAGCAGGATCGCGCCCGTTGGCACCATCATCGCAAAGCCATAGACGCCCAGTTGCAGGTTCGACAGCACCGGCGGCGCGGCCCGCGTTGCAAGATCGCGACCCGCAAAACCGACGGTGCCCAGAACTGCCAGCAGCGACAGCGCCGTGAACCCCTCCAACCCCGGGCGCAGGATGACCAGAACCCCCGCGAACCCTGCCAGGATTGCCAGCCAGCGGCGCAGGCCGACCTTTTCGCCGAACACCACAGCCGCACCGGTCACCACCACCAGCGGCGTCGCCTGCAGGATGGCCGAGGCGCTGGACAGCGGCGTCAGCGCGATGGCGAGCGTGTAGAACAGCCGCCCCGCCACCTCGAACGCGCAGCGGACCAGAATCGCGGGCGTCAGGATCGCGGGGTGCAGCACCCGCTCGCCCCGCCGTGCCACCATCGCGGCAAAGGCCAGCATCCCGCCCGCACCAAAGATCATCAGGATCTGCCCCACCGGCAGGGTGGCGGCAGCACGTTTCAGGAACATGTCCTCGACCGCGAAGCCCGCCATCGCGGCCACCATCCACAGGCTGCCGCGCTGGTCGGGGGTCATGCGGCCCGCCCGCCGGGCAGTCAGGTCAGCAGCCCCGCATGGCGCATCGCGGCGTCGATGCGGGCGCGCGTCGCCTCGGTCAGGCCGACCAGCGGCAGGCGCACCTCGGGCGAGCACAGGCCCAGCCGCGACAGCCCGTATTTCGCCCCGGCAAGGCCCGGCTCCAGAAAGATCGCCTCGTGCAGCGGCATCAGCCGGTCTTGATACGCCAGCGCGGTGGCATAGTCGCCCGCCAGCGTCGCCGCCTGGAATTCGGCACACAGCTTCGGCGCGACATTGGCCGTGACGCTGATGCAGCCCGTTCCGCCATGCGCGTTGAAGCCGAGCGCGGTCGCATCCTCGCCCGACAACTGGATGAACCCGGCCCCGCAGGCGCCGCGCTGCTGGCTGACGCGCTCGATCTTCCCGGTGGCATCCTTGACGCCGATGATGCGCGGCAGCTCGGCCAGCCGCCCCATCGTCTCGGGCGTCATGTCCACGACCGACCGGCCGGGGATGTTGTAGATGATGATGGGCAGCGTGCAGCAGTCGTGCAGCGCGGTGAAATGGGCGATCAGCCCGGCCTGAGTCGGCTTGTTGTAATAGGGCGTCACCACCAGCGCGGCATCGGCGCCCACCGATTCCGCGTGGCGGATCAGCCGGATGCCCTCGGCGGTGTTGTTCGACCCCGCGCCCGCGATGACCGGCACCCGGCCGCGCGCGGCCTTCACCACCTCGGCCACCACGGTCTCGTGTTCCTCATGGCTCAGCGTCGGGCTTTCGCCAGTGGTTCCCACCGGCACAAGGCCCGAGGAACCCTGCTCGATCTGCCAGTCCACCAGATGTTTCAGCGTGTCCAGGTCCAGCGCGCCGTCCCTGAACGGCGTCACCAGGGCAGGAATCGATCCCCGGATCGTCGCGGTGTTCATGGCAGGCATCTCCCCTTGGCCCGGGCCGCCGTGAATCAGCGCCCGCAAACCCCGCCTTCCTAGCTTCCATGCCCCGGCTTGCCAACAGGCCCCGGCCGGTTCCCGCCCGGTGGCGCGTTTGTGTGTTGCGAAGGCCCGGGACCGCCCGCTAGATTCGCTGCATGCGCAAACACCTGTCCCGCCCCGCCGCGCTGACGCGCGCCCTCGCCGTTCTGGCGCTGCTGTGGCTCGCCCCGCCCGTGCTTGCCGATGATGCGGGGGCGCTGCGCAGCGCGCTGCGCCTGTCGGCGGCCGAGGACTGGGCCGGGGCCGCCGCCGCCGCGCAGGGGCAGATCGCCCGCGACATCATCGAATGGCAGAAGCTGCGCGCGGGCGAGGGCACGCTGGGGGAATACGAGGCCTTTCTGGCCCGCCGCCGCGACTGGCCCGGCCTGACCCTGCTGCGGACGAAAGGCGAAGAGGCGGTCGCCCGCTCCACCACGCCCGCGCGCGTCACCGGCTGGTTCGGCGACCGCGCACCCGCCACCGCCGAAGGCGCCATCGCCCTGACCCGCGCGCTGCTGGCCGAGGGCCGGGCCGAGGCCGCTGCCGGGGTGGCGCAGCAGGCCTGGGTCGATCTGTCCTTCACGCCCGAGGAGGAAGACGCCCTGCGCGCGCTGGCCCCGCAGGCGCTGGCCCCGCTCGACTGGGCGCGGCTCGACCGGCTTCTTTGGGAGGGAGAGGCGACCGAGGCCCGCCGCATGCTGCCCCGCGTCACCCCCGGGCAGGCGGCGCTGGCCGAGGCGCGCATGGCGCTGCGCAGCGACGGGCGCGGGCTTGACGCGAAAATCGCCGCCGTGCCGAAGGCGCTGGCCGACGACCCGGGGCTTGCTTATGAACGGTTCCTCTGGCGCCTGCGCAAGGACCGCGATGCCGAGGCGGCCGAACTTGTCATCGACCGCAGCACATCGGCGGCGGCACTTGGCCAGCCCGATCTTTGGGCCGACCGCCGCGCCAGCCTGGCCCGCGCGCTGATGCGCGACGGCAAGGCGCGCACCGCCTATCGCGTTGCAGCGGGCCACCAGTTGACCGAAGGCAGCGATTATGCCGATCTCGAGTTCCTCGCGGGCTTCCTCGCCCTGCGCAAGCTGGACGATCCGGCCACCGCGCTGACCCATTTCCGCCGCCTGCGTGCCGCCGTCTCGACGCCGATCAGCCTGGCCCGTGCCGCCTACTGGGAAGGCCGCGCCGAAGAGGCACTGGGCCAGGCCGAGAACGCCGCCGCCGCCTACGCCTATGCCGCCGAATACCAGACGGCCTTCTACGGCCTTGTCGCCGCCGAACGGGCGGGCATCCC
>JAAFHX010000094.1:0-12097 GCA_013297695.1 Rhodobacterales bacterium | reverse complement strand
ATCCCGCTCGACCCCGCGCTGCTGACCTCGGCCCCCTTCCCCGACTGGCGGAAGGCCGGTTTCGCGCAGTCGTCCGTCCTGCAGGCGGCGCTCCTCTTGCAGGCGGCGGGCGACCGGGGGCTGGCGAAGCGGTTCTTCCTGCACCTGTCCGACGGGCTGGACGCCACCGGGCGCGGCCAGCTTGCCGACTTGGCCCTGTCGCTGGACGAGCCGCATATCGCCGTGCTGATCGCCAAGCAGGCCGCCGAGGACGGCGTGATCCTGCCGCGCGCCACTTTCCCGGTGACCGACCTCGTGCCCGATGGCCTGTCGGTCAGCCGCGCGCTGGCGCTTTCCATCGCGCGGCGGGAAAGCGAGTTCGACCCCGCCGTCATCAGCCCCGCCGGGGCGCGCGGGCTGATGCAGGTGATGCCCGACACCGCGAAGATGATGGCCGCCGAGGTCGGCGCGCCCTACGAGAAGTCGCGCCTGACCACCGACCCCGCCTACAACGCCCGCCTTGGCACCGCCTATCTGAAACACCTGGTCGAGGAATTCGGCCCCGCCCTTTCGCTCGTCGCCGCCGGCTACAACGCCGGCCCCGGCCGCCCCCGCGCCTGGATCCAGTCCTTCGGCGACCCCCGCCGGGCGGATGTGGACGTGCTTGACTGGATCGAGACCATCCCCTTCACCGAGACCCGCACCTACATCATGCGCGTGGCCGAATCGGTGGTGATCTACCGGGCAAAGCTGAAGGGTGAGGCGGGTCCGGTCAGGATCAGCGGGGAGTTGAAGGGGTAGGGCGGCAAGGCGCTGCTGGAGGACGTGGCGCAGGGCACCGACGACTTAGCCCGCATTTCCCGCCAGTATCTGGCAAGGCTGCCGGGAGTGGCCCAGATGCATTCGAGCTTCGCGCTGCGGACGGTGTTCAAGACGACGGCGTTGCCGGTGTGAGGGGTGCGATGTTGCATACGGTCGGTGCGCCCGGGTCGCAGCAGCGCCATCGCACTTTTCAACTCACGCTTACGCATGCTACACTTACATACGTAAGCAAGAAATGATGGAAGCAATTATGGCGGCTGTAAGACGGAAATGCTTCATATCTTATCACCATGCCGACCAGAATTTGGTAAATGATTTTGTCCGGACTTTTGATCATGCTCATGATGCGTTCATTGCGAGGGGTCTAGGTGAAGAAATGCCTGGCGAAATCATTCAAAGCACTGACACTGACTATGTCATGAGGCGAATTCGAGAGAGATTTCTACATGACTCAACGGTAACCATAGTGATGATGGGTGCTTGTACATGGTCGCGCAGATATGTGGACTGGGAAATACTTTCTTCTCTTCGGGCGGGACAGTACACTTATCCCAATGGACTGCTTGGAATCAAGCTCCCAAGTTTTACCAGATTCCCTAGTAGGTTTGAAGCGAATCTTTCTTCTGACTGGCCAAGGATTGACTGCTTTGCCCGACACATGGACTATCCCTCTTCAATATATGCATTGCAAGTTGAGATCGAAGCCGCCTATCAACGCAGGTTCACGCACGCACACTTGATCAGTAATCCTCGAGAACGAATGTTCTACAATAGACAATGCTAGTAGAAGGTAGCTCCAATGGTAGCGACTCCTCCGAGTGGCAGTTCGACCGGTTCGGAACTTATCTCTATTGTTTTATCGCAAGATTGGAGTTTAAGCGCACATGTTTCACCAGTCGCAATATTGGCTCTGTCTGCCTTAGTGTTCTTTGTTTGGCTTGCGGTGCGGTTTTATTTTCGGCAACGCCTCACGAATTTTGAGATCGACAGTGCAGAATTTGGTCTCGGCGATCAGCGTATTCTGCTTAAGCCTAACGAAACTGACAGACAAATTGCATATTCGATCTGGGTAGAACTAAGTACAAGAAAGATCGGACTTCCGATTGACGTTGATGACGACATAATTGCGGAGATTTATGATTCATGGTATGCATTTTTTAGCGTTACTCGAGAATTGATCAAAGATATACCGGTCTCAAAGGTTCGCAACGACAGTACCAGCAAGATTATCAATCTATCTGTTGAAGTGCTTAATGAAGGCCTAAGGCCCCACTTGACGAAGTGGCAGGCAAGGTATCGGCATTGGTACGAGAAACAATTGGATAAGTCGGATGATGTGGATCCACAGAGCCTACAAAAGAGGTTTCCTGCATACGACGCATTAACTTCGGATATGCTCGAAGTGAACAAAAGATTGATTAAGTACAGACAGAAGATGATCGACTTGGTTAAGAAATAGGGGCCGACTATGATTAGATATTATACTCGGAACCAATATTCAACCCTTGCAAATAGACTGGACATGCAGGCGCGAACAGAGATACGCAAGCGTGCAGAGAACCGCTCACCAACCGATGCGACGTTCTTGTCGCATTCAAGCAAGGACGTCGATCTTTTGGTGCCGGTGATCTATATCCTAGAAAATCATGGCGCGACCGTTTACATTGATAAGAAGGATACTTCATTGCCACCTTATACAAGCAAAACTACAGCGTCATTGCTACGCACTAGAATTGGGCAGTCGAAGAAGTTTATCCTATTGGCTAGTGAAAATAGCAAGGATAGCCGCTGGGTCCCTTGGGAACTTGGGATCGCAGATGGCAAAAAGGCAGATCCAAATATTGCAATTTTTCCGGTTTTGGACAAGGAGGGGGATATGCAATGGATGTCATGGGAATACATTGGTCTTTATGATCGCGTTGTTTATGGAGACTTGGAAGGCCATAAAGAGTTGATCTGGATGGTGCTGAACTATAGGGAGAACACCGCAGTCGCACTGGAACATTGGCTTGTTCGATAACTCTACTACCAGACATTAGAGAAACGCAAATTTTTCTACTGTTCGCCTCAAAGGGATATCGGCATGAGCTCGTTCACTATAATGAAAGAATGTTCCAAGTGTTCGCCTTAGTCAATTTTATCAACTGGTAAACAAGAGCCCTAAACCGTAGTGATTTCAGACATTTACACTACTTCTCACGCGTGAGCAGCCGGGGGCCACCGCCCCCGGCCTCCCCCGTCAGGCCACGTCGAACTGCAGCGGCTTCACCTGCTGGAACATGCCGGTCGATTCCAGTGTCTGCACCACTTCGGGCTTGATCGCCTGATCCAGATACAGGATGGCAATCGCGTCCTGACCCACGCCCGACCGGCCGAGGGTGAAGTTTGCGATGTTCACGCCGTTCTTCCCCATGGTCATGCCCAGCAACCCGATGATGCCCGGCACGTCTTCGTTGGTGGTGTAGAGCATGTGCCGCCCCACCTCGGCGTCGATGTTGATGCCCTTGATCTGGATGAAACGCGGCTTGCCGTCGGAAAAGCAGGTGCCGGCCACCGAGCGTTCGCGCCGGTCGGTCACCACGGTCAGCTTGATGTAGGCGTCGAAGGCACCCGACTTCTCCTGCCGGGTGGTGGAGATCTGGATGCCGCGTTCCTTGGCGATGATCGGGGCCGAGACCATGTTCACCGCCGGGTTGGTCGCCTGCATGATCCCGGCGATGGTCGCGCAGTTCAGCGCGGCAAGGTTCATGCCCGCGACCGTGCCGTCATAGAGCACGTTGATCGCCCGGATCGGCTCGTCGGTCATCTGGCCGACGAAGGCGCCCAGATGACCGGCCAGTTTCAGCCAGGGCCCCATCACCGCCGCCTCTTCCGCCGTGACGGAAGGCATGTTGAGCGCGTTCGACACCGCCCCGGTCAGCAGGTAGTCGGCCATCTGCTCGGCCACCTGAAGCGCCACATTCTCCTGCGCCTCGGTGGTGGCGGCCCCCAGATGCGGGGTGACGACCACGTTCGGCAGGCCGAAGAGCGGGCTTTCCGTCGCCGGTTCCACGGCGAAGACGTCGAAGGCCGCGCCGGCGACATGGCCCGACTTCAGCGCCTCGGCCAGCGCCGCCTCGTCCACCAGACCGCCCCGCGCGCAGTTGATGATGCGGACGCCGGGCTTGGTGCGGGCCAGCGCCTCGGCCGACAGGATGTTGCGGGTCTTGTCGGTCAGCGGCACATGCAGGGTGATGAAATCGGCCCGCGTCAGAAGCTCGTCCAGTTCCACCTTGGTGACGCCCATCGCCTTCGCCCGATCCTCGCCCAGGAAGGGGTCATAGGCGATGACCTTCATCTTCAGCCCCAGCGCCCGGTCGCAGACGATGCCGCCGATATTGCCTGCGCCGATCACGCCGAGGGTCTTGTTGAACAGTTCCACCCCCATGAAGCGCGACTTCTCCCATTTGCCGGCATGGGTGGAGGCGTTGGCCTCGGGCAGTTGGCGGGCCACGGCGAACATCATCGCGATGGCATGTTCGGCGGTGGTGATCGAATTGCCGAAGGGCGTGTTCATCACGATCACCCCTTTCTTCGACGCGGCGGGGATGTCCACATTGTCGACCCCGATCCCCGCGCGGCCCACGACGCGCAGGCGCGTGGCTTTCTCCAGCAGCTTTTCGGTGACCTTTGTGGCCGAGCGGATGGCGAGGCCGTCATACTGGTCGATGACGGCGGCCAGCGCCTCCTTGTCCTTGCCGAGTTTCGGCAGGTAGTCGACCTCGACCCCGCGGTCGCGGAAAATCTGGACGGCGGTTTCGGAAAGTTCGTCGGAAACGAGGACCTTGGGGGCCATGGGGGGCTCCATGATTGGGGATTTCGGAACGCAGCCCCGGACCTGATCCGGGGCCTCTTGTGGCGGAAGGAGAAGGCCCCGGATCAGGGTCCGGGGCTGCGGCGCGTCAGGCGGCCCGCGCCAGCGCAGCGATCTCGGCCTCGAAGGCCCAGTCGATCCAGGGCATCAGTGCCTTCACGTCCGCCTGTTCCACCGTCGAGCCGCACCAGATGCGCAGGCCGGGCGGGGCGTCGCGGTAGGCGCCGATGTCATAGGCAACGCCCGCCTTTTCCAGCCGTTTCGCGACCCCCTTGGCAAAGCCCGCGCCATCGGTGATGCGCGGATCGGTGAATTTGAGGCAGACGCTCGTGGTGGAGGCCGTCGCCGGATCGACCGCCAGATTGGCGATCCAGGGCCGGGCGGCGACGAAGCCCGCCACCGTCGCGGAATTGGCATTCGCCCGCGCGATCAGGGCGGGCAACCCGCCGATGCGCTTTGCCCAGGCCAGCGCGACAAGGTAATCCTCGACCGCCAGCATCGACGGCGTGTTGATCGTCTCGCCTTCGAACAGCCCTTCGGTGATCTTGCCGCCCTTGGTCATGCGGAACAGCTTGGGCATCGGCCAGGGCGGCGTGTAGCTTTCCAGCCGCTCCACCGCCCGGGGGGACAGGATCAGCACGCCATGCGCGCCCTCGCCCCCCAGCACCTTCTGCCAGGAGAAGGTGACGACATCCAGCTTGTCGAAAGGAAGGTCCATCGCAAAGGCCGCGCTGGTGGCGTCGCAAATCGTCAGGCCCGCGCGGGTCGCCGGAATGGCCCCGCCATCTGGCAGGCGCACACCGCTGGTCGTGCCGTTCCAGGTGAAGACCACGTCGCGGTCGAAATCCACCTGCCCGAAATCCACGATCTCGCCATAGGGGGCCTTGCGCACCGTGGCATCCAGCTTCAACTGCTTGACGGCATCGGTCACCCAGCCCTCGCCAAAGCTTTCCCAGGCCAGCATCTCGACCGGGCGCGCGCCCAGCAGCGACCACATCGCCATTTCCACCGCCCCGGTATCCGAAGCGGGCACGATGGCGATCCGGTAGTCGGCGGGCACGCCGAGCACGTCGCGCGTCAGGTCGATTGCCTGTTTCAGCTTCGCCTTGCCGACCGCCGCCCGGTGCGACCGCCCGAGCGGGGCATCGGCGAGCAGGTCGAGCGAAAATCCGGGAATCTTGGCACAGGGGCCGGATGAGAAGCGCGGGTTGGCCGGGCGCGCGACCGGGGTCTGCAGATCAGACATGCTATCCTTCCAGATATTTGCCCCCCGTTGGGGAGGGGTGTCCCACCACAGGGGATACGGCCCCGAACGGGCTGGCGCAAGCCGGAAAACTGGCTTAAAGCGCCGCATCGCGCCGAAAAAGCGACAAGGCGCTCCACTATCGGAAACCTGACGGGACGCTTTCGCCGGATGTTTATTGCCACCCTTCTGACCGATCCCGCCCGCCCGGCATTGGACCGGACCACCGTCGAAAGCCTGCGAAATGCGTGGGGCGGCGGCTTTGCGGTCTGGCTGAGCCCCGGCGTCGCCGCCGAGTTTCCGCTGGACCGCCGCCCCGACAATCTTTGGCAGGTCTGGGAGGCGATGCAGGGTCTGGGCATCGACCTGGCGGTGCAGCCGACCGATGGCCGCCGCAAGCGGTTGCTGCTGGCCGACATGGATTCGACGATGATCCGGCAGGAATGCATCGACGAACTGGCCGACATGGCCGGGGTGGGGCCGCATGTGGCCGCGATTACCGCGCGGGCGATGAATGGCGAGCTGGACTTCGAGGCCGCGCTGCGCGAGCGGGTGGGCCTGCTGGCGGGCCTGCCCGAGGGTGTGATCGCCCAGGTCCTGGCGACGCGGATCACCTTCATGCCCGGCGGGCCCACGCTGGTCGCCACGATGAAGGCCCACGGGGCGCATGCGGCGCTGGTCTCGGGCGGGTTCACCGCCTTCACCGGGCCGGTGGCCGCCGCGCTCGGGTTCGACGAGAACCGGGCCAACCTGCTGATGGTCGAGGACGGGCGGCTGACCGGAAGCGTGGCCGAGCCGATCCTTGGCCGCGCGGCCAAGGTGCAGGCGCTGGAAGACCTGTGTTCCCGGCTGGGCCTGACCGAGGATCAGGCGATGGCCGTGGGTGACGGGGCGAACGACCTCGGCATGCTGGGCCGCGCGGGTGCGGGCGTGGCGCTGCATGCCAAGCCCTTGGTCGCGGCGCAATGTGACCTGCGGGTGAACCACGGCGACCTGACGGCGCTGCTGTATCTTCAGGGCTACCGACGCGAAGAGTTCGTGGGCTGAAAGCCTCAGCGCAGCGCGTCGGCGGCGCGCAGCACGCCGGTTTCGATGCCGCGGCGGTTCCTTTGCGGCACATCGAGCCAGTGACCGACCAGCGGGTGCGCGGGGTCCAGCACCCCAAGCCTGACCAGCAGCGCCGCGATGGCGGTTTCCGCCGCGCGTTTGCTGCCATCGGTGATCTTCAGCGCGACGCCCAGGCGATGGTCGGGCAGGATCGCCGTGAACACGCCTTCGGCCCCGTACTTGATCGCGACCTGCCCGCCCATGGCCTGCATCAGTTCGGTGCAGGCGCTGCCCTCGCCTTCGACCAGCACGGGCCATGTGGCCATCGCCTCGCGCAGGCGGACCTTTGCGCGGTCGCGCGCGCTGCCCGTGCGTCCGGCCGCGGCAAAACCCGCCATGGCGCGGGCCAGACCGTGCACCGTCACGGCAAAGTTCGGGGCCGAGCAGCCGTCGATCCCGTAGCCTGCCGGGGTTTCCTGCGTGACCTCGGCGGTTGCCTCGGCAATGGCGCGCTGCAGCGGGTGGTCGATCTCGACGTACTCTGGCCCCGCCCCCATGTGCCGGGTGATGGTCAGGAACCCCGCATGCTTGCCCGAACAGTTGTTGTGGAACTGGCAGGGGGTTTCCTCTGCCCGGATCAGCCGGTCTCGTTCCGGCCTGTCGGCGGGTTCATGCGACCCGCAGCGCAGGTCGGCTTCGGCCAGTCCCAGCCCCTGCAGCCAGGCCCCCACCATGCCGACATGCAGCGCCGCACCGTCATGGCTGGCGCAGGCCAGCGCCAGATGCCGGTCGGTCAGCCCCGCCGCATCCGCCGCCCCGCTTTCCACCAGCGGCAGCGCCTGGATCATCTTGCAGGACGACCGCGGGAAGATCACCGCCTCGGGGTTGCCCCAGGCCTGCACGATCTGACCCGCCGCGTCGCAGATGACCGCGTGGCCAGAATGGCTGCTTTCCAGCATCCCGCCGCGCCAGAGTTCGACCATGGCCTGGGCCTGTTGCATGGCGATCCTTCAAAGATGCGCGATTTGTCGCCCATGGGGCTTTCGCGGATTGACGTTCTTGCGCTATGTGACGGATATCGAGTTGAAATGACCCGCGCCACAGGAAAAGCTGGCGGCAGAACCGGTTGGACCCCAGACGCGCAAGCAACTGGGGATGAGGGCGGCGGGATCACAGGCCGGCGCAGCTTGGAGGCTGTACAAGAGATGATGTCAGGTGTGATGCGCGTGCTGCGCTGCGGTGCTGTGGCCTTTGCCGTTGCGGGACTTCCGCTTGCCGGGGCGGTTGCGCAGGAGTCGACCAACCGGGTGGCCACGAAAACCGACTGGAGCGTCTTTACCGAAGAAAGCCCGAAGGAATGCTGGGGCGTTTCCAGCCCGAAGGAGACCGTGAACTCCAAGGACGGCAAGCCGACCCAGGTGCGGCGCGGCGACATTCTTCTGTTCGTGACCTTCCGGCCCGGTGCGGGTGCCTCGGGCGAGACATCGTTCACCGGGGGCTACCCGTTCGCACCGGATTCGACGGTCAAGCTGACCATAGACGATGCAAGCTTCGAGCTGTTCGTCGATGGCGAATGGGCCTGGCCCGCGACGCGCGAGGATGATGCCGCGATCCTGAAGGCGATGAAAAGCGGGGCCTCGGCCGTGCTGCAGGCGCGTTCGGCGCGCGGCACGCAGACGAAGGATACCTTCTCGTTGCTGGGCTTTACCGCCGCGATGGAAGAGGCTGAAAAGCGCTGCCAATAGGCCGGAACGCGGCGTTCGGTCAGATCAGGGACAGGACCTTGCGCAGGTGTTCCGTTCTGCGCGAAACACCGCTATACCATCGGTTTCCGCCGCCCGAGGACGCCATGACCGACCTGCCCGCCACGCCCATTACGCAGGATGTGCTGACGATCCCCCGCAAGCTGCCCGAGGGCGGCCCGGTGAACATCATCGGCCTGACGCGTGACCAGTTGCGCGCGGCGCTGATCGCCGCAGGCACGCCCCAAGCGCAGGCGAAGATGCGGGTCGGTCAGGTCTGGCAATGGGTCTATCACTGGGGCGTGCGCGACTTTGCCGCCATGACCAACCTCGCCAAGGGCTATCGCGCGCTGCTGGAAAAGACGTTCACCATCGAGTTGCCGCAGGTCGTGACGCGGCAGATCAGCGCCGACGGCACGCGCAAGTATCTGGTCCGCATCGCGGGCGGGCACGAGGTGGAAACCGTCTATATCCCCGAGGACGGGCGCGGCACGCTGTGCATCTCCAGCCAGGTCGGCTGCACGCTGACCTGTTCGTTCTGCCACACCGGCACGCAGAAGCTGGTGCGCAACCTGACGGCGGCTGAAATCGTGGGTCAGGTGATGCTGGCGCGCGACGATCTGGGCGAATGGCCGGTGCAGGGCGCGCCCAAGGACGAGACGCGGCTGATTTCCAACGTTGTGCTGATGGGCATGGGCGAGCCGTTGTACAACTTCGACAACGTGCGCGATGCGATGAAGGTCGTGATGGACAACGAGGGCCTGACCCTGTCGCGCCGCCGCATCACCCTGTCCACCAGCGGCGTCGTGCCAGAAATCGCCCGCACCGCCGAGGAAATCGGCTGCCTGCTGGCGGTGTCGTTCCATGCCACCACGGACGAGGTGCGCGACCGTCTGGTGCCGATCAACAAGCGGTGGAACATCCGAACGCTGCTCGATGCCCTGCGCGATTATCCCCGGCTTTCGAACAGTGAGCGGATCACTTTTGAATATGTGATGCTGAAGGGCGTGAACGACAGCGACGCCGATGCCCGGCGGCTGGTCAGGCTGATCGCGGGCATTCCGGCCAAGATCAATCTGATCCCCTTCAACGAATGGCCCGGCGCGCCCTATCAGCGGTCGGACTGGGACAGGATCGAGGCCTTCGCCGACATCATCTACAAGGCCGGTTACGCCAGCCCCATCCGCACCCCGCGCGGCGAAGACATCATGGCCGCCTGCGGCCAGTTGAAATCGGCGACCGAGCGCGCGCGGAAAAGCCGGGCCGGGGTGATCGCACCGCCTGCCGCGCAATAGGGCCTGCCCTGCTGCAGCATGCCACCCCGACCAAGACTTTGCGCCACGCCTTCCATCCCGACCTCAAGGCACGGCCCTTGCGGTCTGTGCCATAAAGGTGTATTTACACCTTATGACGCTCGACACCCCCATCGACTGCCTGACCTTCAACCTGCAACGTGCGGCGCGCGGACTTGTGCGCGGCTTTGAAGAGGCGGCAAAGGGTGCCGGGCTGACCGCGCCGCAGTTCACCACCCTGTCGCTTTTGTCCGGGTACGGGGCGCGGAGTGTCGGCGATCTGGCCGAAGACATGGGAACCGACCGCACGACGCTGACGCGCAACCTCGATCTGATGGCGGCGCGCGGATGGATCGAACCCGCCGGGGCCGAAGACCGCCGCCTGCGCATCTGGCGGCTGACCGAGGCCGGGCGCGCCCGGCTTGCCGGGGCCATGCCGGCGTGGCGACGCTGGCAAGCCGACATCGTCGCGCGTCTGGGCGAAGAGGCCGCGCGAAACCTGCTGTCCACAGTGCGAAAGCTGTGAGTTTCTTCTGCCTGAAACGTGCAACTACACATAAAAAGGAGATCGGATCATGACGGACACATCATTCCCAATGGCACCGCCGCACGGCCGGCCGCTGGCTCTTTCCGTGGCGATCGTTGCCCTCTGGGGCACGGGCATTCTGGCGCTGGCGGCGCAAGGTGCCTTTGTCGAACCGGCGGCAACCCCGCCGGTGCGGCTTCTGTTGGCCGTTCTTGTGCCGCTTGGCATCTTCCTTGCGGCCCACGCTCTGATCCCGGCCCTGCGCGGCTGGGTCGCCGCGCTGGACCCGGGGCTGGTCGTCGGCCTGCAGACCTGGCGCGTGCTGGGCGTGGTGTTTCTGTTCGTCTGGGCGCTTGGGCAATTGCCAAGCGTCTTTGCACTGACCGCGGGTCTTGGCGATGTCGCCGTCGGGGTGCTGGCCCTTGGCGTCACGCTGTCGGTCGCGCGGCGCGCGCCCGGCTGGCAAGGGCGCGTCCGGATTCTGACCACGGTCGGTATCCTTGACTTCGTCCTTGCCTTTGCCACGGCGACCCTGTCGGGGGCAGGGCGGCCGCTGCAGTTCGTCGGCGAACCGCTTCCGGCAATGATGCAGACGCTGCCAATGGTGATGATCCCCGCCTTCGGCGTGCCGCTGTTCCTGATCGGCCATGCCATCGCCCTGATCGCTTTGCGCCGCGCAGCGGATTGACGCGCGCTCCGGGCCTGTTAGGTCGGATGGATGACCGGCCTTGTCCTTCCGAACCCGCAGGCCCGAAACCTGTTCCTGCACCTGCATGGTCTGGCCGAGCCGCCCCATGGCCCGGCGCGCGGGGCCGATCTGGCCGCGCTGATCGACCGCATCGGCTTTGTGCAGGTGGACAGCATCACCACCGTCGAACGCGCGCATCACATGATCCTGGTCGCGCGCCGCACCTCCTACCGCCCCGAGGCGCTGGCCCCGCTGCTGGAGCGTGACCGCGCGCTGTTCGAACACTGGACCCATGACGCTTCCATCCTGCCGGTGCAGCACTTCGCCCATTGGCGGCACCGCTTCGCCCGCGACGCCCATCGCCTGCAGGCCAACTGGCGAACCTGGTTCCGCGAGGGCTGGGAACACCAGTTCGACACGATCCTTGACCGCATCGCCCGCGACGGCCCGGTGACGGCCGCCGAGGTCGGCGAGGGCGAGGCGCGGGGCGGCGGCGGCTGGTGGGACTGGCATCCGTCGAAAACCGCGCTCGAATGGCTCTGGCGCACCGGGCGGCTGTCGATCACCCGGCGCGAGGGGTTCCGCAAGGTCTATGACCTGACCGAACGGGTGATCCCCGCCCCGCACCTTCACGCGTGGACCGAGGCGGCGGAGACGCTCGACTGGGCCTGCGCCTCGACGCTCGACCGGCTGGGCTTTGCCACCTCGGGCGAGCTTGCGGCCTACTGGAAGGCGGTCCCGCCCGAGGCGGCGCGCGACTGGTGCCGGGCGGGGCTTGCGTCGGGGCGGCTGGAGCCGGTGCAGATCGAAGGCGCCGACGGGCGGCTGCGCGCCTCGGTCGCCTGGCCGGGCGTCGCCGCCCGCGCGGCGGCAGCGCCCGAGCCGCCGGGGCGGCTGCGCGTGCT
>JAAFHX010000093.1 GCA_013297695.1 Rhodobacterales bacterium | reverse complement strand
GGCACCACCGGCCCGGCGGCCAGCCCCATCGGAGCCAGCATCGCGCCGATCATCATCGGGTCTGCCGGAAACATCTCGCCCAGCAGCGCCACCGTGGGGCGGTCGCCCCGGCCTTGCGCCGGGGCCTGCACCGGCCCGGCCTCGATCTCGGCACGCGCATAGCGCAACATCGCGCCCGCCAGCACATCCTTGGCCTCGGCATGGGTCGGAATGCCAAAGCCGGGCACGTCGATGCCCACGATCCGCACACCGTTGATTTCCGACGGCAGCAGTTTCAGCGGCACGCCTGACGCAGTCGGCACACAAAGGTTGGTCACCACCACCGCGTCATAGCGGTCGGGGTCGGCCAGTTCATGCACCGCATCGCGGATGTCCTCGAACAGCTTGCCGGTGACCAGGGTTTCCGAATTGAACGGCACATAACCCACCGACCGGCGCGCGCCGTAGAAATGGCTGACAAAGGTCAGCCCATAGACGCAGCAGGCCGACCCCGACAGGATCGTGGCAACCCGCCGCATCCGCAGCCCCACCCGCAGTGATCCGAAGGCCGGGCACATCGATTGCGGCCGGTCATGCGGCCCTTGCGGATAGTCACGGGCGTATTGGTCCAGGATTTCGGACTTTCCGGCAGCCCGCGCCGCGCGCGCCATCTCCTCCGCCCCGGCATGACAGCCCATGCCGTCGACCGAAACGGTTCCTTCGACACCCGGAATCGCCGGAACGTCCGCCGAGACATCGGTCAGGGCTGCGGCCCCCGCAGTGTCATAGGCGAATTCGGCGGTCATTTCGTCCCCTTGCGGGACGCGGCGACGAGCCGGGCCAGTTCGCGATCCAGCCGCGCGAGTTCGTCCAGATCAAGCATTGTCATACACCACTTCCAGCGATTTCTTCTCGAAGGCGTTCTTGCCGCGCATGTCGGCGTCGGTCGCGGGGGTCAGGACAAAGTCCTTGCCCGTGCTTTCGGCCGAGAACAGGTTGAGCAGACCGTCGTTGTTCAGCGGTGCCGGACGCACCGGCGGGGCAATCGCCACCGCATCGGCCAGCGCCGCGAACATCGGTCCCCACTGGCTTTCATAGCTGCCAACGATCTGATAATTCGCCGATTTCTTGCGCAGGTCATCGTCCTGCGGGATCGCCGACAGGACCGGAATTCCGACCGCTTCGGCAAAGGCTGCCGCCTCGCCGGTGCCGTCATCCTTGTTGATCACCAGCCCCGCGATGCCGACATTGCCGCCCAGCTTGCGGAAATACTCCACCGCCGAGCAGACGTTGTTGGCCACATACAGCGACTGCAGGTCGTTCGAGGCGACCAGGATCACCTTCTGCGCCATGTCGCGGGCAATCGGCAGGCCGAAGCCGCCACAGACCACGTCGCCGAGGAAATCGAGCAGCACATAGTCGAAGTCCCAGTCGTGGAAGCCCAGCTTTTCCAGCAGTTCGAAGCCGTGGATGATGCCGCGCCCGCCGCAGCCACGACCCACTTCCGGCCCGCCCAGTTCCATCGCGAAAACCCCGCCGCGCTTGAAGCAGACGTCGCCGATCTTCACCTCCTCGCCCGCCAGTTTCTTCCGGCTGGAGGTCTCGATGATCGTGGGACAGGCCTTGCCGCCGAACAGCAGGCTCGTGGTGTCGGATTTCGGGTCGCAGCCGATCAGCAGCACGCGCTTGCCCATCTCGGCCATCATGTGGCTGAGGTTCGCCAGCGTGAACGACTTGCCGATGCCGCCCTTGCCGTAGATCGCGATGATCTGCGTTTTCTTGGTTGGCTCCGCCTGCGGGATTTCCAGCGTCGGTTCCTCATGCGCCTCGGCGCGCAGCCGCGTGTCAAAGTCCTTCAGGTTCGGAATATCGAGCGTCATGCCTGGCCCCTCCAGTCGAGGATCATCTTCAGACACGTCGGGTCCGAAAACGCTGTGTCATAGGCCCTGGCTGCGTCCTGCGCCGGGGCGGTGTGGGTGATCAGACCGGCCAGCGACAGGGCCCCGGTTTCCACCAGCCCCCGCGTGGCGGCCATGTCGGCGGCGTTCCATTCGGCGGCCACGCGCAGGCGCGCCTCTTTCAGGAAAGCCATGGTGAAGCCAAAGCTGATCGGCGCGGTGTAGAAGCCCGCCAGAACCAGCTCGCCCCCCTTGCGCAGCCGCCGGATCAGCACGTCGACCAGCGCGGCATCGCCCGAGGCGTCATAGATCGCCGCGTAATCCTTGCGCGGGTCGGCATCGGGGTGCAGCACCTCATAGCCCGTGGCCCCGCCCTGCCGCGCCGGGTTCACTTCCCAGACGGTCGGCGCGGGTGCACCGGCGGCAATCGTCAGCCGGGCCAGCAGGCGGCCCAGGACCCCGTGGCCCACGATCAGGTCGGGCAGCGCATGGCCCGGCTCGGCCAGCGCATGCCGCGCCGTCGCCGCCAGCGCCAGCAAGGCACCTTCAGCCCCAAGCGCGGCATCGATTCTGGTGACCCGCGCTGCCGGCGTGACCAGATGATGCGCGGCGGCACCGAACAACCCCCTGACCTCGCCAAAGCAGGTGGCGCCCGGCACGAACACCCGATCCCCCGCCTTCAGCGACGATCCTTCCGGGGCCTCCACCACCTCGCCGGCAGCCTCGTAGCCCGGCACCAGCGGATATCCCATGCCCGGAAACGGCGGCATCCGCCCTTCCCAGAACAGCTTTTCCGTGCCGGTCGAGATGCCGGAATGGGTCACCCGGACCACAACATCCCCCGCGCCGGGCGGCGTCAGATCCAGCGCCGACAGTTCAAGCGACCTGGGGCCAGACAGGATGACGGCGGCGGTCTGCACGGGGCGGCTCCATTTCTCTCTGCCGGGGGCCCGCTGGCTTCGAAGGATTCGACGCGGCAGGACGGGCTTTCGGCTGTCTGTAAGTTTAGACTGACACTTTTGTATGTCAATCGTAATTGACACTTTGCCGGTCAATCGGCAGCGGCGTCCGAAGGCACCATCCCCGTCACGACGCTGGTGATGTAGGGGCGCGGCCCGGGATGCGGGGTGATGCGGACAAACCCGGCGGCCGCCAGCATCTCGCCGATCCGCGCAGCCGAGCGCGTGCGCCCGGTGCCCATGGCCAGCGTGTAAAGCGCGAAATAGGTATCGGTGATGGCGTCCGGCCGGTCACCGCCTGACATGGGTTCCGACACGATGATCCGTCCGCCCGGCGGCAAGGCGGCGCGCACGGCCGCCAGCAGCGCCGCCACCGTCGCGTCGGCATGGTCATAAAGGACCCGCACAAGGCTGATCGCATCGGCACCCTGCGGCAACGGCCCGTCACGAAAACTGCCCGGAACGATGGCGGCCCTGTCGGCCACCCCCGCCCCGGCAAGCCGCGCGCGGGCGGCGGGAACCACGGCGGGCAGGTCGAACACCGTCCCGCGCAGGCCCAGATGCGCCGTCAGAGCGGCCGACAGAAAAGCCCCGCTGCCGCCACCCACATCCATCAGGTGCCGCACCCCGGTCAGGTCCGCCAGACGCAGCGTATCGGCGGCCACCAGCGCCTGGGTCTCGGTCATCAGGCCGGAATAGGTCGCGGCCACCTCCGGGTCGATCGGCCCGGCGGCGCCAAACACATAGGGCCAGAACCGGGCCAGTTCCGTCTCGCCCTGCCCGCGCAGCAGCGCCACGGGGTCGGCCAGATCGCGGTAGAACACGGCATGATGCCGGATCATTCCCGCCAGCCCCGGCACCCCCAGCAGCACCGCCCCGCGCCGGGCCAGGGCAAAGCGCCCGTCGCGCCGCCGCCGCAGCAGCCGCAGAGCGGCCCCGGCCTGCAGCAGAATCTGCATCCGGTCCACCGCGAGTCCCGCCGGACGGGCCAGCACCGCCGCCTCTTGCGGACCATCGGCCAGCGCTTCCAGCACGCGCAGTTCGACCAGCGCCAACAGCACCTGCGAATTGACGAACCCGCCCACCAGCCCGAACATTGCCGCCCCCTCCGACCCGGCGATGCGGCCCAGCACCGGCAGGCGCGCGACGGCGGCATGGACGCGGGGGTTCATGAAGGCGCGGGTCAGCCAGCCCCCACGCCGCGCAATCGGCCGGGGCGGCGCGGGGTCAGCAAGACCCGTCATGTCAGGCGCGGACCTTGGTGGCCGAGGAAACCGGCGCGACCGGCGTCATCCGTTCGGCCGTGCGGCGCACAAGGTCGGCCAGCATCGCCTCGCCCTTGCAGGACGGGATGGACGAGATCGCACCGCCCAGGATGTCCGACAGCCGCCGGATCGCACCCTGCACGCCCAGTTCGGCCACCGCCGAAGGGCGCGCATGGGCGGCATCCTGCCCGGCGGGCTTGCCCAGTGTCGCCTCGTCATACAGCGCGTCGCGCAGGTCGTCGGCCACCTGGAAGGCCTCGCCGATGCGCGCCCCCAGTTCGAACCACGGTTCCGCCTCCTGCCCCGCCGCCACGGCCCCCATCTGGGTGGCGGCGATGAACAGGGCACCCGTCTTGGCCTGATGATAGGCCGACAGGTCCACCTTGGTCTCGCTTTCCCAGCCCTGCCCGGCGCAGATGCCATAAGGCATGCCGGACCGCCGCGACAGGATGCCGACCAGTTCCAGCGCCCGCGCCGGCTGGTCGCCCGCCGCTCGGGTCAGGATGTCGAAGGCCTGGATGATCAGGCTGTCACCGGTCAGCACGGCCAAGGGTTCGGAATAGGCCAGATGCACCGTCGGCTTGCCGCGCCGCACCGGGGCATCGTCGAAGCAGGGCAGGTCGTCATGTACAAGGCTGGCGCAATGCATCAGCTCCAGCGCGGCAGCGGCGGCATTCGACAGGCCGGGGCGATCATCGCCGCAGGCCAGCGCCACCGACAGCAGGATCGTGGGCCGGATGCGCGCGCCGCCCGGCGTGACGGCATAGTGCAGCGCCTGTGCCAGACGGGGCGGGGCAGAGCCGCCCTGCGCGCTGGAAATGGCGGACCCGATGGCCGCCTCGATCCGTGCATCAAGCTTCATCTGCGTCTCCCCGAACCCGGTCCTTCCGGACTGTCATCAGAAAATGACAGTCAATGTGTAAATCATACTGGACAGTCTGCAGGCTGCTGTCAACAATCCCGGAATGGACAATTCAACCGACAGCGTGGTGGTGATCGGCGGCGGGATGGGGGGTCTGGCCGCAACCCTGCGGCTGGCCCATGCCGGGCTGCAGGTGACGCTGGTGGATGGCGGAACGGCCCCGGGTGGCAAAATGCGCACCCTTCCGACCGACGCCGGGCCGGTCGATGCCGGACCGACGGTGCTGACGCTTCGGGCAGTCTTCGACGATCTCTTTGCCGCCGTCGGCTCCAGCCTTGAGGCGCATCTGCGCCTGCTGCCTCTGCCCGTGCTGGCGCGGCACTGGTGGCCGGACGGATCGACGCTGGACCTTCACGCCGACCGCGAGGCCAGTGCCGACGCCGTCCGCGCCTTTGGCGGGGCACGGGCCGAGGCGGATTTCCGGGCGTTTTCAGAAAGCTCTGCCGCCCTGTTCAAGGCATTTGACCAGCCGGTGATGCAGCGCGGCGCACCGCATCTGCCGGGTATCCTGCGCGCCGTTGCCACCTCACCCGGCATATTGCCCTGGCTGGTGCCCGGCATCAGCCTGCGCCGGGTCCTTGCCACCCGGTTCCGCGACCCGCGCCTTGCGCAACTGTTCGGGCGCTATGCGACCTATGTGGGTGGCGCGCCTGCCCGCAGCCCCGCCGTCCTTGCGCTGATCTGGGAGGCCGAGGCGCGGGGCGTCTGGGCGGTCGAGGGCGGGATGCAGCGGTTGGCCGGGGCGATTGCTAGGCTGGCCTTGCAGGATGGCGCGACCATTCTGCGTGGCAAGGTTGCGCGGATCGAGACGGGCGGCAACCGGGTCAGCGCGGTCGTGCTGGAAGATGGCAGCCGCCTGCCCTGCCGCAACGTGGTCCATGCAGGCGATCCGGCGGCGCTGGCGAACGGGCTGCTCGGCCCCGGGGTGCAGGCCGCCGTGCCGCGCCGCGCCGTCAACCCGCGCAGCCATTCGGCCTGGGTCTGGGCCTTTGCCGCCACACCCGCGGGCCTGCCGCTGGCCTATCACAACGTGATGTTCGCCGCCGACCCACAGGCGGAATTCGACCAGATCGCGCGCGGCGGGATGCCCCGCGACCCGTCGCTTTACCTCTGCGCACAGGACCGTGCGGGCAGCTTGCCACAGGGCCCGGAACGCTTTGAAATCATTCTGAACGCCCCTGCCGCGGCCGCCGACGGCCGCCCCCGCCCGATTGAAGAGGACGACCTATGCCGCCTTCGGACCTTTCAGACCTTCGCCCGCTTCGGGCTGACCTTCGACCCCGAGCCCCGGACGGCGGCGCTGACCGGGCCGGACCGGTTCGCGGCGCTGTTCCCGGGCAGCCGGGGCGCGATCTATGGGCTGTCGCCCCACGGGCTGACGGCGACCTTCCGCCGCCCGGGCGCGCGGACGGTGGTGCCGGGGCTGTATCTGGCGGGGGGCGGGGCGCATCCGGGGGCGGGGATTCCGATGGCCACCCTGTCCGGACGGCACGCGGCCGAGGCGATCATGGCGGACCGCGCTTTGACATCGCGGTCGGCCCGGACGGCTATGCCTGGTGGTACATCGACGGCGTCAGCGACGACGGCCGCCACGCCCTCTCGATCATCGCCTTCATAGGGTCGGTCTTTTCGCCCTGGTACCGCTGGTCGGGGCGGCGCGACCCCGAAGACCACGTCTGCCTGAACGTCGCCACCTATGGCCCCGGCGGGCGGTTCACCATGACCGACCGGGGCCGCGCTGCCCTGCGGCGCGACGCCCATACCCTGCAGATCGGGCCAAGCCGGGTGCACTGGACGGGTTCCGCGCTCCAGATCGACATCGACGAGATCGGCGCACCGCCGCTGGTGACCCGCGTGAAGGGGCGCGTCACGATCCGCCCTTCCGCGGTGACGGATATCGAAGTGGCGCTGACCCCCGACAACCGGCACCTCTGGCGGCCCTTCGCCCCCACGGCGCGGATCGAAGTCGATCTGACACAGGGCCTGCGCTGGCAGGGCCACGGCTATTTCGACGCGAACTTCGGCAGCCGCGCGCTGGAGGCCGATTTTGCCACCTGGACCTGGGGCCGGTTTCCCGTGGCCGACGGCGCGGTCTGCCTGTATGACGCGCGCAGGCTGGACGGATCAGACCTGTCGCTGGCCCTGCACATCGCCGCCGATGGCACGCCGACCGTGGTGCAGGCCCCGCCCAGGGCGCGCCTTGCCCGAACCCCCTTTCTGCTGGCCCGCGAAACCCGCGCCGATGCCGGATACCGCCCGCACCAGGCCATGCGCCTGTTCGAGGCCCCGTTCTACAACCGCAGTCTGGTGCGCACGCGCCTGTTCGGCGAGGACACCCTGGGCATGCACGAGGCGCTGGACCTGCGCCGGTTCCGCAGCCCCCTGATGAAGCCGCTGCTGGCGGTGCGCGTGCCGCGCCGACGCGGCTGGCGATTTGACGACAGCGAGGTGTGACACCGATGCGGGCCACCCGACTTTTCGCCACCGGCGACCTGCGCTGCGTCGATCTGCCCGACCCCGAGCCCGGCCCCGGCGAGGTGCTGGTGCGCGTGCAGGCGGCAGGTATCTGCGGCACTGACCGGCACCTGTACCACGGCACCTTTCCCTGCCGCCCGCCCGTGACCCTCGGGCATGAGTTCTGCGGCACCGTTCTGGCGCTTGGCCCCGATACGGCAGGCCCTCTCCCCGGCACTCTGGTCACCTGCGACCCCAACATTTCCTGTGGCACCTGCGCGGCCTGCCGGGCGGGCAGGATCAACCTCTGTTCCACCCTGCGGGCCGTGGGCATCGCGCAGGATGGCGGATTTGCGACCTATGCCGCCTTTCCGGCACATCGCGCGCTTTCCCTGCCGCCGGACCTCGACCCGCGCGCGGGGGCCTTCTGCGAGCCGCTCGCCTGCTGCCTGCACGGCATTGACATGGGTGCGCCGCAGCCGGGGCAGAAGGTGACCGTGCTGGGCGGCGGCGTCATCGGGCTGCTGACGGCACAGCTTGCCCGTCTGGCCGGGGCCGAGGTGATGCTGGTCACCCGGCAGGCCGCCAAGCGCGATCTGGCGCTGCGCCTGGGCGCAACCGCCACTGCGGCCACCATGGCCGAGGCGCAGGCGCTGTGGCCCGGCGGGGCCGATCTGGTGCTGGAATGCGCGGGCGTGACGGAAACGGTCGAGGCCGCGCCGCACCTGACCCGTGCGGGCGGGCGGATCGTGGTGCTGGGCGTGCTGCCGATGGGCATGCGCGTGCAGATCGAACCCTTCGACCTTCTGTTCCGCGAGATTTCGCTGCTGTTCGCCTTCATCAATCCGTTCACGCAGTCCCGCGCGGCAAATCTGATCGCTTCGGGGCGGGTTACGGTCGCTCCGCTCATCACCCGGGAAATCGGGCTGGACGCGGCGGTGGAGGCGATTGCCAACCCGCCGCGCGCAAGCGAGGTCAAGGTGCTGGTCCGGTCGGAATAACGGATCGACCGGGCAGGCCGCCCGGTCAGGCGCCCTGCCGACGGCGGTGCGGTGCGTGCAAGCACGCACCCTACGATCCAGCGCGGGCCAGCCGTAGGGTGCGTGCTTGCACGCACCGCTTGCCGGGGCCATCCCCCGCGCAGCCTGACCCGCGCCTGCCCCCGGGTCGTTCGTCCCCGGCGCGCCTCTTCCGGCCCGGCGCTTGCGCGCCGTGCGTTCGGCGCTGACCTTGCGGGCCTCCGTCGATCCCCCGGATCGACGCAGCCCCTCATCCACTGGAGGCCCGTCCGGGCGCGCCTCTTCCGGCCCGGCGCTTGCGCGCCGTGCGTTCGGCGCTGACGGGCCTCCACTGGAGGCCCGTCCGGGCGCGCCTCTTCCGGCCCGGCGCTTGCGCGCCGTGCGTTCGGCGCTGACGGGCCTCCACTGGAGGCCCGTCCGGGCGCGCCTCTTCCGGCCCGGCGCTTGCGCGCCGTGCGTTCGGCGCTGACGGGCCTCCACTGGAGGCCCGTCCGGGCGCGCCTCACCCCTTCGGGCGGTTGCGGATCATGAAGGTGTCGAAGGTGTATTCGGCAACCTGGTTCCACAGGTTCGCCTCGTTGCGGAACGCCTGCTGGTTGTCGAAGATCGCCTTGAACGGTGCGTTGGTCGCCGAGATCTCGGCGTAGAGCTTGTTCGCCGCCGCAAAGGCCGATTCCATCACGTCCTGCGGGAACGGGCGCAACTGCGCGCCGCCCGCCACAAGCTGGCGCAGCGCGGGCGGGTTCAGCGCATCATACTTGGCCAGCATGTTCACGTTGGCATAGGCGGCCGCGTTGAACAGGATCGCCTTGTAGTCGGCGGGAAGCTCGTTGTACTTCGCCAGGTTGAAGAAGAAGTTCAGCGTCGGGCCACCTTCCCAGAAACCGGGATAGTAGTAATAGGGCGCGACCTTGTTCAGACCCAGCTTGCTGTCGTCATAGGGGCCGACCCATTCCGCCGCGTCGATGGTGCCGCGTTCCAGCGACGGATAGATGTCGCCGCCCGGAATCTGCTGCGGCACGACGCCAAGCGCCTCCATCACCTTGCCGCCCATGCCGCCGATCCGCATCTTCACGCCCTGAAGATCGGCCAGGCTGTTGACTTCCTTGCGCCACCAGCCGCCCATCTGCGCCCCGGTGTTCCCGCCCGGCAGGCTGTACAGCCCCTGCGTGGCGTAGAAGCCGTTCATCATGTCGATCCCGCCGCCCTGATAGTACCAGGCGTTGATCCCGCGCGCGTTCATGCCGAACGGCACTGCGGTACCAAGGGCAAAGGTCGCGTCCTTGCCCCAGTAGTAGTACGAAGCGGTATGCGCCATCTCGACCACGCCATTGGCCACGGCATCCGACGCTTCGGGCATCGGCACGATTTCACCGGCCGGAAAGGCCTGGATTTCGAAGTTGCCGTCGGTTGCGGCCTTCACCTGCTCGGCAAAGACTTCGGCAGCACCGTAGATCGTGTCGAGCGACTTCGGAAAGCCCGAGGTCAGGCGCCAGGAGATCTTCGGTGCGGCTTGCGCAAGGGCCGGCGCGGCAAGCGCCGCTGCGGCGGTGCCGACTGCGGCGGTGGTCAGAAAGTTCCGTCTTTTCATCGTGCATCCTCCTATTGGATTGCAGGTACGCGGGGTATGACGGCAGAACGCACCCTGCCGGTCAATTCTTCGGTTCGATGCCCAGATCGGGGGCGGGGGCCGGGGCGGGGGCCGCACCGCCGATGCCAAGGTCAGGTGCCGTTCCAACGTCAAGGCCCGGCATTTCAAGTTCCGGCATCGGCAGGGCGTCCAGCGCCTGACCGACGGTCGAGGCATCCAGCAGCACCTCGTTGCCCAGCCAGTAGGTCACCGATTCCGGCCAGAAGATCAGCACGCAGACCAGGATGATCTGCAGCCCGATCCACGGGATCGATCCCAGATAGATGTCGCGGCTTTTCACTTCGGGCGGGGCAATGCCGCGCAGGTAGAACAGGGCAAAGCCGAAGGGCGGGTGCATGAACGAGGTCTGCATGTTCACGCACAAAAGCACCCCGAACCACACAAGGTTGATATCCAGCGCATGCGCCACCGGCACCAGAAGCGGCACCACGATGAACACGATCTCGAAGAAGTCGAGGAAGAACGCCAGAAAGAAGATGAAGATGTTGACGAAGATCAGGAACCCGAGTTGCCCGCCGGGAATGCCCGTCAGCAGATGCTCGATCCAGCGCCCGCCATTCACGCCCTGGAACACCAGGCTGAACACGGTCGCCCCGATCAGGATGAAGATGACCATGGCGGTGATGCGCATGGTCTGGTCCATCGCGCTCCACAGAAGTTCGAAGCTGAAACGACGGTGTGCCACGGCCAGCACGATGGCCCCCACCGCGCCCATGGCCCCCGCCTCTGTCGGCGTGGCAAATCCCAGAAAGATCGTGCCCAGCACCAGAAAGATCAGCACCAGCGACGGGATCATGCCCCAGGCCACCTTGGACACCAGCGCCCAGCCGTGCAGCGTGCGCGCTTCGGGCGGCAGCGGCGGCACAAGCTGCGGGCGGAAGGTGGCAACGAGGAAGATGAACCCAAGGAACAGCGCGATCTGCATCAGCGACGGGCCGATGGCCCCCAGATACATGTCGCCGACCGGCACGCCCAACTGGTCGGCCAGCACGATCAGCACGAGGCTGGGCGGGATCACCTGCGTGATCGTGCCCGACGCCGCGATGACCCCGGTGCCGATCTTCATGTCGTAGCCGTATTTCAGCATGATCGGCAGGCTGATCATGCCCATTGCGATCACCGATGCGGCCACCGTGCCGGTGATGGCCCCCAGGATCGCGCCGACGATGATGACCGCATAGGCCAGCCCGCCCGGAATCGATCCGAAGGCCTGCCCGACCCCTTCCAGCAGATCCTCGGCCAGGCCCGACCGTTCCAGGATCACCCCCATGAAGGTGAAGAACGGGATCGACAGCAACAGGTCGTTCGCCATGATGCCGAACACCCGGTACGGCATCGCCTGCAGGAAGGAAAAGTCGAAATACCCGACCTCGATCGCCGCAAAGCCGAACACCAGGCCGAGCGCCGACAGCGAAAAGCTGACCGGAAAGCCGATCAGCATGAAGATGACCAGTCCCGCAAACATCAGCGGTGCCATCAGGCCGTACTCTAGCATCGCGTGCCCTCGTCGCTGGCGGGGTTCATTGAAGCGGTTTCTCGTAGGACGGGCTCATGTCACCCATGCCCTGCAAGGCCGCGATCCGTTTGATCAGTTCTGACAGCCCCTGCAGCAGGATCAGCGCGAACCCAAGCGGCAGCAGCGCCTTGACCGGCCACAGCGGCAGACCGCCCGCGTTCGACGACATCTCGCCCCGCGCAAAGCTGGTCTCGAAAAAGGCGAAACCTTCGACCATCATCATGAAGGCCGCAGGAAACAGGAAGAAGATGATCCCGAACACGTCAACCCACAGCTTGGTCCGGTTCGAATAGCCACCGTACAGAATGTCCACGCGGACATGCTCGTTCAGTTTCAGCACATAGGGCGCGCCCAGCAGGAAGATGCCCGCGAACATCTGCCACTGGATTTCAAGCCAGGCATTCGAACTGATGCTCAGGATATAGCGCGACGCCGCATTTCCCGCGCTGATCAGGCAGCTTGTCAGCACAAGCACGGACGCGATCATGCCGAAACCCCGGTTCATCCGGTCGATCAGACCTGACAGGGCAAGCAAAGCTCCCAAGACCATCCTCCCCCGTTCTTCTTGCACGAACCGGTTTGCCCGGCCTCATCTTCTAGTAGCGGCTTCCGCCTTCTACGCAACAATATTTCTTGGTCAGAACCCAAGCACACGCAAACACCGTATCGTCGAAATGAGGTCGTCGCGCAAGAAGTAAAGGGGATTGGTAAGTATTTCTGACCGCATTGCGGAACCCTCTGCATCTTTTCCGACAGCACCTGCCGAAATTCCGGCAAAAGCCCGGCGCTGCCCGCAGGAACTCTTCGCCGCCGTCATCCGGACAACAGCCGCCCCGCCGCCGGGAATCGCCTGCCGGTCT
Source organism: Rhodobacterales bacterium (assembly GCA_013297695.1). Classification (GTDB taxonomy): domain Bacteria; phylum Pseudomonadota; class Alphaproteobacteria; order Rhodobacterales; family Rhodobacteraceae; genus Aliitabrizicola. The sequence continues at coordinate 3,317 of JAAFHX010000093.1, read as the reverse complement.
GCCCCATCGCCGAACCAACCCCGGGCCGACCGACCCGGAGCGTGCCGGATCGGGGCCAGAGCCACTTTGCCCCGGGGCGGTCGGCAGACTAGAAGGGGGGAACGCAGGGACCGGGAGTCGTCATGCCTCAGATTTACCGACCATTTGCCGCCGCGCTGTGGATGTCCGGGTCGATCCTGTCGTTTTCGGTCATGGCGGTGGCCGGTCGGGCGCTGGCACCGTTTCTTGACACGTTCGAGATCATGCTGTGGCGGTCGCTGATCGGGCTGGCGCTCGTGCTTTCCTTCGGTGCGGCCCTGGGCCGGCTTGGCGGCATCCGCAGCAACCGTCTGGGCACGCATCTTCTGCGCAACCTGTTTCACTTCACCGGGCAGAACCTGTGGTTCATGTCGCTGACGCTGATCCCGCTGGCCACGGTCTTTGCGCTGGAATTCACGGCACCGATCTGGGTCATGCTGCTGTCGCCGCTGCTGCTGGCCGAACGGATGACGCGGGTCCGCTGGCTGGCTGCCGGGGCCGGGTTTCTGGGTGTGCTGATCGTGGTGCGCCCCGATCTGGGCCAGCCATCGGTCGGCGTGGCGCTGGCGGCCGGGTCGGCCATCGGCTTTGCCGGATCGGCAATCCTGACCAAACGGCTGACGCGGCACGAGGGCGTGATCTCGATCCTGTTCTGGCTGACGGCGATGCAGACGGTGCTGGCGGCCGTCGCCGCAGGCCATGACGGGCGGGTGACCCTGCCCGATGCCGCAACCCTGCCCTGGCTGGCGATGGTGGGCGTCACCGGAGTTCTGGCGCATCTGTGCCTGACCCGCGCGCTGGCGCTTGCCCCCGCCACGGTGGTGATGCCGATGGATTTCCTGCGCCTTCCGGTGATCGCCGCCGTCGGCGCGCTGGCCTATGGCGAGGCGATCACGCCTGCGCTGGCCCTGGGATCGGCGCTTATCCTTGCCGCAAACTGGATCAACATCCGCTTTGCAAACCGCCAGGTCCCGCCACAACCCAACGTCATTTCCCTGTGACGTTCGGTCAGAGGTTGACCGAATCCGACTTCGGCCCTTAACGGAAATGTGGCGAAGTGGCGCATGCAGTGGGGGGACAGCCATGAAGAAGATTACCATAGCGGGAGCGATCGTTTCGCTTTCAACCGGGTCGGCGATGGCCGGCAACGTGGACCGGTCGATGCAGTCATCGATGCTGCTGTTCGAGCCGGGCGGCTATGCCGAGTTCTCGATTCGCCGGGTTTCCCCCGATGTGTCGGGTGTCGGTGCGGGCACGAGGCCGGGGTTGGCAACGCCAACGCCGGGGCAGTCTTCCGGCGACATGGCGGCAGGGTACAACAACGCAAGCGCAGGGGTGAAGACCCAGTTGCGCGACGGTCTTGATGCCGCGCTGATCTTTGACCAGCCGTTCGGCGCAAACACGATCTATCCCACCGATACGCGGTATTTCGGGCGGGGCACGACGGCATCGCTGGATACCAACGCGGTCACGGGGCTGCTGCGCTATCGTCTTCCGTCGAATGTCAGCCTGTTCGGCGGTCTGCGTTATCAGACCTTCAGCGCCGAAGCGGTGATCCCCTTTGTGACCAACCGGCCCGGCGGAGTGCCCTATGCCGCCACCGCGTCGCAGGACGAGGGCTGGGGCTATGTGCTGGGCGTGGCCTGGGAAAAGCCCGAAATCGCCGCCCGTGTGGCGCTGACCTACAACTCGGCCATCGACTACAGCCTGCAGACCGCCGAATCCTCGTTCGCCGGCAGCCTGAACTCGATCACCGAAGTGTCCACCCCGCAGTCGGTCAACCTGGACTTCGAAACCGGCGTTGCCGCCGACACGCTGGTCTTCGGCAGCATCCGGTGGGTGGACTGGACGGAATTCGACATCAGCCCGGCGATGTACCGGCAGCTTACCAAAAGCAGCTTCTTTCCCACGGGCCGGTCGCTGGTGTCCTATGACAGCGATACCTACACCTACACCCTTGGTGTCGGACGCCGCTTTACTGAAAACTGGGCCGGTGCCGTTTCCGCCACCTATGAGCCGCCGGTGGGCGGCTATGCGTCGAACCTGGGGCCGACCGACGGTCTGACCTCGATGAACGTCGGCGGCACCTACACGCAGGGCCCGATGGAGATTTCGGCGGGTGTGTCGTACATCTGGATCGGCAATGCCGAGACCTTCACCACCAACCCGACCGTGACCGCCGCGAACTTCGACAACAACGAGGGCCTGGGCTTCGGCATGCGGGTCGCCTACCGGTTCTGACCGCCCCAGGTCGCAGGTTCCGGGTCGCCGATGCGCCCGGAACCTGCGACACCCCGGGCATGATGCAGCAGAAAACCCTTTCTTCCCGTGCCGGGGCCGAACTGATCCTTCTTGCAACGATCCGGGGCGGTTGCGTTGTTGCCAACCGCCTGGCGCTGAACGAGGTGCCGGTGTTCACCACGGTGGCGTTCCGTGTTGCCGGGGCCGGTCTGGTCCTTTGGGCCATCGTGGCAATGCAGGGGCTGCCCCTGCCGCGCAAGTCAGGCGTCCGGGCGGCCTTTCTGGTCATGGGGGCGCTGAACAGCGCTGTTCCCTTCACGCTGATCACCTGGGGGCAGTTGGCGGTTCCCTTGGGGCTTGCGGCCATCGTCAACGCCTCGACCGCCGTCTTCGGCGTGGTCATCGCGGCGCTGCCGCCCCGCGCCCTTGCGGGGTTTGCCCTGATCGCCGCCGGGCTTCTGCTGATCGACGCCCGCCTCTTGCAGCGCAAAGATTCCGCGTGAACTTGGCCCCCGGCTTCGCTACCAACGCGGGCGAACGACAGGGGCAGGCGGATGATCTACCGGACGGCGGCAGAATGGCGCGAGTCACCCCGCAAGCGGGTACTGCTGTTCGGCATGTCGGGCCTTGGCAAGACCCATGCGGCCAGCATGCTGCGCGATGCGGGCGGCTGGTTCCACTATTCCGTCGATTACCGGATCGGCACGCGCTACATGGGCGAATTCATCGCCGACAACTTCAAGCGCGAGGCGATGAAGGTTCCCCTTCTGCGCGAACTTCTGATGACCGACTCGGTCTATATCGCGTCGAACATCACCTTCGACAATCTGGCCCCGCTGTCCACCTACCTTGGCAAGCCGGGTGACCCGGCGCGCGGAGGCGTGCCCTTTGCCGAGTATCTGCGCCGCCAGGCCCAGCACCGTGAGGCCGAGATCGCGGCCCTGCTGGACACGCCGCGGTTCATCACCCGGGCCGAGGATATCTATGGCTACCGCAACTTCGTCTGCGACTCGGGCGGGTCGATCTGCGAGGTGGTGAACCCCGACGATCCCGCCGAC
>JAAFHX010000092.1 GCA_013297695.1 Rhodobacterales bacterium | reverse complement strand
TGTCGATCACATCGTCCTGTTCTCGGGCGACGGCGACTTCCGCCCGCTGGTCGAAAGCCTGCAGCGTCAGGGTGTGCGCGTCTCGGTCGTCTCGACCATCCGCAGCCAGCCGCCGATGATCGCGGATGAGCTGCGCCGCCAGGCCGACAACTTCATCGAGCTCGACGAACTGCGCGAAGTGATCGGTCGGCCGCCCCGCGAACCGCGCCCGGTCGTTCTTGATCGTGAAGAGACCACTGCCGAAGCGCGGTGACGGCAGGCGCGGCGACCCGGCCGATCAGGCCCTGGTGGGGCTGGACCAAAGCGGCGGAGGCGACTACCTCTGGGCGCAGCATCCGCCGAGGCCCGACATGACAAAGCCCCCGCTGACCCTGTATCTTGCCGCCCCCCGCGGATTCTGCGCGGGCGTGGATCGTGCGATCAAGATCGTCGAGATGGCGCTGGAGAAATGGGGGGCTCCGGTGTTCGTGCGGCACGAGATCGTGCATAACAAGTTCGTGGTGGACGGGCTGCGCGAGCGCGGCGCGGTCTTCGTCGAAGACCTGGATGACGTTCCGCCCGACCGTCCCGTGATCTTTTCGGCACATGGCGTGCCGAAATCCGTGCCCGCCGAGGCCGAGCGGCGCGAGATGGTGTTTGTAGATGCCACCTGCCCGCTGGTCAGCAAGGTCCATGTCGAGGCCGAGCGCCATCACGAGAACGGCCTGCAGATGGTGATGATCGGCCATGCCGGCCACCCTGAAACCATCGGGACCATGGGCCAGTTGCCCGATGGCGAGGTATTGCTGGTGGAAACGGTCGAGGACGTGGCGGGCCTTGCCGTGCGCGATCCGGCGCGGCTGGCCTTCATCACGCAGACCACGCTGTCGGTCGATGATACGGCGGGGATCGTGGCAGCCCTTCGGGCGCGGTTTCCGGGCATCGTCGGGCCGCACAAGGAAGACATCTGTTATGCCACCACCAACCGGCAGGCGGCGGTCAAGGTCATCGCACCGAAGATCGACGCGCTGCTGGTGATCGGTGCGCCGAATTCGTCGAACTCGCGCCGTCTGGTCGAGGTCGGGCGGGCTGCGGGCTGCCCCTACGCCCAGCTTGTCCAGCGCGCCGACGAGATCGACTGGCGCGCGCTGGACGGGATCACGCGCGTCGGTGTCACCGCCGGGGCCTCTGCGCCGGAGGTTCTGGTGAACGAGGTGATCGACGCCTTCCGCGACCGCTTTGCGACCACGGTCGAACTGGTCGAGACGGCCATGGAGCGGGTCGAATTCAAGGTGCCCCGCGTGCTGCGCGAACCGGCATGAGCGACCGGCAGGTGTTCGGGGGCGCTGTGGAACCGCTGGTCCGGGGCCGGGCGGCCGACACGATTCTGCGTCTTCCGGACGCGGGGAGCGGGGCCTTTCCGACCCCTGGCACCCGGCGGGTCGAGGTGCGCCTGCGCCGCGCACCGCCCGATTCGGTGGACACGCCCGGGGACCTTGCCGCCACCCTGCACCGCACCGACCGGACGGCAGATTGGGAAACGCCGACCCCCGGCAGGCGGCGCGGCCTGGTCTGCCGGACCGGCACCGCGAAGACTGCCGCCACCTGCGCCAGGCGAATCGCCGCGCGGGTCGAAGGGCTTGGATCATGACCCCTGTTCCCCGTTCCGCGCTGCTGCTGGGGCTTGCCGGTCTGATCCCGTTCTTCTGGGGCGCGGTGAGCCAGCTTTTGCCGGTGCTTGGCGACTGGGGGACCGGGGTGCTGGGTCCGCGCTTTGTCGGGCCCTATGTGTCGCTGTCTTACGGGACGGTGATCCTTGCCTTCATGTCGGGTGTTCTTTGGGGGTTTGCCACAAGGGCGACGGGCGCGGTGGCGACCAGCGGCTATCTTCTGTCGGTTGTGCCCGCGCTCTGGGCGTTCTTTTTCGTGGGGGGTGGGCCGGTGTCGGCGGCGATCTGGCTGGCAACCGGGTTTGTCGGCCTTTTGGGTCTGGATGCGCTGTTCTGGCGGCAGGGTCTGGCCCCCGACTGGTGGATGCGGCTGCGGCTGCTGCTGACGGCGGGGGTGCTTTTGAGTCTTGCTGTCCCGGCCCTGACATGAGGCCCGACCGTCGGACCATGGGGGACTTTGCGTCCCCCAAACCCCCTGCAGGATATTTCCGCCAAGATGAAGGGGGATGGGACGGGATGCCTGTCACCGCCGCGATCGCATGACCGAATTGTTCGCCTATACCGACGGGGCCTGTTCGGGCAACCCGGGTCCCGGGGGGTGGGGCGTTCTGATGATCGCCCGCGATGGCGGCGCGGTGGTCAGGGAACGCAGCCTGTCGGGCGGCGAGGCGCTGACAACCAACAACCGGATGGAGCTGATGGCCGCGATTTCCGCGCTGGAGGCGCTGGCGCGGCCGTCCGAGATCACCGTTGTCACCGACAGCGCCTATGTGAAGAACGGCATCACCGAGTGGATGGCAGGGTGGAAGCGCAGGGGCTGGCGCACCGCCGGCGGGCCGCCGGTCAAGAACGTGGACCTGTGGCAGCGTCTGGACGCGGCGCAGGCGCGCCACCGGGTCGACTGGCGCTGGATCAAGGGGCATGCCGGACACGCCGAGAACGAACGCGCCGACGAGCTTGCACGCGCGGGCATGGCCCCGTTCAAGCGCCCGGGGGCTGCATGATTGGGCCCGGGGACCTGATCGTTCCGACCGAGGCGCTGCTGCGGGGCCTCGACTATGCCTCGGTGGCCGTCTTTGCGGCCGCAGGGGCGCTGGTGGCCAGCCGGGCGCAGCTGGATGTGGTGGGATTCATCTTTGTCGCCTGTCTGACCGCCGTGGGCGGGGGCACGCTGCGCGACATCCTGCTGGACCGGCAGGTGTTCTGGATCGCCGATCCTGTCATGCTGGCGGTCGCCTCGGCTGTGGCGGTGGCGGTGTTCTTCGGGGCACATCTGCTGGAAAGCCGCTATCGGGCGCTTCTCTGGCTGGATGCCTGCGCGCTGGCGGCTGCGGTGCCCGCAGGTGTGGGTGCGGCGCTTGGTGACGGGCAGGCCTGGCCCGTGGTGCTGGTGATGGGGATGATCACCGGCTGCATGGGCGGTCTGGTGCGCGACGTGGTGTGCAACGAGGTGCCGCTGGTGCTGAAGCAGGGCGAGCTTTATGTCACCGCCGCCTTTGCCGGGGCGGGGTCCGCCCTTCTGGCGCTGCTGGCGGGGGCCGGGAACGGCCCGGCACTGGCCGTCTGTGCCGCGGTCACGCTGGTGCTGAGGGCAGGCAGCCTGGCCTTCGGCTGGCGCCTGCCGGTCTATCGCCCCCGCCCGCCGGTGGTCCCGCGACGCTAGGCGTCGAACGCATAGTCCAGCATCACCATGCCCATCGGCAGCGCCCGTGCGGACTGCAGGCGGGGCTGGCGTGGCGGCACGGGGCCGACGGGAAAGACCGGCAGGCCGCTGCCGATCAGGCGGGGCACCACGCATAACTCCAGCCGGTCGAGTGCACCCGTCGCAAGGAAGGCCCGCTGCAGCATCGGGCCGCCCAGCATCCGGACATCCATCGGCTCGGCCCGCAGATGTGTCACCAGGGCGGGCAGGTCACTCTGCCAGACCTGGCCCCGTCGCGCAGCGGCGGCTGCAACCCGCGCCCGACGGTGATGCCGCGCTTCCCCGGATAGGGCCAGTCCGGTGTCAGGTCCAGCATAGGAAGACAGGTCAGCCGCCCATCACCAGCGTACAGATCTGGGTAATGAATGCGTCATGGCCCCAGTCGGCGCCCTCGAAGGGGTCCAGCCAGCCGACGCTGCCCTGCGCATCTGCCGCGAAGCCGTCAAGGCTGGCTGCCATCATTCTGCGAATCGCACCCATCTTTTCGCTTTCCATTCACGAATGTTCGTTTATGAAATCTCGCATGGGCCGCAGCCGCACAATCCCCGACGACGCGATCTTTTCCGCGATCCGCACGCTTCTGGCCGAGGGTGGCGAGAAGGCGGTGGCCTTTTCCACCGTGTCGCGCGCCACGGGGCTGGCCGCCCCCACCCTGGTGCAGCGCTATGGATCGCGCGATGGAATGCTCCGGGCCGCGCTGATGCGCGCCTGGGACGGGCTGGAGGCGGCGACGGGCGAGGCCGAGGCCGAAGCGCCGCTGACGGCCAAGGGGGCGGCGCAATTGCTCAAGGCGCTGTCGGGCGAAGAGGCCGAGACCGCCGACCTTGCCCTTCTGGCCGCCGATTTCCGCGACCCCGTCCTGCGCGGCCGTGCAATGGCGTGGCGGGAAAGGGTCGAGGCGGCGCTGGCGCTGCGGCTGGGGGGTGGGGCCAAGGGGCGCGAGGCGGCGGCGATCCTGTTTGCGGCCTGGCAGGGCCAGGCGCTGTGGCGTCTGGCAGGCGAACGATCATTCCGGATCAAGGATGCGATCAGGCGCCTGGCCTGACCGTCAGCGCGCAATGTAGGTCTTCCACAGCCAGATCAGCAGGACCGCCCCCAGCACCGCGCCGACAAGCCCCGCAAGCCAGCCGGTCACCAGAATCAGGAAGCGCAGCACAAGCCCGCCGATCAGCGCCCCGGCGATGCCGATCACGATGGTGGTCGGCACATCGGTGTTCAGGCGCATCATCCGCGTGGCCAGAAACCCCGCCGCCGCTCCGATGATGACAAGATAGACGATGGGCATCGGCATCCTCCGTGATTGCAGCCGCAGTATCGTCGGCCCCGCCCCTGATGGAAAGCGGGTTCGGTGCCGTCATGCGCCAGTTACAAGTCGCGTCTAACCGGACCGCCTGGAAGTGCTGAACCGCGAGGACCCCATGCGCCACCTTACCCTTGCCCTGAGCCTGCTTGCCGCGCCTGCCTTCGCGGCCGATGCCACGGTCACGCCCGGCAACACGCTGACCGCCCCGCCCGCCGAATGGCTGGGCGAGGTGCCACACCTGGTGGTGATGGGAACGATCAACGGTCGGGCATTCGATCTGCAGATGACCGACATGGCCAGCGCCGCAGGCGTGGCCGAATTCGCGGGCAAGCGCGAGTACCTGCCGGGCGAAGGCGGGACCTGGCGCTATGGCGATTTCGAGGTGGCGCTGAAGGCCACGATCGACGGCGTGGAAAAGGCGCTGGAATTCGAGTTCGAGAACCACGATTTCACCGCCCACAGCCTGCCTGCCAGCTTTGCCCTGCAGGACAAGGAATTCCCCGAGGGCCTTCTGTCCAATCTGGAGGCGCAACTGGAGTGGGAGACCGCAGAGGCGACCGTCAACGACGAGATTGCCGGCTGGACCGGAACGCTGACGCTGACGACCGACAGCGGCACCAGGGACGAAAAGGGCCTTGTGCCGGACGGCATGATCGGCGGCTTCGTGACCGCCACGCGCGGGGGTGACACGCTGGTGATGTCGTTCACCGTGCCGGTGGCCGAATATGAACTCGACGATTAAGGCGCTTGCCCTGTGCCTGCTGGCGACCCCGGTCATCGCCGATCCGCTGGCGCTGAAGGTGACGGCGGTGGCCGAAACCGAGGGAACCTCGGGCGATGCCGATGACCCGGCAATCTGGGTCAACCCGGCGGACCCGGCGAAAAGCCTGATCCTGGGGGCCGACAAGGAGGCGGGTCTGTTCGCCTATGACCTGACGGGGAAACAGGTGGCCTTTCTGCCCGACGGGCGTCTGAACAACGTCGATCTGCGCCCCTTTACCCTGGGCGGCAGGGCGGTGACGCTGGTCGGGTCATCGCGCCGCGACGATGGGGCCATGGTGTTCCATGTGATCGAACCTGACGGCACGATCCGGCAGGCCACGCCTTTTGCGCACCCCGCAGCCTCGGCAGAGGTGCCGGGCACGACCCATATCTACGGCTTTGCCATGGCGCAGGATGCGGGCGGCACCTATGCGCTGGTGAACTTCAAGTCGGGTCACGTCCTGCAGTACCGGATCACCGAAAACGACGGGCAGCTTGCCCTGACGCTGGTACGGCACTGGAAGGTCGCGACCCAGCCCGAGGGGATGTTCGCCGATGATGCCGGCGGGCACATCTATGTGGGCGAAGAGGATGCGGGCATCTGGCGCTATCCGCTGTCGCCCGACGCTGCGCCCGAGCCCTTTGTCGTCGATGCCATCCCCTCGGCCTGCCTGCCGCGCGATGATGTCGAGGGGCTTGCGCTGCATGACGACGGCCGGGCGCGCTGGCTGGTGGCCTCGGCCCAGGGGGTGGACCGCGCCGCACTCTACCGCCTGCGGGGCGAGGACAAGCCCGACTGCGTGGCGATGGTGGAGGTCGCCGAAGGTGTCTTTGACAGGGTGACAGAGACCGATGGGCTGGACGCCACCGCGACGCCGCTTGGCCCCGCCTTTCCGCAGGGGCTGCTGGTGATGATGGATGACCAGAACGCGGGATTTACCACGGGGTTCAAGCTGATGAACTGGGCCGATATCGCGGCGGGACTGCCGAAGTAGGATCAGACCGGCAGGTCTGTCAGATCGACCCCGGCACCGGGGGTTTCACACCCCCGGACCCCCGTGGGATATTTGGTCCAAGATGAATGGGTATGGCCGGGACGTCAGGACAGACGGTCGGGCAGTGCCATGCCGCGCAGAAAATCGGCGGAGTTCATCGGGCGCTTGCCTTCGCGCTGCGCCAGGGTGATCTGCACGGCCCCCGAGCCGCAGGCAATGGTCAGGCCGGGCAGAACCTTCCCCGGCGCGCCCTGCCCTGGGGCAAGGCGGGACCGCAGCAGCTTTATGCGGTCGCCGTCCGCTTCGCACCAGGCCCCGGGGAAGGGTGACAGGCCACGGATCTGGCGGTCTACGGTCTCGGCCGGGGCCGTCCAGTCCACCCGCGCCTCGGCCTTGTCGATCTTGGCGGCGTAGGTGACGCCGGTGTCCGGCTGTGGTTCGGGCACTAGGTCGGGCAGCCGGTCCAGCGCCGCCCGGATCAGGTCGGCCCCTATCGCCGACAGCCGGTCCGACAGGTCGGCGGTGGTTTCTTCGGCCTCGATCCGGGTGGCCTGACGCAGCAGCACCGGGCCGGTATCCAGCCCCTCCTCCATCGCCATGATGCAGACGCCGGTTTCGGCATCGCCTGCAAGGATCGCGCGGTGGACCGGAGCCGCCCCGCGCCAGCGCGGCAGAAGCGAGGCGTGGATGTTCAGGCAGCCATGGAGCGGCGCGTCCAGGACGGCCTGCGGCAGGATCAGCCCGTAGGCGACCACAACCGCCACGTCGGCGTTCAGGGCGGCAAACGCTGCCTGCGCCTCGGCCCCTTTCAGCGATCCCGGATGGCGCACCGGCAGCCCCATCGCCTCGGCGGCTGCCTGCACCGGCGACGGGCGGTCCCTCTTGCCCCGCCCGGCCGGGCGCGGCGGCTGGCAATAGACGCAGATCACTTCATGCGTGCCGACAAGCGCCTTCAGCACCGGCACCGAAAACTCGGGCGTGCCCATGAAGACCACCCTCATGCCCGCCCCCGCAGCTTCTGGGACCTGGCAACCAGCATCCGCCGTTTCAGCGCCGACAGGTGGTCGAAATACATCCGCCCGGCCAGATGGTCGATCTGGTGCTGAACGGAGGTGGCCCAGAGGTTGACGAAATCGCGGTCCTCGACCCCGCCATCGGCGTTGAGGAACCGCACCGTCACGGCGCGGGGGCGCGAGATCACGGCAGAAACAAGGGGCAGGTTCGGGCTTGCTTCCTCATGGTCGCGCATCTGGCCCGAGGCGTGCAGCACGACCGGATTGGCCATCCGCACCGCCTGCCCCCTTGTGTCGGAACAATCGACCACCGCCAGCGCCAGCCCGATGCCGATCTGCGGGGCGGCAAGGCCATAGCCCGGCATCGCCTCCATCGTGTCGATCATGTCGGCCCAGACAAGGCGGTGTTCATCGGTGATCGCCTGCACCGGCACGGCAGGGCGGCGCAGGATCGGGTCGGGCCAGGGCAGGCAGCGCCGGACGGCCATCAGCCGCGCAGCGCCCCGTCGCCCGAGGCCCCGTCGCGCGCCCGGTCGCGCTTCAGCTTTTCCATCTTGCGGGTGATCATCTGTCGGCGCAGCGGGCGCAGATAGTCGATGAACATCTTGCCCTCCAGATGGTCGATCTCGTGCTGCACGCAGGTCGACCAGAGCCCCGCGAACTGTTCTTCCTGTTCGGTTCCGTCCAGCCCCGTCCAGCGCACGCGCACCTCGGCAGGGCGCTCGATCTCGGCATACTGGTCGGGGATCGACAGGCAGCCTTCCTCATAGATCGACACATCTTCCGAGGCCCAGGTGACGACCGGGTTCACCAGCACCATCGGGCGCGCAGCCGCGCCGGGTTCCTTCACGCAATCCATCACCAGCATCCGTTTCGTCACGCCGACCTGCGGTGCGGCCAGCCCCACGCCGGGCGCGGCATACATGGTTTCCAGCATGTCGTCGGCCAGCCGGGCAAGGTCGGGCGTGATCTCGGCAATCGGATCGCACAGCCTTTTCAGGCGCGGGTCGGGATGGATCAGGATCGGGCGTATCATTCCCCCGACTTACGGGATGCCCCGCCGCTTCGCAACTCTGCCCTGCTTGCAGCCGCCCGGAAAGCCGCTAGGGTCCGCAGCCGACGAAGGAGACCCCGCATGAATTTCGACGAAATCATCGACCGCCGTGGCACGCATTCGATGAAATGGGACATGATGCACGATGCCTATGGCGTATCGGTGGAAAACGGCCTGCCGATGTGGGTGGCCGACATGGATTTCCGCCCGCCTGCCGGAGTGCAGTCCGCGGTGGAAGCCATGGCGAGGCATGGCGTCTATGGATATTTCGGCGACGAGACTGCCTATCTTGACGCGGTCTGCTGGTGGTCGCAGACCCGTCACGGATGGACCCCGCCCCGCGATGCGATCTTCTCCACCAACGGGCTGGTGAACGGGATCGGCCTGTGCATCGACGCCTTCACCGCACCGGGCGACGGCGTCGTGCTGATGACGCCGGTCTACCACGCTTTCGCGCGGGTGATCCGCGCCGCCGGCCGGCGTGTCGTGGAATGCCCGCTGAGCGTCACCGACGGGCGGCAGGAGATGGATTTCGACGCCTGGGATGCACGGATGACCGGGCGCGAGACGATGCTGATCCTGTGCTCGCCACACAATCCCGGCGGCCGGGTCTGGACCGGGGAAGACCTGCGCGGCGTTGTCGCGTTCTGCCGTCGGCACGATCTGATCCTTCTGTCGGACGAGATTCACCGCGACCTGACCTACCCCGGGCATCGCCACATCTCGACAGCCCTGGTGGCCGGCGACCTGCAGGACCGGCTGATCGTGACAACCGCCGCGACCAAGACTTTCAACATAGCGGGTGCACATGTGGGCAATGTCATCATCCCCGACCCCGCCCTGCGGGCGCGCTTTGCGGCGCGGATGATGGCGCTTGGTACATCGCCGAACGCCTTCGGCATGCACATGGCGACTGCCGCCTATTCGCCCGAAGGGGCGGACTGGGTCGATGGCCTTATGACCTACCTTGACGGCAACCGCCGCCTGTTCGATGCGGGCGTGAATGCCATACCGGGCCTGCGATCAACCCCGCTGGAGGCGACCTATCTCGCCTGGGTCGATTTCGCGGGCACCGGGATGACGGCTGCGGAGTTCACCGAACGGGTGGAAAAGGGCGCGCTGATCTGCACCAACCACGGCAGCAGTTTCGGCACGGGGGGCGAATCGTTCCTGCGGTTCAACATCGCCATGCCCCGCCGTCAGGTGGCCGAGGCGGTGGAACGGTTGCAGGCGGCCTTTGCCGACCTGCAGTAGCCCGCGTCACGCCTTGGGCAGATAGCCCGCCGCCAGGTTCTCGCCCTGCCAGAAGTCGAGCGCGGGGCGGTCGCGCGTGACGGTGGCATGCTTGAATTCGCAGATCAGTTCGCCGTTTTCCTCGACCGTGGCGACGATCAGGCATTGGCCGATGTGCCGCGGTCCATCGTAAAGATCGACCAGACCGCGCAGCCGCGACACGCGCGCGGCATCCAGCGCAAAGCCCCGGTCCCACATCCGCAGCACCGGGAAAACCGCATCCCCAAGCTGGACATGCAGCCGCGACCGCCTGCGCTGTTCACGCTTGCGCGCGGCGTCCAGCCCCTCACGCACGTCCTTTGGCAGAAACTCCAGCATCGCGCGGCCCTTTGCACGAAGCGGCAGACGCCGCCCCGAGTCGGAAGTCTGCCGGAAACAGGTTAAAAATCAAGCCATTCCGGAAAAGACCTCGGATCATCCGGGGGTTGTGTGCCGTGTGCCACGATTGCCACCTCGTGGGCGGTGCCGCGTCTGTGTGCGGTGCCGCAGGACCGATCTGTGCGCCGCCCCTGTCTGGTGGGGCAGCAACCGGGCAAGACGGGTTCCAGCAGGGGGGGCAAGGCGACGGGCAAACCGGTCGAGGAGCATTGGGTTTCGGACTACCGCGCCACCGCGTCGGACGGCACGTTCCGACACCCGGTCACGATCTTGCGCAACCGGATCACCCCTGACGGCGCGCCCTGCCCGCGGCAGCGCGGGCGGGTTTGCGGCGGAAAGCGGGTGCTGTCACCTTTACGTCTCCCACGCCTGCCCCCGGGCACATCGCACGCTGAGCTTTCGCGCGATCACGGGGCTTGCGCCGCATATCGGCCTGTCGGGCGTGCATCCCGACATGCCGGCCGACGGCCGGACCCTTGCCAGCGGTTTTCCCGGCGCGACCGGCGACGGGCTGCACGGCCTGCCCTTCCCGCGCGACCCTTCCACCCGCGCCGCGCCCCGGATGTCGGGCCGGGTCACCGTCCCCGTTCTGGGGGACAGCGCGCGGGGCACCATCGTGTCGAACGAACGCGCCAAGATCATCCGGATGTTCAACGCGGCCTTCGACGGGTCGACCGGTAACCTGGAGGACTGCTTTTCCGAACCGCTCTGCGCGAAGAACGACGAGCGCAACACGCTGGTCCATGATGCGGCGGTGTTGCAGGTCTTTGCCGCGCTGGACCTTCTGGAACTGCGGCTGTCCGACCGGCGCTTGTCGATGGGCGACACGCCGGCCAAGGCCGACCGGCGGCTGTCCTGCACGCTGGTCCGGTTCGATCCGGTATGTCACCTGCATTTCAAATGCAACCGGCGGCGGATCATCGACGATCCGAACCTCTGGGCCTGTGCCCGCGCGCTGTACCGGCGCCCCGGCATGGCCGAAACCGTACGGCTGGTCCAGACGGTGCGGCACCATCACGGCGGCCACGAAAACCGGAACCCCCACCGGATCATCCCGATCAACCCGGCGCTGGACTTTACCGCCCCCCATGGCCGCTGAACCCTGCGCGGCTTTGCCTTGCGCGGCCCGTTCTTTTGCGGTTGAACGCTGCCAAGCGATTGGGGGCCTGCATGACGACCTGGATCACCGTGTGCGAGACCTGCAAGCGCCCCGGATGGGTGCCACAGGCCGACGGCCTGACCGATGGCGAACGGCTGGCCGGTCTGATCGAGCATGCGGCGCGCGATGTGCCCGGCCTGCGGGTGCGGCGCCACGCTTGCCTGATGGGCTGCGAACGTGCCTGCGCCGTGGCGCTGCAGGCGGCGGGCAAGATGGGCTACGGCCTGGCGGATTTCGCGCCCGAACCGGACCTGGCGCAGGCCGTGGTCACCTATGCCGCCCACCACGCGCGCAGCCGCGCGGGCATCGTGAACTGGGCCGACTGGCCCGAGGCGGTGAAACCCCGGTTCGTCTCTCGCCACCCGCCGCTGCCGGACGCCTGAGGCATGCCCGCAGCCTTGCTTCTGCCCGCCATGCTGCTGGATGCCGCCCTGGGCGAGCCGGGCTGGCTGTGGCAGCGCGCGGCCCATCCGGCGGTGCTGATGGGCCGCGCGGTGGGCTGGCTGGACCGGACCCTGAACATGGGGCAGCGGCGGCGGCTGAAAGGTGTGGTGGCGACCGGGGTACTGGTCATCGGCGCGGGGGTCATCGGCGCGGCCATCGCCGCCGTGCCGGATGCGGGCCTGCTGGAGGTGCTGGCCGCCGCGATCCTGCTGGCGCAGCGCAGCCTGGTGGACCATGTGCGCGCCGTGGCCGATGCCTTGCGCCTGTCGGTGGCCGACGGGCGGCTGATGGTGGCACGCATCGTCGGGCGCGACACCGCCCCGCTGGATGGCCCGGGCGTGGCCCGTGCGGCCATCGAAAGCGCCGCCGAAAACCTGTCGGACGGCGTGGTGGCCCCGGCCTTCTGGTTCCTCATCGGGGGCTTGCCCGGCATGCTGATCTACAAGGCGGTCAACACCGCCGACAGCATGATCGGCCACCGCACCCCCCGGCACGAGGCCTTCGGCTGGGCCGCCGCCCGGCTGGATGACGTGCTGAACTGGGTGCCGGCGCGCCTGACCGCCGCCCTGATCGCCATCACCCACGGCCATTTCGATGCGGCCCCGATCCTGCGCGATGGCCCGCTGCACCGGTCGCCCAATGCGGGCTGGCCCGAGGCGGCAATGGCAGTCGTGCTGGACGTGGCCCTTTCCGGCCCGCGCAGCTATCACGGGCAGTACAAGGATTACCCCTGGGTCTGGCCCGAGGGTCGCCGCGACCCGGGACCCGCCGACATCGACGCCGCCTGCGCGGCGCTGTGGCGCACCTGGGCGGGCCTGGTTGCGATAGTCGCTCTTGTCACCCTGTTCTGAACCGGAGCCTGCCGATGCGTTTGCTGCCCGCCCTCGCCACCGCCCTCATGCTTGGCACGCCCACGCTCGCTGCCACCTGCGGCGGCCCGTTCCCGGCTTTTGTCGACGGACTTCGGGCCGAGGCGGTGGCGGCCGGGCATGATCCTGCAACGGTCGACGCGTTCTTCGCACAGGTGCGGCAGGACCCCAGGGCGCTCAAGGCCGACCGCGCGCAATCTGTGTTCCAGAAGCCGTTCCTCGACTTTTCAAAGTCGCTCATCAGCAAGAACCGGTTGCAGACCGGGCTGGCCAAGGGGCAGGACTATGCCGCCGTCTTCGCGCAGGCCGAGGCGAGGTTCGGCGTGCAGCGCGGCATCCTGCTGGCCTTCTGGGCTTTCGAGACGGATTTCGGCAAGGTTCAGGGCGATTTCAACACGGTCAACGCGCTGGTCACGCTGGCGCATGACTGCCGCCGCCCCGACCTGTTCCGCCCGCAGGCGCTGGCCGCACTGCGGCTGTATGAACTGGGCGATCTGGACCCGGCGACGACGACCGGGGCCTGGGCGGGCGAGATCGGGATGGTCCAGATGCTGCCCGCAGACATTCTGGCAAGCGGGGTCGATGGCGACGGCGACGGGCTGGTGACGCTGAAAACCTCGGCCCCCGATGCGATCCTGTCGGCGGCGTCGAAACTGGCGGCGCTTGGCTGGCAGGCGGGCGATCCGTGGCTGCAGGAGGTGGTGCTGCCCCGGGGGCTGGACCTGCGGCTGACCGGGATCGACAAGACCTATTCCGTCTCGGACTGGGCCGGTCTGGGTGTCATGGCGCGCGACGGCGCGTTGCCGCGCGGCGACCTGCGCGCCTCGGTCCTGCTGCCGCAGGGGGCAGGGGGGCCCGCCTTTCTGGCCTTCCCGAACTTTGCCGTGCTGTTCAACTGGAACCAGAGCTTTGTCTATGTGACGACAGCCGCCTATTTCGCCACCCGCCTGTCAGGTGCGCCGCCCTATGACGCGGGCAATCCCGCGCCGGGGTTGAGCGGGGATCAGATGGCAGCGCTGCAGAAGAAGCTGGCAGCGCGGGGCTATCCGGTGGGCAAGGCCGACGGCATCCTTGGCGCGCAGACGCGTGTCGCCGTGCAGGCCGAACAGGCCCGTCTTGGCCTGCCCGCGGATGGCTGGCCCACCCCTGCCCTGCTGGAGGCGCTGTAGCGCCATGCCGCCCGTCACCGCAGCCGAACTGGCCGCCGCCCTGCCCCATGTGCTGGCAGCCCCGCGCGATCAGGGGCCGATCACCGGCCTTTGCCTGCGCCCCGACTATGGCCAGCGCAGCTTTCCCGACCGCATCCGGATGACCCGGGCCGCAGGCATTCCCGGCGAGCGCTGGCTGACCGCCCCCTGGGCGCGGCTGCCGGATGGCGCGCCCGACCCGGGCATCCAGGTTTCGATCCTGCCTGCGCGGGTGCTGCCTCTGGTCTGGCGTGACCGCGACGGCACACCCCACCCCGGCGACCCGCTGGTGGCCGATCTGGACATGTCCGAGGCGAACCTGCCGGAAGGCACGCTGTTGCAGGCGGGCACGGCGGTGCTGCGCGTCTCGGGCCTGTTCAACGAGGCCTGCGTGAAATGGAAGGTCCGCTACGGACAGGCCGCGAAGGACTGGATCACCGCGCCCGGCCACCCCGCCCTGCGCCTGCGCGGTGTGCTGTGCTCGGTCGAGGTGGATGGCGAGGTGTCGGCGGGCCAGATGCTGCGGGTCCTGCGCTGAGGTTCACGCCACCAGCGACGCGGCCTTTTTCAGATCGACGCTGACCAGCTGGCTGACGCCCTGTTCCACCATCGTGACGCCGAACAGCCGGTCCATCCGGGCCATGGTCACCGCATGGTGGGTGATGACCAGAAACCGCGTATCGGTGCGCCGCGTCATCTCGTCCAGCAGATCGCAGAACCGGGTCACGTTCGCATCGTCCAACGGCGCATCGACCTCGTCCAGCACGCAGATCGGCGCGGGGTTGGCCAGAAAGACCCCGAAGATCAGCGCCAGCGCCGTCAGGGTCTGTTCGCCCCCCGACAGCAGGCTGAGCGCCGACAGCTTCTTGCCCGGCGGCTGGCACAGAATCTCCAGGCCCGCCTCCAGCGGATCGTCGCTTTCCACCAGCACCAGCCGCGCCTCGCCGCCGCCGAACAGATGGGTGAACAGCGCGGCGAAGTTGGTGTTGACCTGTTCAAAGGCGGTCAGCAGCCGCTCGCGCCCCTCGCGGTTCAGCCCGGCGATGCCGGCGCGCAGCTTCTTGATCGCCTCTTCCAGGTCCAGCTTTTCCAGACGCAGCGTGTCATGTTCGGCTTGCACCGTCCTTGCATCTTCCTCGGCGCGCAGGTTCACCGCGCCAAGCGCCTCGCGCGCCCGTTTCAGGCGGGATATCTCGGTTTCCAGCCCGGCAATGTCGGGCATCCGGTCGGGGTCGGCGTTCAGGCTGGCCAGAAGGGCGTCGGGCGTGCATTCGGCCTCGTCCCCGATGCGGGCCACGGCGGCGGCAACGGTCGCCTCGGCGGCTTCCAGCACCACCTCGGCCCGGGCGCGGGCCTCGCGCGCCTCGCCCCCCGCGCGTTCGGCCTCGCGTTCGGCGGTCTGGGCAGCGCGCAAGGCACCTTCGGCCTGCGACAGACCATCGGTGGCCCTTGCCCGGCGCGCCTCGGCGGTGGCAATGGCTTCGGCCAGTTCGGCGCGGCGGCGGGCAAGGTCCTGCGGTGTTTCGCGGGCGCTGGCCAGGGCGGCTTCGGTCTCGGCCTGCCGGGCGGCAAGCTCGGCCCCGCGCGTCTCGGCGGTTTCAAGGCGCAGCCGCCAGCCGGAAAGCTCTTTGGTGACCTCTTGCCGACGCTTCACCCGCGCCTCGCCCTCGCGGCGCAATTCGTCATGGCCCGACCGGCGGGCCAGCATTTCCAGCCGTGCGGCCTCGACGGCGGTGCGCACGGACTCGGTGGCGGCGCGGGCCTGGGCAAGGTCGGGCAGGTCGGCGGCCCCGGCATCGGCGTCGGCCAGGGCACGGCGGGCGGCGGTTGCCTCATCCTCGAACCGCGCGACCGCCAGCGAGGCAGCCTCCAGCTTGCCGCTGGCAATGGCGCGGTCCGCCTCGGCCCGGGCAAGGGTGCGGTTCACCTCGGTCAGGCGGGCGTCCGCCGCACGGCGGGCCTCGCGGGCGGACTGATCGGCCCGGGCGAGGTCGGCAAGGCTGCGCTGGATCGCCTCATGGGCGGCACGGGCGACGTCGGCGCGGGCGGACACGGCGTCATGGTCACGGCGCACGGCCACAAGGCGGTTCATCTGCTGCAGGCGCGCGGCGGCAGCGGCGGGG
>JAAFHX010000091.1:9910-15973 GCA_013297695.1 Rhodobacterales bacterium | reverse complement strand
CGGGGCCGGAACGCATGTGGAGGAGGACGGGGGGCGGCTGATTTGTCTCGCGATGCAAAGGCGGGGCTCGCCCCCGCCGGCGGAAATCAGTCGCCCCCCGTCCTTGAAGGGGCGGCACCTTTGACGGCCGCCTGCCCATCTCTTGAAGGCCGCTCGGGTGACGTGTGGATGAGATTGCCCGGAAAGAGGCAAAGCGACGATCCACAGCCATGACAGGGATCCGTACCCCCTGCCCCGCACTCCCCGACTGACCCTTGCGCGATGCGGATCAGCCGAACAGGCGTTGCCGATCCTCTGGCCCGATCTGACCTGCCAGATGCTGGCGCAGCGCGTCCTTGCCGTATGCCCGAAGATCATCGTTGAAATCCCCGAGCCGCGGTTCCAGCACCCGAACGGCAATCCCGCCATCAAGTGCTCTGGCGCTCAACCTCTCTGCCGCGCCACGCCCAGCCGGATCGCGGTCGATGGCGATGTAGAGGCGCTGCACCGCCTCCGGCAGCAGGACCGCCCCGAAGTGACCCGACGAAAGCGCAGCCAACACGGAAAGACCCGGCACTGCCTCGACAAGGGACAGCATGGTCTCGATGCCCTCGCCGACCACGAGGATGTCGTCATGTGGGGTCAGCCTGACGGCATTGCCGAGGAGGTGACCCATGGCACGCCGCTGCGTCTCGACCCGCGCCTTCCCCTGTCCGTCCGGCGCGATCCAGGTGCGATGCACACCCTGCAAGGCCCCTGCCCCATCGGTGACCGCCGCGATCAGCGCCGGTCTGGGGAGGCTGCGGGTCTGGCCCTCGTCCCGATGCCAGCACTTCGGGTGGAAGCGCAGCGCGCTCATCATGCCGCCTTGGGTCAGGCCCCGGGCGCGGAGGTAGGTGTCGGCAAGCGTGCCTGCGACCGGCACCAAGGCTGCAAACAATTGCGCCGCCGCCGCTGGTGTGCCGCCGGGGGCCTTGGCCTTCTTCGGCGCAGGTGCGTCAGGGAAAACCGGCTGCGGACGGCCAAGATGCGCCCGGGCTTCGGCCAGAAGATCGGGAAAGCGGGAGATCCCGGTCCGCTCGCGGATGATATCGAGAAGATCACCATGCTCGCCCGTGGCACCGTCGGTGAACTTGCCGGCCGCCCCCGGCCCTGACGCGGGACCGGTCAGCCGCACGAAGAGCGACCGGCCGGGGTTGTTCTGCAGATCGCCTACGATCCAGTAAGATCCTTCCCGCCGACCGGCGGGAAGGTAGGCGCGACACACGCTCTCTGCGTTTTCCGCCAGAGCACGGATCACATCTTCGGTCTCGGAATACATGGCTCAAGACCCTCCGCGCGCCTGTAGTCCCGCCACAGGACAACGTGCGAGCAGACGCTCCAGCACTTTGAGCCCGCTCGCATCCGTCGGGCAGAACAGGCGCAGCTTCCAGCTGATGATCTCCGAGAAGAAACCGTCAGCCTTGAGCCGGTCCTTGGCCGCTTCCGTGAAGCCGGACAGTTCGATCCGGTTCACGCCCATGACGCGGGAGCGGTGGAGTTCCATGCCTTCGGCCAGCCGCACGACCGTCTTGCCTTCCAGCACGAGGGCATGGACCTGCGCTGCCGTCAGTTCCGGCGCTTCAGCCGCCAGCGTGGTCGCGACCCAAGCGGGTGAGACGCGGCGGCCGATAATGCGCTGACCGTCATCGGTCTGCAGGCGATAAACGCGGGTTTCGTCCTGGGGAAGCTGCTTCCAGATCGGCAGCAGCAGCCCCGCCACGATGTGCAGCGTGGACTCGCTGAACTCCGGCACCTCAGCCAGTTCCGCGGTCCAGACGGCGGCGAACGCCGCGCGGTCGGCTTCCAACCAGTGGGTGTCGTCCATCATCCGGGCTGGGACGGTGCTGGCCTCCGTTGGCCGGATCAGACGAAGGCGGGGCTCGATAGTGCCGTCATCCAGCATCAGGCTGGTGGCAGGCACCTGCACGGCAGCCCGACCCGAGCGGCTGTTGACCAGAAGGCGTGCTTTTGGGTCGTCGAGCCAGTCGAGCGCATCCGCAAGCGAAGTCGGCGTGTTGCGGCGCTTTTCCGCGATGGTCAGAAGTTGGGTTTCCGCGCCGGAGCCCGGGTGGGTGTAGATGACACGCGCATCCATAACGCGGAAGCTCTCTGCCCGCAGCGTCTCGAGCCCAAGGTCATAGACCCCGGCCGCGATGGCCCCCTCGATCCGCTGATCAAGCAATTCCTCGAAGGCCGAGAAGAGCACGGCCTGCATGTCGATCGTCAGCGCCAGCAGGCGATTGAGGAAGGTCGTGATCGGCGGCAGGTCGTCCTTCAGCCCGTTGTCGTCGGTCAGGCTGAGCCCTGTAGCATCCTCGAAGGCCCCGAGCGAACAGCCCGCCACATCGCCGCGATAGATCCGGCGGTAAAGCTGGCGCAGCGCGTCTCGGGCAAAAAGCGACTCGAGGTTGTCCTCCGGCCGAAACAGCCCCTGCCCGCCGGTCTGGCGCTGACCGCGGGTGATCGCCCCAAGCGTGTCGAGGCGGCGGGCGATGGTCGAGAGGAACCGCTTCTCCGCCTTCACATCGGTGGCCACCGGCCGGAACAGCGGCGGCTGCGCCTGATTGGTGCGGTTGGTGCGCCCGAGGCCTTGGATGGCAGCATCGGCTTTCCAGCCGGGTTCCAGAAGGTAGTGGACCCGCAGGCGCTGGTTCTTGGCCCCGAGATCGGCGTGGTAGCTCCGACCCGTGCCGCCCGCGTCGGAAAAGATCAAGATGCGTTTCTGGTCATCCATGAAGGCGGCGGTTTCCGCGAGGTTGGCAGACCCTGCCCGGCTTTCCACAACGAGGCGCGCAGCAGGACCCTCGCCCTTCCTCACGATGCGCCGCGACCGACCCGTGACTTCGGCCACGAGATCGGTGCCGAAGCGTTGGACGATCTGGTCGAGCGCGCCCGGGACGGGCGGGAGTGATGCCAGCTTCTCGATCAACGCATCGCGCCTGCGGGCCGCTTCGCGGCATTCGACAGGTTGGCCGTCACGCACCACGGGCTTGGACAACAGATTGCCCTCACTGTCAGTGAAAGGCTCATAGAGTTGCACCGCAAAGGAATGGGCGAGATAGTCCAGGACGTATTCCCGCGGGGTGATGTCGACACGGATGTCGTTCCATTCGTCGGTGGGGATATACGACAAGCGGCGTTCCATCAGCGCCTCGCCGGTCGAGACGATCTGGATCACGGCGGCATGGCCCGCCGCCAGATCGGCCTCGATGCTGGAAATGAGGGTGGGGGTTTTCATCGAGGTGAGCAGATGACCAAAGAAGCGCTGCTTCGCGGACTCGAAGGCTGAGCGCGCAGCAGATTTGGCCTGGCGGTTCAGCGTGCCGTTGTCACCCGTGATGTTGGCCGCCTCCATCGCGGCGGCCAGGTTGTTGTGGATGATGGCGAAGGCCCCTGCATAGGCATCGTAGATGCCGCGCTGCTCCGGGGTCAGCGCGTGCTCGAGCATCTCGTACTCGACGCCATCGTAGGAGAGCGACCGGGCGGTGTAGAGGCCAAGCGACCGCAGGTCGCGGGCGAGGACCTCCATCGCCGCGACCCCACCCGCCTCGATGGCTTGTACGAATTCCGCCCGCGTCGCGAAGGGGAGTGAAGGATGGTGCCCCAAAGGGGCGGGCGAAGCTCCAGTGGAGCTTTGCCAATCCTGAACGCCCGGAGCGCAAGCGGAGGGCCCGCCGCCCCAGAGCCCGAGCCGCTGCGCATAGGCGAGATTGTGCACCGTCGTGGCCCCAGTGGCCGAAACGTAGACCACGCGGGCATTGGGCAGTTTGTGCTGGAGGCGCAGTCCCGCCCTGCCCTGCTGCGAGGCCTCAGTATCACCGCGCTCGCCCTTGGTTCCGGCGGCATTGGCCATGGCATGGCTTTCATCGAAAAGGATCACCCCGTCGAACTCCGCCCCGAGCCAGTCGACGATCTGGTCGGCGCGGGATTTCTTGGCACCCCGTTCTTCCGAGCGCAGCGTCGCATAGGTGGTGAAGAGGATGCCCTCAGTCAGCGGGATGTCGCGACCTTGCGCGAAGCGAGAGAGCGGCGTCACCAGAAGCCGCTCCTGGCCAAGGGCCGACCAGTCGCGCTGCGCATCCTCCAGTAGATTGTCGCTCTTCGAGATCCAGAGCGCCTTGCGGCGGCCTTGGCACCAGTTGTCGAGCAGGATCCCGGCTGACTGGCGGCCCTTGCCCGCGCCCGTGCCGTCGCCAAGGAAGAATCCACGACGGAAGCGGACGGCGTCAACGGCATCGTCGGGCGCGGCCGAAACCATGTCGCCGGTCTCATCGACGGTCCAGGATCCCGCGAGACACGCGCCGTGTGCTTCACCAGCGTAGATCACGGTCTCCAGCTGCGCGTCGGAGAGCAGGTCGTCGCGCAGGACGGCGGCGGGGAGTTTCGGGCGGTAGGAGGGTTTCGGGGGCGTGACCGAGGCCATGGCGGCCGATTGCACGAGCTTGGTCGGGTGCGGTGCCGCGCCGGGGATGTCGATCGCCTGCAGGCGGAAGGTCTCGTAGATCGCATCCGACAGGCGGGCAGAGCCGAGATCGTCCACCGTCTCACGCAGGGTGTAGCCGAGGTCTTCGGCATCCGGCGTGGTGACGTGCACATCCATCTTGGCCGCTGCCGTCGACCGCAAGGGTCGAGCGGTGAGGCCGGAGGAACGGCCGGGAATTCCCCGGAAAGAAGAAATGGGCTGGCAGCATGCGCCCACACCCGCATCCAACTCGAGGCGTGGCGGGACCTCGGCGGTGATCCGGGCAATGAGGTGGGCCACATCGGGCGACATGGGCAGGGCCAGATCGGCAGTGATGCCGCCCAACTCGCCGCCCCGGCATTTGTCGAAGACCGAAATCCGCGTCTCGAAGCTGGTGCCGTGCTTGGCGAAAGCAGAGCCCGACACAGCACCGGTGAAGACCAGGTGAGCAGCCTCAGTCAAACGGCTGAAGGTTTCCGCCCCGGCCGGCGCATCCGGCGTGAAACCGGCTCCGGTGATTGCGACCAGACGCCCGCCGGGCGCGAGGCGGGCAAGGGCAGAGCGCAGATGCCGGGCCGTCGCCTCGGTCGTCCGGCCATCGACATTGGCCACCGCCGAAAACGGCGGGTTCATCAAGACGACGCTCGGGCGGACGCCCGCGTCCAGATGATCGTCGATCTGTGCGGCGTCGAATCTGGCGACGGGATGACCCGGAAAGAGAAGGCGCAGAAGGTCGGCGCGGGTGTCTGCCAACTCGTTCAGCGCGAGGCTGCCGCCGGCGATTTCCGCGAGGATCGCCAGAAGGCCGGTCCCGGCCGAAGGCTCGAGTACCAGGTCGCGCGGCGTGATCTGCGCTGCCGCCATTGCAGCCAGTCCCATGGGCAGCGGCGTCGAGAATTGCTGGAAGCGCTCCATTTCCTCCGAGCGCCGGGTGTGCGTGGGCAACAGGCCCGCCACTTTGGCGAGGATCGGCAGCAGGGCAGCGGGCGAGCCGGAACGGGCGAGCAGCGCACGGCCGAACTTCCGCAGGAAGAGGACCAGCGCCACCTCGCCCGCCTCATAAGCGAGCTTCCAGTCCCAAGCGCCATCGGCATCGGAACCGCCAAAGGCGCGCTCCATTTCGAGGCGCAGACGCAGCGCGTCGATCCGGAAGCCCTGGGCCAGGTCGGGCTGCAGCGCTCCGGCGACGGCGAGGGTCGCGGGCGCGGGATCGCGCGATGGAACGGGAACGGGAGGCGCAACAGGCGCGAGATAGGTCATCGGGAAGCTCCGGGATGAAGGAAAGGGACAGGCCCGGACGCCCTCTCTCGGGCACCCTCAGGCCTGATCTTCCCCCGCCCATCTCTCCCTCTCGAACCGACGCGCCCGGACGCTCAGCTTGATTTTGTTCCTGTAATGTTCCATATTGAACACCAAGCCAGAATGGGAGTTTCCCGATGGACAGCACCACATACGCCTTGCCCGCGACGCCCAAGCAGATCGCCTATGCGCGGTCGCTCGCCCTGCGCAACCAGACCCTCCTGCCCTGGGAAGTTCAGCAGGATCGCCGGTCCCTGAGTGCTTGGATCGAGACGCAGGCC
>JAAFHX010000091.1:0-9900 GCA_013297695.1 Rhodobacterales bacterium | reverse complement strand
TGCCCACGTCGAAGCAGGTGGCCTTCGCGGAGAAACTCGCCCGGATCAAACGGCGCGCCGTCCCGGAGGAATGCTTCCGCGACAAGGGGCTGATGTCGAAGTGGATCGACGGGAACAAGTGATCCCGACACCGGCTGGCTCCGGCCCTCCGGAGCGTCTGCCATACCGTGGCTTGGCAACCGAAGCTCAATTGCCAACCTATAGGTTGGCAGGTGCGACCTTCAGGACTTCAACCTCGGTCAAACTCCTGTCCGAGCCGCGCCAGATCCGCGAGTGCGGCATCTCTTTTCTGCATGTCGTCCTCTTCAGCGATCAGCTTGCGAACTGTGCTGACGGACAGGAACATTCTGAGCGGGTTCGAAGGCAACGGCTCAAACCCGTAGCTCTCGTAAAGCGCCTTGCGGCGCGCAACGCGGTCTGGATCGCCGCAGTCGAGCACATCGAGCATGACGACGGCGACGCCAATGGCGTCGGCCGCAACGGCAATGCGCCGTAGGGCGTCGACCAAAAGATCGCCGCCAAACCCGGCACCGCTGAACTTCCGATCCCGCCCGATCATCGAGATATAGGCGGCAGGAATGTTGCCATGCGAAGGCCGGGTCCGCGCGAACTTCGCAGGCAGATCCGTGAACTGAACGGCGTGCGCATTGAGGGCATAGAAGCCGATGACCGTCCCGCCAGGGTCGACCATCACATAGAGGCGGACATTGTCCGCCTTGGCGAGCTTGTTCGCGGTCTTCTGGAAATAGTTGTCGACTTGTTCAACGCCGCAAGAAAAAGCCGCCCGATCATGCTTCGAAGGATCGAACGGCTCGATGGTGTAAGCGACCGGTTGTGACGCGGCCATTTACTTCGACACAACCGTGTCGCTGTGACGACGGAAGGCCGCGCGCAGGGCATCGGTCGGCGCAGCTGGTGCATCGAGCGCTGCAAAGAACGCCTCATGATCCACCGGCTGGAGCACTGTCCGTTCATGCGCTGCGATCGTTGCAAGTGCGGCCTGGTAAGCGGCATTCATCGTGAAGACGGAATCGTCGACGCCGGACAGGGCCGCCGCCTGTTGGATGGCAGTCTTGATGCGCGGCTTCGTCCGAAAATTCATCCGGGCCTCGTTGCGCTCGTCGATCGCGCGGGTGGTGTCGTGGAAACCGAGCATGGTCGCCTCCTGAAATGTCTTGTCGATATGTACGCCAGATCGACGTACGCTTCAAGCATGCGATTTGGAAAGTTCTTCGAAGGGTGCGCCTCACCCGAACCGCCGCCCGGCTTCGGTGAAGGTGTACTCGTTGACGATGATCCCCTCCTCGATGGCCTCGTCCGAGGTGAGGTGGTCGTATTCAGCCTCAAGTTGGCGGTAGAGCCATCGTGCCAGATCACGCAGCGCCTCGGTCACGACTTCTTCCGCGTCCGCGGTCAGCGGCTGCCCAGACGGGCTGTCGCGCGTGACGTCCACCGACATGGTGTATTCATGGTAGTAGCGGCCCCGATGGCTGACCTCAGCGGCAAGCTGGTAGAAATTCCGCCGTTGGATGGCCTGCAGCCGATCGACGATGCCATGCAGCGTCGCGTCGGTCGGGGCGTAGTCCCGGATGCGCGCGGCGGCGCCCTTGGCGTGGGACCAGTAGCCCTCGAAGCACGCCCCGTCGCCCTGGCTCCAGAACCCGGAGAACCAGATGCAGGGCTTGGCGCGTGTCCCGCCGCCCATCAGGTGGAGGGGCGTGGTTTTCAGGCGGATGCCGAGGATCTCGCAGACCCGCTGGAAATCCTCGTAGACCGCGTCCCACCAATCGTCGTGGGGGCCGAGCTCGCGATACCAGCTGCGCGCCTTTTCCTTGGCGGCATCCGAGAGTTCGGGGAACTGGTAGACCGTGGTGCAGATGATCTCAGGCATCGACGTCCTCCCCGTTCAGCGCGGCGGCCAGCCATTCCTGACTGCTGGTCCAGCCAATGGATTTGCGGGTGCCAAGATCGATGACATGCGCGCCGCCGCCGAAGGCGTCGAAGCGAGGCCGGGAGCAGGTCAGGGCGTACTCGAACCCCCAGAGACCAGTGAGGTCGAGCTCTGCTGCAAGGCGCAGCACGAAGCGGATGACGGCTTCCACATCGCCGTGGTCGTCGTCATGAATCCAGAGGCCGCTGCCCTCGGGCGCGCCTTGGCGCACGAGTGTGAAGCCCGCGACCTCTGGGTCGTCGGCGTCCTGATCCGCGGCGCGAAGTTCCTGGAACAGCGCGAGCGCGCGGGTCGCCTTGTCGGAGCTGACGACGTCGAGCAGGCACGAGAAATGGGTGAAGTAATCCGCCATGGGAACCTCCTGAATGTGAAGACCCGGCCGAGAGGCCGGGCACTGGATTGGGATGAGGGGTTGGTCGGGAGCGATCAGCTGGAGGGCGGATCGCCCGCCGCCTGTCGCGCGGCATGCGCGCAGAGCATCTGCCGGTAGAAGCGCTTGCGTGCGGCCCGGAAGCCGCGAACCGCGCGCGTGTCGGGGTGCAGCGCCCGGACCGCTGCCCGCAGGACCGTATAAGGCGACGCCGTCGCCGGCAGGCCGAGACGCTGATAGGCCGGATCGGTCATCTCAGCTGACCTCGACCACGGGTGACGCAAGATGCGGATCGACTAGTGCCTCGATCCGCTCGGCCCGGCCCATCCAGGGTTCGGGCCGGATGGCCTTCACCCAGTCAGCAAAGCTCGGAATGAAGCCGAGGTCTTCCTTTACATGCTGCTCACCGACCCATCGGGTCGGGATGACGCGCCCGGTCGAGAGTGTGACGGTGGGACCGAAGATGGTCTCAGCCATGAAGATGCCCTCAGCATGGTGGCGCAGCGCCCGGTGCCGAAAATCTGCAGTGATCTCCTTGCTCTGGTCGAACCAGGCATGCACCGCCATGAAATCGTCGACCGTGCCGCCCCATTTCTTCACCGAGGAGAGGGCGTGGTGATAAGGATGTGCCATACCCGCCCCCTCAGAAATCATGGGTGTAGAGTTCGGACGAGGTGAAGCGCTCATTGAACTCGAGGTGGATGCAGCGGGCTGCCGCGTCGAAGCAGAACTCGCCCCAGGCGCCGTCGTTGTTCTCCCAACCGCCATGGGTGTCGGAGAGGAAGTCGTAGGCCAGCTGCTCGACGACATCCTCCAGCGAGAGCTGCCGCATCTCGACCTCGGGGGCGTCCCAGGTCAGCGCGGCGTATGCGATCTCGGTCGCGGGGAAATCGACGGCGGTCTCGCCAGACCAAGCGCCGATGCTTTCGATCTGGCCGCTGTCCCCGGCCCCGTCAAAGGTCACGGTGACATGGGTGATACCGGCGGCCGTGAGGCCGTCGAAGAGGCGATCCTTGTTGCCGGGGCGCAGCGCGTCAATGCGGGCAGCACGTTCGGCATGCGCCGCGAAGATCTGCGCCATGTCGACGGTCGGGGGGGCCATCGGCGGCGCGAGGGTGGGTTCAGTCAGGTTCATCGTGTGTCTCCGGTAAGGGGAAGAGATCGGAGCAGGCCGAGGCGATCTCTCTCCCCCGGACGAACTCCAAATTCCCCCTGCCCTTCTCTGCCTCTCGGGCCTCAGGCAGCGACTTGCAGCGCCCGGGCGGCACAGGCGCGCCAGAGCGGGTCTACGAGACGCCCATCCAGAAGATCGGCGCGGTGGCGCAGCCGTTGCGCCAGATCCGGCTCGCCCAAGGCAGTCGCGCGGCCGGCCTGCGCGCGCAGCTGGCTCGCCTCGGTCACGACGCCCCGCGCTTCAGCCGCGCTCGTCACCGGGTGGCACCATGCGACAGCGTGGTCGCTGGCGGCCCCGGCCAACACAAGGCGCTCGTCGCGATCGAGGATCGCCAGAAGCTGGGGCGTGGCATCCGTGGCCATCCCATCGGCATGGTCGATCGCGCCCAGCATGGCATCGGCCAGCTTCGCAAAGCGCGCGAGGACCAACGGCGCGGCCCGGCCCGACATCAGATCGGCCGTTGCGCGGCGCGACAGGGTCAGCGCGAAGGCGAGACTGGGATCGGAATCGCCCGAGGGAATAGGCGGTACGAACCACCGAGGGCCGGAGGTCGGGAGGATGGGCAGGGGCAAGTCGAGCATGGGATAAACCTCCGACGGCGCAGGAAGCCTCTCTCCCCGCCTGATCCGTCAAAGATCAAACCGCCGCACTCTTCCTCAGAGGGGCGGCGGGGGCAGGTCGGAAAGACGCGTCAGAGTTTGCCGAGGGCACGCAGGCTCAGCTCGGTCCCGGCCCCGACGATGATGTGGTCGTGCAGCGTCAGGCCGAGATACTTGCACCCCTTCTGGATTTCCTTGGTCATGCTGAGATCAGCCTCCGAGGGCGTCGGATCGCCCGAAGGGTGGTTATGGATCAGGATCAAGGCGCGGGCGTTCAGCATCAGCGCTCGCTTGATCACCTCGCGCGGATAGACCGGGACATGGTCGACCGTGCCGGTCGACAGGAGCTCATCAGAGATGATGCGGTTCTTGCGGTCGAGATAGAGGACGTGGAAGCGCTCGACCGGGCCGCGGACAGTCAGCGCGCAATAGTCCATCAGTGCCTGCCAGCTGCCGATGACCGGGTTCTGGCTGAGGTAGCGGCCAAGGATGTCGCGGGCCTCGAGGACGATGGTTTCTTCCTGGGGAGTCATGGGGGTCTCGCTGAAATGCGCACGCCGAGGCCCCTGCCCTCTCGGGGCGGAGTCAGTGGCATGCATGTGGAAGGGGAGTGCACGACCGCCACCGATGCAAACGGTCGCGTTGTCGAGCCCGGCGTCAGCCGACCCGGTCGAGGAGCTTTTTGGCGCACCCTTCCATGTCGAGCCGGGCATCCTGATGGGTCTTGTCGCGCGCAAGCCGCGTGATGCCCTGCACGAAGTCGAAGATCGACTCCGGCGGGCGGCCCTCTTCCATCAGCACCTTCTCAATGATCTTGCCGGATTCGGCTTTCGAGAAGCCGCGCTTGCGCAGGAAGTTATCCCGGTCCTCATCCGTTCGCGCCACGATCTGCTGCCGCGCCGCCTTGATGCCGTTCACGAAGCCCTGTGGCGAGGAATTGGCAAACCGCGTCAGCGCCGGGGCCGCCTCATGGGCGAAGCGCGACGCGGCGTATTTCGAGTGGCGGATCTTGATCTCCTGAAAATCTTCGACGCCCCAGAGGTTGCGGTTCTGGCACACCGCCCGCAGGTAAAAGCTCGCCATGCCGAGGGTCTTTACCCCCACCTCGGAGTTCCAGCAGTAGAACCCCCGGAAGTAGAGATCGGGCGAGCCATCGGGCAGCTTGCCCGCCTCAATGGGGTTGCGATCGTCAACCAGGAACAGGAACACGTCGCGGTCCGAGGCATAAAGCGTGGTCGTGTCGCGACTGATCTCGACATCGGGGTTGTAGACCCCGGTCGACCAGTCAAGCACGCCCGGCACCTTCCAGCGCGTATCGCCCGTGCCATTGCCCGCGATGCGCTGCACCGCCTCGACCAGTTCATGGTCATGGATGCGGCCGTAGTCGGGGCCGGTCACCGCGCACAGTTCCGTGCGGCTATCTTCGGTCTCGAAAGTCTTCACCTGCTCGGCGCGATGGTTGGCAAGCCCGTATTGCAGGTTGATCCCCGCCAGCGGCGCGGGCAGTTGCCGCAGATAAGAGGCCGGAGCACCGACGATGCCGGCAAGCTGGCCGAAGGCCCAATGCGTCGGCGCGACAGGTTCTTGCTGACGTTGCCCCCAACTTTTATCCAGCGTGAGCGAGACTCCGGGTTTGAGTTTTGCCCATTTGGGCGGGTTGGGCAACGGGGGCTGGCGCGGAGCTTTGCGGATTGCGCAGCGTCAGGCCCCGTTGCGGGGTGAAGGTCCGGGCGAATGCGGCGGGCGTTTGCCAGCCGAGGCGGGAGTGGGGTCGTTCGGTGTTTTAGTCTGTGCGCCAGGCGGCCAGCGTCGCGCGGGCATGGTGCAGGGACGGGAACAGCGTCTCGTTCAAAAGCTCGTCGCGCAGGCGGCCGTTGAAGCTTTCGATGAAGGCATTCTGGGTCGGCTTTCCGGGCGCGATGTAATGCCAGTCAAACTTGTGGTCATCCACGAACTTCAGGATCGCGTTCGAGGTGAACTCGGTCCCATTATCGCTGACAATCGTCTGAGGCTTGCCGCGGGTATCGAACAGTGTCGGCAGTTCCCGCGCCACCCTTGCGCCTGACAGCGAGGTGTCGGCGATCAGCGCAAGGCATTCCCGCGTGCAGTCATCGACCACGGTCAGGATCCTGAACCGGCGGCCATCCGTCAGCTGATCCGACACAAAATCCAGCGACCAACGCTGGTTCGGCAGCAATGGCAGCACCATCGGGGCCCGTGTGCCCATTGCCCGCTTGCGCCCGCCCCGGCGGCGCACATGTAACTGTTCCTCGCGGTAGATGCGGAACAGGCGCTTGTGATTGACCTCATGGCCTTCGCGCCGCAGGAACACATGCAGCCGTCGGTAACCGAACCGGCGCCGGACCTTGGCTAGTTCTTTCAGCCGCTCCCGCAGCACGGGGTCATCCTGGCGGACAACCTCATACCGCATGGTCATCCGGCAACAGCCGATCACCCTGCACGCCCGTCGCTCGCTCATATCGTGACTTGCCACAAGATGCGCGACCGCTTGCCGCTTCGCGACGGGCGTCACCACTTTTTTCCCAGGAGGTCTTTCAGCGCGGCATTGTCGAGCATCGCATCCGCCAGCAACCGCTTCAGCCGGGCGTTCTCGTCTTCGAGCCCCTTCAGGCGTTTGGCTTCGCTGACATCCATGCCGCCATACTTGGCCTTCCACTTGTACACGGTCGCATCGCTGACGCCGTGCTTGCGGCACAGATCGGCAACGGAAATCCCGGCCTCGTGCTCTTTCAGAATGCCGATGATCTGGCCTTCGGTGAACCTGCTGCGCTTCATCTCTGGTCCTTTCGGTTGGGCCAGAGTCTACCTCAAACTGGATTAGGCGGAGGGGGCAACGTCATTGCGCTTTCGGCAGCATCAGGTGCAACCGCTCGGGGTTATCGCGCGCAGCCTCGACCCGGATGTCGGCTGTCTGCACCACACGGCTGCGGCTGCGCTCGGACCGACCCTTCACATTGGCCCAGAGATCATCGAGCGACAGATACCGCTCATCATCGGGCCGGTTGAACCATTCGGACGACACCCGCCCGTTCCGCTCACCCCGGCTCACATCCACCTTCCAGCCACCAGCCCGCGCCGGTGCGACTGGATCCAGAACTTCTACAACGCCCATCGGCTATCTCCCGCGACGGGCGCCAGAAGCCACTCTCCCAGCCCTTAACCCGTCACCGGAAAACAGGCACTCCTCTTACTCTGATGCTTCCAGCCGCGACCACTACCCCTGATCGAGGCAACGGACGGTCGGTTGATCGCTCATTAACTCAGTGGCAATACAACCCTTCCCGCGGGTCGGCGGGAGGTTCCATGCAGCACACTCTACGGGAATTTCTTCGCCACGGTGGCAGCGGGCAGTACGTTTTATCAAGGCAGAACGGGGCCGTTTACGGCCATCGCGCGGGCATTTCGATCAAGTCATTTTTACCCGGCTATGCGGATCTGCGGGCCGATTTCACCGACCAACTCGACCGCGTGATCGCCGATAACACCCGGATGCTGCTGAATGCGCTGACGCCCCCGGATACCGTGCCTTGGGTGACAGAAGCCGACCTTCGCGACGTTTCGGATGCGAAGGAGGAAGCGCTGCGCCAGTGGGATGCGCGCTTGACGGCCATCTTCGAAGAATACGAGACCCATCCGCAACGCCTTCGCCCCCTGCGAACCGCCATGGAAGAACGTCTGCTGCGGGCCTTCGTCGGCCTGATCAACCAGCTTCGGCAGCAAGACCTGGGGATCGAGCGTCACATCTGGCGCTCCCAGGACGACGCGAAAGTGCGCGACAGCCACGCTGAGTACGACGATCAGGTGTTCCGTTGGGACGAGCCGCCCGCTGGCGGCCATCCGGGGCAGGCGCACAACTGTCGTTGCTATGCCGAGCCGGTTGCGCCGGGATCGCGGAATGATGTGATACTGGCAGAACTTGCCCTTCCGGCCGAGGCACCCCTGGACGCCATCTTGCGTCGCCTTGGTCTACGTGCTGTCGCGATCACACCGCTTGGAACCGCCGCTTTGGCTGCTTTGGCCGCCAGCGATGCCCTGCAGGAATTCACGCGTCTGGCCACTGAGCGTCGGCTTCAACGAGCGGCAGCAATCCTTGGCGTCGACCCAAGATCGGCCGAGGGGCTCCTTGCAGCTTTTGCGCACGAACTAGTGCAGGAAACTGTCATCCGCGGTTTCGGGTCAAGTCTGCCGAAATCGATTGAGGCTGCACAGATCGCAGGCCAGGCGGCCGCGCTCTACGAGATGTTGAACCCTGGCACCATAGTGCGTGTCATTGAAGGGGACCTCGCTGCACAACTCGCCCTGGGAAACTTCGTCCAGCAGGCCTACAGTGCTTTCGAACAAGGCCGGTTGCGACTACAGGACGGCACGATTGCCCAAGGCTGGGTCGAGGTTTTCCCCGAACTCACCGAAGGCGAACGCCGGTTGGGTGAACTTCCCGGCTTCACGCCGGAACGCATCGACAAGTGGCTGGAAACCTATCCGGCCGAGGTGCTTGGCCTGCCGAACCACACGGGTTCGCCGCCCGTCGAGGATCCGACCAGCAACATCATTTCCACGCCGATCCTGGATGAAGCGGGGCCGAACATTGTCGAGGCACGTCGAGATGAGGCCTTCACCACCCCGGGCGGGAATACGATTGGCGACCACGGCCGCAAGGGCGACGGGCTGGAATACATCACGGGAAAAGGGCACACTGCCGGGCAAATTGATGACATCATCGCCAATCCCCGGCCCGATCTTAGCGGCATAGTCGCCGGACGTGGTCGATATAGGGGTCAGGACATGACCTTGCTGACCGGCCAAGACGGGCACTGGGTTCTTTTGAGCCCGGAGGGGCGTGTCGTCGCTGTAAGCAATCGGAACCGCCCACTTTGGGAAACGGAAAATGAACCCGACCCGATCATCAGGCCATTGGAGTGAACATGCGCGACGAGTTTGAAAAGATGCTGGAGCAGCTCGAAGCTGGCAAATTCGTTTATGTTGAGCCGTCAAGCGTAATGCTCGAATTCAACGAATTCATGGCGTCGCGGGGCTACAGCGTTGCGCGGCTGGAGGTCGTTAGGGTTCGGGGCGGTAATAGAACCGGGCGCACATTCGAGTACGACTTCCTGGCAAACGAAGCTCCTGGCTATGAGAAAGAATGGCAGATCTTTCTCGATCCACAGCGATCTGCCGCCAATATCCGCGACATCGTTCAACGCGCCTTGAGTGAGGGCGGGGAATACCAATACCTGGTGTGGGCCGAGGTGCCACCGTCCTACGAGTGATCGGTGTTCCCGCCGGGGTAAGAAAAACCAAGGTCTCGGACAGCATCATAACGTGATTTCGATGGCGATATTCTATACTGCCTATTCCGATCTAGACTTACCCGACCTCATGCAGCGCCTGAACTCAGCAGCTAGGAGTGCCGGAGACGTCTGGGAGGCTTGGAGCGCAAGTGACGACTTGGGGCCGTTCCATCTGGAAATCATGGCCGAGTATGGTGTTGGAGTGGGCTTCAAGAGCGAGTGTTTCACACGACACTCGAAAGACCATACCGTGCAGGCCAGAGAGGCGATGCTTGAATTCTTCGAGTCCTTGCCAGGACGAAAGCTGCTCTTGAATGGTGATGTCCTCGTTGCCTTCCACCCGGAGCGATGACTTGGCCACTTACAGAAGTTAGAGCGTGATGATTCTACACGGAACCGTATCCTGAGTTTCGGATGTAGTTTTCGCATTCCTGCGGGGTGAATTGGTCGAGGAGTGACCCTATCCTGCGCCAGACGGCTTGCTTGGTGCGCTCGGC
>JAAFHX010000090.1 GCA_013297695.1 Rhodobacterales bacterium | reverse complement strand
ACCATGATGCCGGGCAGCGCCAGCGGCAGGATCACCCGGCGAAAGATGTAGAAGCGGCTTGCACCATCGACCCAGGCGGCTTCCTCGAGCTCACGCGGGATACGCAGGAGATAGGCGCGCAGAAGCCAGATGGCGGTCGGGATCAGAAAAGCCACGCCCGGCACGATCATGGCCCCGTAGGTGTTCAGCACCCCGATCGACTTCATCAGCCGGAACAACGGGATCAGCAGTACAGCGCCCGACACCATGTTGACAGTCAGGAACCCGCCCAGGATCGCCCCGCGCCCCGGAAACTCGAACCGCGCGAAGGCATAGGCGGCAGGAACCACAAGGATCAGCACGAAGGTCGTCACGATCAGCGAGATGAACAGGCTGTTGAACATGTAGCGCCCGAAGGCGGGGACCGAGACCCACATCGTCCGGTAGGCCTCGAACGAGCCGTTCTTGGGCCAGAAGCTGTAGGGCGAGGAAAACAGCAGCGACAGGGGCTTGAGCGAGACAAGGAAGCCTTCGATGAAGGGCGCGAGCACGAAGAACATCAGGCAGAAGATGCCCGCATAGATGCCGATGGTCTCGGGCCAGGTATAGCGGTCGATCATCGGCTTGGACGGGTTGACCTTCATTTGGTGTCCGTCATGTTGATGCGGCTGATGACGCGGTAGTAGAAGAAGCAGAAGACCGACAGGAAGATGCAGATCATCACCGCCCGCGCCGCGCCCTCGCCGTATTTGTACGACCCGATGGCGGTCTTGTAGGTGTCGATGATCATCGTGGTGGTCGACCCCGACGGCCCGCCCCGCGTCAGGATCCAGATAATGTCGAACGAGTTGAAGGTGGCGATCAGCGACAGCATCGACATGGTCAGAAGCGCGGGCACGATCATCGGCAGCGTGATCCGGCGGAACCGGTAGAACCGGCTGGCCCCGTCGGTCCAGGCGGCCTCGTACAGGTCGCGCGGAATCGACTGCATCGCGGCGAGCATGTAGAGCGTGACCAGCGGCACCCCGATCCAGACATCGGTGACGATGGTCGCGAAGAAGGCCGAGGTGCCATAGGCCAGGAAGGCGACCGGCCCGTCGGTGATCCCGAAATTCTGCAACAGGCCCGAGATCATTCCGAACTGGCCGTTGTACATCCAGCCCCACATGAAGATGCCGACCGCCATCGGCACGATCCACGGCGGCATCAGCAGGATGCGGAACAGCATCCGCCCCGGCAGCGCCGCGTTCAGCAGCACCGCGCCGCAGACCCCGATCACCATCTTCAGCGCGACCGAGATGAAGGTCCAGATGAAGGTGCGCAGGATCACCTGATCGAAATTGCCGTTGAAGATCTTCTGGTAGTTCTTCCAGCCGACCCAGTTGGTCTTGGGCTTCAGCGCGGCATCGGTGAAGGAAAGGATCACCGTATCGACCAGCGGGTAGGCCACAATGAACAGCACATAGATCAGCGCGGGCAGCAGCAGCAGAACGGCAAAAAGGGTCGCGCTGCGCGAGGAGTTCATGCGTCGGGCTGCCTTTGCACCGTGCCGAGGGCAAGATCAAACTCATCCCAGACGGGAGCCATGTCAACAACGGTCGCGCTGCGCCGGGCGTTGTCAATCGACATGGCCAGCAGCCCGGCCTCCAGCGCGTCATTGACCGAGACGGGCAGGGGGGCGCCGTCGGTCATGTGGGCGGCGATGTCGCGCGCCATCTGCTCGTCTGCGCCATAGTGCTGCGACAGGGCTGTGTTCTGGTAGGTCCGGTCAACCAGCCGGTTGCCCGTGCGGGCATCGTGCACACGGAAGAAGTTGCGCACGAAATCGCCTTCGGCCATGCCCTGCGCGCCAACCACGCAGAACCGGCGGAATTCGTCGGGCACGTTCAGGTTGGTGTGGAAGGTCATCGCCGAGCCGCTGGCATATTCGATGATCGCGGTCTGGAAATCGATGATGTCGCCGTCGCTGTCGAACACCCGGTCGCTGCCCATCCAGCCGCTTGGCTTGCGGTGATAGACCGACAGGTCATTGGCCCCTAGCCCCTGCGGTGCGTTGCGTGGGGTAAAGCTTTTGCGCCCGCCGAAACTGGCGACGCGCGCCGGCCGGCACCCCATGACGCCGGTGTAAAGGTCCAGGTCGTGGCAGCATTTCTCCAGCAGGAAGCTGCCCGAGTAACGTTCATACCGCCGCCAGTCGCGCATGAAGAACGCGCCGTGATAGGGGGCAATGTGCTCTGACGCCTCGATGGACACGACCTCGCCCAACTGCCCGTCGGCAATGGCGCGGCGAAGATCGACGTAAAGCGGCGCATAGCGTAGGACGAGGCCGACCATGACCTGATCGGCAGGATGCGCGGCCAGCAGGGCCGCAAGCTCCATCGTCTCGGCCACGGTGGTGACCACGGGTTTCTCGCAGAAAATCTTGGCTCCGGCTGCGAGGCCCGCGCGCAGATGGTCCAGATGCAGATGGTTGGGCGAGCCGATCATCAGAAGGTCTAGGGCCTCGGCCTCCAGCATCGCCTGCGGTGAGGCGTGGAACCGCCCGAGCATGATGCCATGGGTCTGCGCATAAGCCAGCCCCGCCGGTTCGGGATCGACCACGGCAACGACCTGGAATCCGGGAACGCATTCGGTGAAGACGCGGGCCAGATAGCCCAGCCTGAACCCCAGACCGATGATCCCGACCCTCATGCGCGCGTCGCCCCTGCTGCACAGACCGGCCCTTTCGGGCCAGTAATGTAGATCATTTACAGGACTATCGCTGCCTGTCAGCTTCTGTCAAGACGGATTTGCGGGGATGGCAGGAACGGGGCCTGCCCGGTTTCAAGTCTGAGTGATTTGCGATCATAAATCAGCAGCTTGGTCTGCGTTTTCCACCGTTTTCGCAAAGCCGTCCGCAGGTCTGGCCGGGCAGTGCCTGCCCGTTGAAACCCTGGCAGAAACTTGAATTTCCCACATTTCTGGCGCAGCGCCGGGCACGGTCACCGATGCGCCATGTATCCCACGAAACCGCTGATCTTCCACCGCCCCTCGTCGCGGCGGCACAGGTACAGCGTCTGCCAGTTCAGCCGGTCTTCGGTGCCGTCGGCCAGCCGCACGCTGCCGTCGAATTTCTTGTGCGCGACGGCAGCGTCGCCGGTGATGCGGATGTCGGTCAGCGTCGTCGCGCGGTGGATGGCGGTGCCCAGATCCTCGGCGAATGCGGTCGCGGCAGACTCGGCTGCCTGGCGCAGCCATTCGGTGCGATAGGCGTCGAGTGTCGGGAAGGCCAGCGTCCAGTCATCGGGGTTTGCCGACTTGTGGGCGTGCAGTCCGGTGAAGCCGCCCGCGATGAAATCGCCCGCCACCATGCCCCAGTCGCAGGCCACATAGGCCGCGATGTCGCGGGGCACCAGCATCTCCCAGATGGCGGATCGGTCGAGGTCGGTGGGGAAGGGGTTCTGGGATGTCATCCGGTCTGCTCCTGTTTCGGTCAGCCGAGCCGCCCGCGGGCAGCCACGGGAAGAATGTCGATCACGCGGTCGCCCTGCACCAGATGCACCACGTCGAACAGGTTCGACACGACGCAGGCATGGTTGGGCAGCACCCGCAGGCGGTCACCGACGGCGACGGACTCGCCGTTCAGGGTGACGGTGCCGTGTTCTTCCGACAGGCCGGTGACGCGGGCGCGGGGCAGGGTGGGAATCTCGCCGAAATCGGGCTGGCCGAGCGTGTCGGACGACAGCGCCTTGGACCCGGCATCCAGGATCGCGCGGTCGGGGGTCGGGTGGCTGACCACGGTGGTCAGCACCGTCAGGGCGCAATCTGCCGCCGTGCCCACGCCCTTCGCCACCTGAAACCGGTCGAGGTAGATATAGGTGCCGGGGCGGTATTCGGTGATCGTGCCGCCCGCCTGCGACGTCCACAGGTCCGGCGTGCCGCCGCTGGTGATGCGCGGGCAGGGCAGGCCCGCCGCCTCAAGCAGCGCTTTTGCCCGGGCCAGCCAGTCCAGACATTCGGCCTGCCCTCCGGCCGCGGGATAGGTCATCAGCCCGCCGAAGCCCAGGCCCGGCGCTGCGGCGATGACCTGCGCCAGCGCCAGCGCCGCCTGCGGCGACTGCACGCCGCAGCGGCCCATGCCGGTGTCGCATTCCACCAGCACCGGCAGGGGGTGCGCGGGGTCGGTGAAGGCCCCGGCCAGCCCCCGCACCACCGGCTCGCTGTCGGCGGTAACCGAGATCGCCACGCGGCCATGCAGCGCCGCCAGCCGCGCCAGCTTGGCCGACCCGAGAATGTTGTAGGGCAGGAAGATGTCGGTGATCCCGGCATCGGCCATCACCTCGGCCTCGCCGAGTTTCTGGACGGTGATGCCGACGGCTCCGGCGGCCAGTTGCTCGGCCGCCCAGAAGGGCAGCTTGTGCGTCTTGATATGCGGGCGCAGCGCCATGCCTGCCCGGTCCGCATGGGCCTGCGCCCGGGCGATGTTGCCCCGCGCCCGGTCCACGTCGATCAGCACGGCGGGGGTGTCGATGTCGGCGATGGTCTGCGGTCGGTCCATGTCAGTCCCCCAGCGGCAGTTTCGGGTCTTCGACCTTCAGCGTGTTCAGGCTCTGCTTGATCCGCCGCAGGGTTTCCATCACGCGCGTGCCCCGCGTCTCGGCCACGGCCATGGCCAGCATGTCCACGATGGCCAGAAGGGCAAAGCGCGACGAAGTGGCCTTGTAAAGGTTCCCGTCTTCGACCGGCTGATAGGGGATCACATGGTCGGCCACGGCGGCCAGCGCCGACCCCGGTGCCGTCACCGCGACCGTGACCGCGCCATAGGTGCGCGCGACCTGCACCGCATCGACCACCGACTGCGCATGCCCCGAGGTGGAAAAGGCCACGACCGTCACAGCCGGGGTGGCGGTGGCGGCGAACATGCGCTGCAACTGCCCGTCCACCTGCGCCACGACCGAAACGCCCAGCCGGAACAGGCGGTTCTGCAATTCGACAGCCAGCATCGACGAGGTGCCGCCCGACCCAATGCACAGCACCTGCGCCGACCCGCTGATCCGTTCGGCCAGCGCAACGATCTGCACCATGTCCACGCTGCCGCCGACGCGGCGGATCGCGGCCACCGCCGCCTCTGTCACGATGGTCGCGATGCGGCTTTCCATCGTCTCGCGGCTGGCGGGCTCGGCGGTCAGATAGCCGCCGCCCACCGCCAGCGCCTGCGCCAGCGCGAACTTGAAGTCGCGCACGCCCTCGCAGCCCAGACCCCGGCAGAACCGCGTCACGGTCGGTTCGCTGACGCCGATGCTGTCGGCCAGTTCGGTGATCGAGGCCTTGGAGGCGAAATCGAGGTCGTCCAGCACCTTGGCCGCCAGCAGCCGGTCGGATTTCGACCCCTCGGCCCGGCAGCGCTGCAACCGGGTGATGATGTCGATCACGCTGGAGACGGAACGCGCGGTCATCCGCCCAGCACCCGGTCGAGGAAGGGGCGGCTGCCCGCCGTCAGACCGGCATCGACTTCCAGCGCGGTGCCGGTGATGCCCGAGGCAAGGTCCGAGGCGAGGAAGGCCACCGCCTGCGCCACCTCATCCGCCGTGACGATGCGGCCAAGGGGGTAAAGGCCCGCCAGCGTGGCGGGAATGCTCGGGTCGCGGGCGATGCGGTG
The DNA here is from genome assembly GCA_013297695.1 of Rhodobacterales bacterium. Classification (GTDB taxonomy): domain Bacteria; phylum Pseudomonadota; class Alphaproteobacteria; order Rhodobacterales; family Rhodobacteraceae; genus Aliitabrizicola. Next base: position 10,376 of record JAAFHX010000090.1, on the reverse strand, counting down.
GTCCCAGGCGGGGGTGTGGATCGAGCCGGGGCAGACCACGTTCGACCGGATGCCGTGACGGCCCTGCTCCACGGCAATCGCGCGGGAAAAGGCGTTGATCCCGGCCTTCGCGGCGGCATAGGCCGGGTTGCCGTAATGCAGCAGCGCGTTGACCGAAGAGATGAAGACCACGCTGCCGTGGCCGCGCGCCGCCATGGCCGCGACCAGCGGCAGGGTAAAGGCCACGACGCCGGTCAGGTTCAGGTCGATCTCGGCCGCCGCCGTGTCGGGGGCCAGGCCCGCCATCGTCTCGGCCCGCGTCCAGCCCGCGTTGTTGACCAGCACGTCGGGCACCAGCCCTTCGGCCACCAGCGCGCACGCCGCTGCCTCGGCCCCCGCGCGGTCCGACAGATCGAAGCTGCGGCGGTCGGCGATGCCCGGCTGGTCCAGCGCCGTGCCCGGCAGGTCGCAGGCCAGCACGCGCGCCCCTCCGGCGGCAAAGCAGGCCACCAGCGCCCGGCCCAGGCCCCCGCCCGCGCCCGTCACCAGAACGGTCCTGCCGGAGAACGGCATCGCTTCCCCCCATGCCGCCCGACCGGGGCGCCTTTTCCGCAGGCTAAGCGCCGCAATGTCAATTGCCAACATGAAATTTTGCTTGCCGGGGCCGGAAAACCCCATAATGTAAAAAAATCACATCAGCGGGGGCGGCAGGTCGCCCGCTGCGATGCCCGAACAGGAAAGGGTCTGCACATGTCCGGCGAGAAGCAGGTTTTCGGGCGGTCGCATGTGCCGCTGTCGCCGGCGGTGCGGGCGGGTGATCTGGTCTTTGTCTCGGGGCAGGTGCCGGTGCGGGCCGATGGCACGCCGGTCACCGGCGGGATTGCCGAGCAGACGGCCTGCGTGCTGGACAACGTGGCCGCCGCGCTGGCGCTGGCCGGGGCGCGGATGGATCAGGTGGTGAAGACCACGGTGATCCTGGCCGATGCCCGCGATTTCGGCGGCATGAACGCGGTCTATGCGACCTATTTCCCGAAGGCCCCGCCCGCGCGCACCACGCTCGAGGCGCGGCTGATGGTGGACATCCGGGTGGAGATCGAGGTGATCGCACTTGCCCCGACGGCGCAAGGCTGACGCGGCGGCATGCGCATCTTCACCGCCTCGCTGGCGACCGAAACCAACACCTTCTCGCCCGTGCCGACGGACCTCGCCTCGTTCCGGCAGGCCTTCTATGCCGGGCCGGGAGCGCACCCCGAGACGCCGACGCTGTGCTCCTCGCCCATGGTCGTGCTGCGGCGGCGGGCAGAGGCGGAAGGGCTGACGGTGATCGAGGGCACGGCAGCCTGGGCCGAACCGGGCGGGCTGCTGCAGCGGCAGGCCTACGAGACCCTGCGCGACGAGATTCTGGGCCAGCTTGCCGCGGCGCTGCCGGTCGACGGGGTGATCCTGGGGCTGCACGGCGCGATGGTGGCGCAGGGCTACGAGGATTGCGAGGGGGACCTGCTGTCCCGTATCCGGGCGCTGACCGGCCCCGGCGTGATGATCGCAGCCGAGCTTGACCCGCACAGCCACCTGACGCCACTGCGGATGGCGAATGCCGACATTCTCGCGGCCTTCCTCGAATTTCCGCATACCGATTTCTACGAACGCGGCGAACATGTGGTCGATCTGGCGCTGGCGGCCCTGCGCGGCGAGGTGCGCCCGGTGATGTCGAGCTTCGATTGCCGGATGATCGCCGTCCTTCCCACCAGCCGCGAGCCGATGCGGTCGTTCGTCAACCGCATCCGCGCCCTGCAGGGCCGCGACGGGGTGCTGTCGGTCTCGGTGATCCACGGCTTCATGGCGGCGGATGTGCCCGAGATGGGCACGCGGATTCTGGTGGTGACGGACGGCGACAAGGCCCTTGGCGACCGGTTGGCGCGCGATCTGGGGATGGAGTTGTTCGGGCTGCGCCACCAGACGATCATGGACCTTGTGCCGGTGGCGCAGGGCATCGACCAGGCGATTGCGGCCCATGCCGCCGACCCTTCGCGCCCCGCCGTGATCGCCGATACCTGGGACAATCCGGGGGGCGGGGTTGCGGGCGACGGCACGGTGATCCTGCGTGCGCTGATCGCGAGGGATGCGCAGGCCGGGGGCGGGCTGCGCGTGGGCGTGGCCACGATCTGGGACCCGATGGCCGTGGTCTTTGCCCATGCCGCAGGCGAGGGCGCGGTGCTGGCGCTGCGGTTCGGCGGCAAGGCCGGGCCGATGGCCGGGGACCCCATCGACGCAATGGTGCGCGTGATGCGCGTGGCCGGGCAGGGCTGGCAAAGCTTCGGCCCCAGCCGCGTGCCGCTTGGCCCCGTGGCCGTGGTGCGGATCGAGGGGTCCGGGATCGACGTGATCCTGAACACCAACCGCACCCAGACCTTCGAGCCGGACATCTTCAGCAATCTGGGAATCGACCCGATGGCCAAGGATATCCTGCTGGTGAAATCGACGAACCATTTCCACGCGGGGTTCGCGCCCATCGCGGCGGCGATCATCTATGTTTCGGCACCAACCTCCTATCCCACCGATCCGGCAACTACGCCTTACCGGCGGGTGGACCGTCCGCTTTGGCCGCGCGTGGCCGACCCGCACGGGACAGGCGGCTGATGGCTGCGGATAGCCCGCGCGTCCTGCCCGCGCGGCTGATCATGGCCTACTTCGCCTTGCAGCCGCTGGCCTTCGGCGCCTGGCTGCCCTGCATCCCCGACGTCAAGGCGGCGCTTGGCCTGTCGCCTTCGGGGCTCGCGCTGTGCCTGCTGGGCATGCCCATCGGCACCGCGCTGGCGCTGCCCTTCGCCGGGCGGCTGGTGGCGTGGCTGGGGGTGCAACGGGTGCTGCTGCTGGGCTATCCGCTGTTCTTCGCCTGCGTGCTGCTGCCGGTGCTGGCGCAGACCCCGGTGGAACTGGCGCTGGCGCTGGCGCTGACCGGCATGTCGATGTCGGTGCTGGAACTGGCGATGAATGTCAGTGCCGACCGGATCGAACGACAGGGCGGGCGGCTCATCATGAACACCTGCCATGGCTGCTGGAGCGTGGGGATGATGGGCGGCACGCTGGCGGGGTCGGCCTTTCTGGCGCTGTCGGCCCCGCCCTGGGTGGCGGTGGGTCTGGTCGGTCTGGCGGCGCTGCCGGTGGCGGTGTGGATCGCGCGGACCATCCGGGTGCCGGTGCTGCACCCTGCGGCAGAGCAGGAGCCCGGAGGGCGACAACGGCCAGTCTGGCAAGATGCCCGCCTGATCGGGCTGGGTCTGTTCATCCTTGGCGTCGGCATGACCGAAGGGGCGATGGCCGACTGGTCGGCGCTGTATCTGCGCGACGTGTTCGGCTTTGGCCCAGGGGCGGCGGGTCTGGGCTATGCCGTCTTTGCGGCGATGCTGACGGCGGGGCGCTTTGCGGGCGACCGGCTGAAAGCGCGCTTCGGGGCGCTTCCCGTGGCGCGGGTCTGTCTGGTGCTGGCGCTTGCGGCGGTCGCCCTGCTGGTGGTGGCCCCATCGCCGCTGCTGGCGCATGCGGCCTTTGGCGCGGTGGGTCTGGGGGTTTCGGTCGGCTTTCCGTTGGCGGTGTCCGAGGCCGCGCGCCTGCCAGGGCGCACCTCGGAACGGTCGGTGGCCGCGCTGACCTTCATGGCGCTGTCCGGATTTCTGGTCGGCCCGGTGGTCATCGGCACGCTGGCCGACTTCGGCGGCCTGCAGTCCGGGCTGGCAGCCTTGTTGCCGGTACTGGTGCTAAGTCTGATCTGTGCGCGGGCGCTGCGCGGGTCGCCGGGGCCTTGTCCGGCAATCCTGACAGACCGAAGGGGATAAGGACGCCGCAAGGCACCACCGGTTTCAGCCCGCGCGCCCGGGCCTCTATTCCGCAGGATGGTGGTCGCGGGCCGCAGTGTCCCGGCGCACGACAAGCACCATGACCGCGCCGATCACAAGCCCGGCAACAGGAGTCATCAGCACCGCGACAATCTGCAGGGTCGTCATGGCTCCAACCTTCCCGGAATCCCTTGTGCAATCATATGTAGGGCAAAAGCGCCAAAAAAACAAATGGCGCTCACCACGACCGTACCGATGGTCACTGTCGCGGGTTCGTTCACCGCCCGGATCGTCTGGGTCAGCGCGCCGACGGCAAAGACCGCGATGGCAAGGCCATTCAGGAAAGTGGCCGTCACCTTGGTGCGTTCATTGCGGACCAAGGTCATTGGATATCCCTCCGCCGCGCGGGCCGGCGTCAGCGCAGCGCGTCCAGCACTTGCAGCGTTGCCTGCCCCGTCACCGGCAGCCCCCGGCTTTGCTGCCAGGCGCTGATCGCAGCGGTCGTCTTTGCCCCGATGACGCCATCCGTGCCGCCGGTATCAAAGCCCGCTGCCGTCAGGCGGCGCTGAAGTTCTTGCCGGTCCTGGATCGTCATGCCCTGCGCATCGGGCGGGAAGGTCCCGCGAATCGGCGGGCCGCCCGCCAGCCGGTCGGACAGGTGGCCGACGCCGATCGCATAGTTCTCGGCGTTGTTGTAGCGCAGGATCGCGCCGAAGTTGCGGAACACCATGAAGGCGGGGCCGGAGGGGCCGGCCGGGATCAGGATCGAGGCCGGGCCGTGGTTCGGCACGAGGCCGCCGTTCATGTCGCGAACGCCCATGGCCCCCCAGTCGGCGGCGCTGCGGGTCGTGCCGCGCCCGAAGGGGCCGGCAAAGCCGGGCGGCAGGCGCACTTCCACCCCCCAGGGCTGGCCGCGCGTCCAGCCCGAGCGCGCCAGATAGGCGGCAGTCGACGCAAGGCTGTCGGTCGGATCGTCCGACCAGATGTCGGCGCGACCGTCCCCGGTGAAATCGACTGCGAACAGCAGGTAAGAGGTCGGGATGAACTGGGTGTGCCCCATCGCGCCCGCCCAGCTTCCGGTCATGTTCGCGGGCGTGGTGTCGCCGTTCTGGAGGATTTTCAGCGCGGCCACCAGTTGCTGTTCGAAGAACGGCCCGCGCCGCCCCTCATAGGCCAGCGTCGAGGTGGCCGAGATCACGTTGATCGCCCCGCGCCGCTCGCCGTAGAAGCTTTCCAGCCCCCAGACTGCCGCGATCACCTGCGGTTCGACCCCGTAGCGGTCGGAGATCTGGTTCAGCACGCCTGAATACCGTGCCATGGCCGCGCGACCCTTGGATACCCGCTCGTCCGAGGCGGCGATGGCGAGGTAATCCTGCAACGACCGTTCGAATTCGGTCTGGCTGCGGTCCTTCTCGATCACGCCGGGCAGAAAGCCCGCACGGGCAAAGGCGCTGTCGAGCGTGGCGGAGGAAATCCCCCTGGCCTGCGCGCGCGGCAGGAAACCCGCGACCCAGGCATCGTAGCCCGCGTTCGGCACAGGGGTCATGCCCGGCCCCGGCCCCTGGGCTGCCGCCCCACTGCCCCCGCCCCCGGCCACGCAGGCCGAAAGCCCCAGGGCCGTCAGGCCCAACAGCACTGTGCGTCGTGTGGTCATGTCTTTGCCTGCCTGCCGGTTCTTGGTTTTCTGGCAGGCAGGTTAGCGCATCGGCAGGCGTCGGGAAAGCTGTTCGGGCCTATTCCGAATACCACCAGACATCGGGCTGAAAGCCGATCCAGTCGCCGTAGATCGGCAGTTTCTCGGGGTAGTGCAGGGTTTTAGCATGGGCGATGCGCGAGACGTCCGAGTACCAGATCGGCACCACATAGCGCCCCGAAGTCAGCACCCGGTCAAGCGCCCGCGTGGCGGCGGTGAAATCGGCCGGGTCGGTCGAGGTCAGCAGCGCCTGGATCATCGCCTCGGCCGCCGGGGAATTCATGCCCATCCAGTTCCGCGTGCCGGGTTCGGTGACGCCCGCCGACCCCCAGTACAGCGTCTGTTCGTTGCCGGGCGACAGCGACAGCGACCGCACATACTGCGTCATGTCAAAGTCATAGCTGTTGGTGCGTTCCTTGTATTGCGCGCTGTCGACCCGCGTGATGCTGACCTGCATGCCAAGACGCTTCAGCGCCTCGACATAGATGCTGGCGATCGACAGCATCTCGTCGGCCCCGTTCTGCAACAGGATGTCAAAGGCGAAGGGCTCGGCGGCGGCGTTCTTCAGCACGCCGTCCTGCACTGTCCATCCCGCCTGTTCCAGCAGCGCGGTCGCGGCGCGGATGCCCTTGCGGTTGGCCTCTGACCCGTCCGAGACGGGCAGGGCATAGCCCTCGATGGCGCCGGGCAGCAGGCTGTCGGCAAATGGCTGCAGGAGTTCAAGTTCGCGCCCCGTCGCCGGTTTTCCGACCTCCATCCCCAGGACCGAGTTCGAGAAATAGGACTGGATGCGCGGCTGCACGCCGCCGGTCAGGGTCTGGTTGATGAATTCGAAGTTGAAGGCCTGGATCATCGCCTCGCGCACGCGCCAGTCGGCGAAGACGGGCTTGCGGGTGTTCATCACGAAGCCCTCGATCCCCGAAGGCCGCTGGTGCGGGATTTCCGACAGCACCACGTCGCCCGCCTGAACGGCGGGAAAGCTGTAGTTCGTGGCCCATTTCGCCGGGTTCGCTTCGCGATAGCTGGTCAGCGTGCCGGCCTTGAACGCCTCGAACACCACGCCCGCGTCGCCGAAATACTCATAGCGCACCTCGTCAAGGTTCTGGGTGCCACGGTTGAAGGGCAGGTCGGCCCCCCACCAGTCGGGGTCCTTCACATAGGTGATGAAGCGGCCCGGTTCGAATTCGCCGACCACATAGGGGCCGGAGCCGATGGGGGCTTCCAGCGTCGAGGCGGTGAAATCGCGGCCCTCCCACTGCGCTTTCTTCAGGATCGGGCGCAGGCCCAGGATCAGCGGCAGTTCGCGGTCTTCGGTGTTGAAGGTGAACCGCACCGTGCGCGGGCCGGTCGCCTCGGCCTTGGCCACCTTCTTCCAGGCGGCGGCATAGCGCGGGCTGCCTTCGGTGCCGAGTTTCTCCATCGACCACAGCACATCCTCGACCGTGACCGGGCTGCCGTCCGAGAATCGGGCACCCTCGCGCAGGGTGAAGGCGACGTAGCTTCGCGCGTCATCGGTGTCGATTGATTCGGCCAGAAGGCCGTAGAGCGAGAAGGGTTCGTCATAGGATCGGCCCATCAGCGTCTCGACCGTCAGGGCCGACAGCCCGGCGGGCGCATTCCCCTTGATGATGAACGGGTTGAGCGAATCAAAGCTGCCGGATTCCCCGAAGACGACGCGCCCACCCTTGGGGGCATCGGGGTTGGCATAGGGCAGGGACACAAAATCCGGTGGTAGCGCCGGTTGGCCATACATAGCTATGCCATGCGCAGGTTCGGCCAGCGTCAGGCCGGGCAGCGCAAGCACCACCAGTGCCGCCCCCAGAATGCTGCGCAAAATTTTCGTCATCATCGAAGCCTCGCCCCCTGCCTGCCTGCTTTTCTTGGATCAAAGCCTAGCGCCAAGGCCCTGCGAGTTCAAACTTTTAGCTTGGAGAGGCATTAAGGAACGCGTATAACATGCTTACTGCTCGATAGGTTTCTTGCCTGTATGAAACCTGCCTCATGACTGAACGCCCGCCTTGTGCGGGCGTTTTTTTTGGGCGTTCGGGCGGAACCTCTGCCCTTGGTGGTCGAATGTCGGTGCGGGTCAGCCGGGGCCAGGCGCGGCAAGGGACGAGGCAATGGCCGCCGCAAGCCGCGCGTTGTTCAGAACCAGCGCGATGTTTGCGGTCAGCGACCGGCCTGCGGTCAGGTGAAACAGCCGGTCAAGCAGGAAGGGCGTGACCTTCTTGGCCTGGATACCCTGCGCGGCAGCCTCTGCGAGGGCGGCTTCGATGAAGGGAATCATCACGTCGCGCGGAATTTCGGCCTCGACCGGGATCGGATTTGCCACCAGTTGCCCGCCCGGCAGGCCAAGGCGACCGCGCATCCGGTGCGCGGTGGCGATGTCGGCGGCGCTGTCCATCCGCAGGGGGGCAGGCAGACCGGACGACCGCGACCAGAAGGCGGGCAGGTCGTCCTGGCCAAAGGCGATCACCGGCACGCCAAGCGTCTCGAGCACTTCCAGCGTCTTCGGCAGGTCGAGAATCGCCTTGGCTCCAGCGCAGACCACCGTAACCGGGGTTGCGGCCAGTTCCTGCAGATCGGCCGAGATGTCAAAGCTGGTTTCCGCCCCGCGATGCACCCCGCCGATGCCGCCCGTCGCAAAGACCTCGATCCCCGCCAGACGGGCCGCAATCATCGTTGCGGCCACCGTGGTGGCCCCGGTGCGCCCCGAGGCGAGGCAGACGGCAAGGTCGGCCCGGCTGAGCTTCATCACCCCGATCGCCTGACCAAGCACCTGAAGTTCATCGCCGGTCAGCCCGACATGGATGCGCCCGGCCATCACGGCGATGGTCGCGGGCACAGCCCCGGCCGCGCGCACGCTGGCCTCTACCGCGCGGGCGGTCTCGACATTCTGCGGGAACGGCATGCCATGGGTGATGATGGTGCTTTCCAGCGCCACCAGCGGTGCACCGGATCGGCGCGCCTCGGCCACTTCGGGGGAAAAGGTCAAAGGGGCGGTCATGCGGAAGTATCCTTTGAAACATGGTCGGCAGCGGCGCGCAGCGCAGCGCCAAGCGCCGCCTGCCGGCCCGCGCCGCGCAGTTCGGCCACAAGATGCGCAGCCATGAAACTGTCGCCCGCACCGGTCACCCGGGCCACCGAAACCTGGGGCGGCGTGTCGGTCAGGATGCGCTCGCCCGCGCGCCCGTCGGCACATTGCCGTGCGCCGTCGGTCACCAGCACCCGCGCCGCGCCGCGTGCCATCAGGCCTTCGGCCGCGTCGGCGGCATCGGCAAAGCGGGTCTGGCACAGCAGGCCCGCCTCTTCGAGATTGACGTAAAGGGTCGCGCGCGGATGTGACAGCAGCGGCAGCAGGCGCTCTGCCTTGCCGGGGCTGGCGGGGGCAACCCGCAGGTCGGCGCGCGCAAACAGCGGCGAGGCGGTGATGTCGGACAGCAGCGCCGCCGTCAGGTTGCCGTCCAGCGCGATCGGCCCGGACCAGGGGGCCCTGGCGCTGCCAAGCCGGCCGTCCGACAGCGGGGCCAGGATGGTTTCGCCCATCGCCTCGAGCGAGTGAACATCGGCCACGGCGGCGACAAGGCCACCCATGTCCTCGATGGCCATGTAGCGGTCTGTCGCCAGGTCAGAAGGACGGCACAGATAGTCGGTGACAAGCCCCCTGCGGTCACATTCGGCGACCAGATCGCGGCCCTCGGCATCCTGCCCGACCGACGACAGCAGGGCAGGCGTCAGACCGAAATGCCGAAGCGACAGTGCGATGTTCAGCGCAACGCCCCCCGGAAGCCGCCGGATGCGCCCGGGCACGTCTGCCCCCTGGGGCATCCGGGCGGGGGCGCGCCCGATGATGTCCCACAGGACCGACCCTATGCACAGGATGTCAGGTACCGCATTCATGCCGTGGTTCTGGCGCGCCGGACTGTGCCCCGCAAGGGGCGAATGCCGATTTCACCGGCAGGGCAGGGGGTTGGCGACGGTATTTGCGAACAAAGAGTCGTGAGCGGGCTGCACCGCGCCCTCTCGTCAGCTTCTAAGCCCGGTTTCTTCCAGCAGGCCAAGCCGCTTGGCCTCATAATAATAGCCGCTGGCATACCAGCGCAGGGCCTCGTCCTCATCCCCACCCGAGACCAGCCAGGCCCCGCGCAGGTACTTGACCCCGTATTTCAGGTTGGTGTCGGCGTTCAGCAGCCCGTAGGGCGACCCGCGATAGCCCATCGTCTCGGCCGTCTGCGGCAGGATCTGCATCAGCCCGAAATACGGGCCGTTGCGGGCGTCGGGAATGTGGCGGCTTTCGCGGATCACCACGCGCTGCACCAGCGATACGGGCACGGCGTAGGTGGTTGCGTAGTATTCGATCTGGCGGCGCAGTTCGGGCGTTTCGTTCGGGTAAAGGTCGCCCCGCGAGGCCGCGTCTTCGCCGCGCCGACCGCAGGCCAGCGGCGCGGCCAGAAGACCCGCCAGCAGGGTACGGCGGGTCAGAGACAGGGAATTGCGGACGGGCATCGGCATCTCCGGCAAGGAACGGCCCCTTCATAGCGCCCCCGCTTGCGTCGCGAAAGCCCGCCCGCGCCTTCGGAACGGGCCCGGTGCAGACGCCGGACCGGCCTTGGGCGCGGCGTTCCCTTTTTTTCCCTACGACCAAAATCGTGCTGGACGGAAAGGCACCCGGGGGATTTAGTCGGGTTCGGGAAAAGAATGCGGGCACAAGACCGCCGGGATGCGCAAGGGCATCCGGTCGGAATGGCAGGCCTGCGGCAGGGGTGAGGAACAGATGCAACTGACGGATCAGCGCCAGATCAAGGCGGACCCCGCAACCGTATGGGCAGCCATCCTGGACCCCGAGGTGCTCAAGGCCTGCGTGCCGGGCT
>JAAFHX010000009.1 GCA_013297695.1 Rhodobacterales bacterium | reverse complement strand
AACCTCGCCCGCCCTGATCTCGAAACTGACGCCCTTCAGCCGCTCGACCCCCGCCTCGTCCCGGACCCGCAGGTTCTCGACCGTCAGCACGGTGCGTCCCGGATTTGCCGGGCGCTTGTCCACCTCCAGCAGCACCTTGCGGCCCACCATCAGTTCGGCAAGCTGTTCGGGGCTGGTGTCGGCGGTCTTCACGGTGCCGACCATCGTGCCGCGCCGCATGACGCTGACATTGTCGGTCGCCTCCATGATCTCGCGCAGCTTGTGGGTGATCAGAATGATCGTCTTGCCCTGATCGCGCAGCCCTTTCAGGATGCGGAACAGATGGTCCGCCTCGGCCGGGGTCAGCACGCCCGTCGGCTCGTCCAGGATCAGGATGTCGGCCTGCCGGTACAGCGCCTTGAGAATCTCCACGCGCTGCTGATGCCCGACCGACAGGTCTTCGATCAGCGCATCAGGGTTCACGTCAAGCTCATACTCGCGCGACAACTGTTCCAGCACCCGGCGCGCCTTGGCCAGCGACGGGCGCAACAGCGCGCCGTCTTCGACACCCAGGATCACGTTTTCCAGCACGGTGAAGTTCTGCACCAGCTTGAAATGCTGAAACACCATGCCGATGCCTGCACGGATCGCACTCTGGCTGTCGGGGATCGGGGTCAACTGGCCAGAGACGAAAATCTCGCCCGAATCGGCCCGGTAAAAGCCGTACAGGATCGACATCAGCGTGGACTTGCCCGCCCCGTTTTCGCCGATGATCCCGTGGATCGTGCCGCGCGGCACCGAGACGTTGATGTCGCGGTTCGCCTGAACAGGTCCGAAGGCCTTGGAGATGCCCTTCAGTTCGATGGCCAAGGGTGATCTGGCCCGGTTTGCAGGTGCGGGGGCGGCAGTTGCCTGCCGCCCCCCGCCGGTGTCGGGTGTCATCCTCAGAACGAAGCAGCCGGGCAGGTGTTGTCCGACATGTAGTCATGCACCACCAGTTCGCCTGCCTTGATCTTGCCGGCTGCCGCGTTCACGGCGTCTTCCATTTCCTTGCTGACCAGCGCGCGGTTGTTGTCATCCAGCGCATAGCCCACGCCTTCGGCCTTCAGGTCCATCACGTTGACGCCCGGCTTCAGGTCCGCGCCTTCCTTGAAGGCTTCGTAGACCGCATTGTCCACACGCTTCATCATCGAGGTCAGCACCTTGCCGGGGTGCAGGTAGTTCTGGTTGCTGTCCACGCCGATCGAGAGGATGCCCTCATCTGCCGCCGCCTGCAGCACGCCGATGCCGGTGCCGCCTGCCGCGGCATAGATCACGTCCGCGCCCTGCTGCTTTTGCGCCTTGGCCAGTTCCGCGCCCTTCACCGGGTCGTTCCAGGCGGCCGGTGTGGTGCCGGTCATGTTCAGAATGATCTTTGCATCCGGATTCACCGCCTTGACGCCCTGGGCATAACCGCAGCCAAAGCGGCGGATCAGCGGAATGTCCATGCCGCCGATGAAGCCCACGGTGCCCGTCTTGGACGCCATCGCGGCCATCATGCCGACCAGGTAGCTGCCTTCCTGTTCGGTGAAGACCACCGATTTCACGTTGGGCTGGTCAACCACCATGTCGATGATCGCGAATTTGGTATCTGGAAACTCGGGAGCCACCTTGTTCAGCGAGTCGCCAAAGGCGAAGCCGGTCATCACCACCGGGTTGGCACCCGATTCCGCCAGACGGCGCAGCGCCTGTTCGCGCTGTGCGGCCGACTGCATTTCCAGTTCCTTGAAAGTGCCGCCGGTTTCGGTTGCCCACCGGGTCGCGCCGTTGAACGCCGCCTCGTTGAACGATTTGTCGAACTTGCCGCCAAGGTCGAAGATGATCGCCGGTTCGGCAAGGGTCGCGCCCGCCGTCAGCGCCAGCGCCGCAGCCGCGCCCAGCAGCGTTTTCATCATGGTCATGGGTCTCTCCCGGTTGTCGTTGTGGTTTCCGCCAGAGGTTCCCCGGCGGATTGCCCCGGATTAGGGCCGGAACGCCTTGGCCGGTCAAGGTGGATTCTGTCGCGGCCCCGACGGCCCGTGCGGAAAGTTTTATCGCCCGATCAAATTTCGGGCAGCGCTTCGCCCAGCACGCAGGACAGCACAAGGGCGTCGGTTTTGCGCTTGTCCGGTCCGGTGTAATAGCCCGCCCGCCGCCCGCATTCGGCAAATCCGGCCGCGCGGTACAGGGTCAGGGCAACCGCATTGTCAGTGGCGACTTCCAGAAAGACGGTGCTGCAGCCAAGCTGCCGCGCCTCTGCGACAAAGCGATCCAGCAAGCGCCTGCCCAACCCCTGCCGCCGCGCGCAGGGGGCCACCGCGATGGTCAGCAGTTCCGCCTCGCCCGCAATGGCCCGCCCAAGCGCAAAACCCTGGGGGTCGCTGACCATAAAAGCCCCGGTGCCGCCCAGCAGGCTGGCGAACTCGGTCTCGGACCAGGGGCGCGGAAAGGTAAAGCACAGCGCATGCAGCCGGGCCAGTGCCGCAGGCGTCATGGCAGCAGCACGGGGGCGGGGTCAGACGGCGGGGCGGCGTCGGCGGGGCGCAGGTACATCGGGGCCGGACGCGGCTGCGGGGTGCCTGCGCGGCTTGCGGCGATGCGGGCGATGGCAACCGGCAGAGGCAGGGTCGGCACCAGTGCCCGCCCGCCGGTTTCTGCCGCAATCTCGTCCGCCCGGTGTCCGGTCACGTCGCGCCCTGCAAGCCCGCCGGGCAGCGCCCCGGGCACCGCCTGCTGCGGGTCAAGGCCCGCGCCGGACAGCCAGACCGCGCCGCGCCGGGCATCAAGGCTGGCCACCACATCCGGCGGCAGGTCCAGCGCCGCCGCATCGAACCCGCTGACCCCGATGGCCGGAATGCCCAGCCCCAGGGCCAGCCCCCGCGCCGCCGCCACGGCAATCCGTACGCCGGTGAAATTGCCCGGCCCGGTGCCGACCCCGATCACCGCCAGCCGGTCAAGGGTCACGTCGGCATCGGCCAGCACCGCGCCGATCAGCGGCATAAGTCCCTCTGCCTGGCCCTTTTCCATGGGCAGGGTCCGGCTGGACAGAACCCGGTCGCCACAGACGACAGCGGCCGCGCAATGCGCGGCCGATGTGTCAAGGCCCAGAACCAGAGGCTCAGGCGGCAACCGGCCGCACCTCGAGCACTTCGGGAATGTAGTGGCGCAGCAGGTTCTCGATCCCCATCTTCAGCGTCAGCGTGGACGACGGGCACCCGGCGCAGGCGCCCTGCATGTGCAGATACACGACGCCCCGGTCAAAGCCGTGGAACGTGATGTCGCCGCCATCCTGCGCCACGGCGGGGCGAACGCGGGTATCCAGCAATTCCTTGATCTGGCGAACGATATCACCATCCGGACCGTCATGCGTGCGGTGGCCCGAGGCTGCCTGTTCGCCCTCGATCACCGCCGCGCCGGACTGGTAATGCTCCATGATCGCGCCCAGGACACCCGGCTTGACATGTTCCCAGGCGCTGCCCTCGGCCTTGGTCACGGTCACGAAATCGGTGCCGAAGAAGACGCCCGACACGCCGCCCGCCGCGAAGATGCGCCGGGCCAGCGGCGACTTGTCTGCCGCCTCGGCGTTCGGGAAATCGGCCGTGCCAAGATCAAGCACGGTCTGCCCCGGCAGGAACTTCAGCGTGGCCGGGTTCGGGGTGGATTCGGTCTGGATGAACATGTGTATCTCCGACTATTCTGCTCAGATATGCGCCCTGTCCGGCGGCATGTCAAGTTTTGGAACTGTTCTAAGTCAGTCGCCGAAGCAATAGATCGCGACGACCGCCCGTGCCACGTCGTCGGGGATGCCGCCGGCCAGATCGAAAAGGCGTCCCGGCGCCACCGGATAGACGATACGGTTGCGGTCAAGAAAAGCGGTCAGCGTCGCGGGCGACACGGCAAAGTTCATGTTCTGCGGCAGGCTGCCGGTTTCATCCAGCACCACCATGTCGTCCAGCCGCGACACCACCATGCCGATCACGGCCCCGTTGTGGTTCAGCACCGGGCCGCCGCTGTTGCCCGGCTGAACCGGGGCCGAAATCATGATCTCGTGCGCACTGTCGCCGTCGCCCGGCAGTGCGCTGACATTGCCGCCAGTGACCGACAGGCCCTGATCCAGAAGGTCCAGGAACGGAAAGCCAAGCGCCATGACGGGTTCGCCCAGTCGGGCCGAGGTCTCTGTGCCGAGGCTCAGCCAGACGGGCGAGCGGGGGGCGGACAGAACCGCGATGTCAAGATCGCCGTCTTGCGCCAGAACCGACAGCGGGCCCCCATTGGCCAGCGCCATCCGGGCGCACCCGGCCACGACATGCGCGGCGGTCACGATATCCGTGTTGTTCACATAGAACCCTGTTCCGGTGCTTGTGGCGGCGTCATTGGCCGACCTGTCCGGGTCGCGCGGACTCGTCTGCGGTGGCATGGTCACCTGCGGTTGCACCGTTTGCGCGGCCATCATCGCCAGCAGTCCGTCGGTGGGCAGGGCAAGTTCCGTGCCCTGTCCACGCTGGATGCTGGCCGCAAGCAGCGCCATCCGCCCGCGATGCACGGGCGCCGCCGTCATCGTCAGGGCGACGAAACCGGACTCGCCGATTCGGTCGGTGCGGATGTAGGCAAGGCGACCCTGCCGCAAGGTGGCCGACGTGATCTGCCGGTCGGGCTGATAGCTTTGGTACAGGTCGAACCCCGGTGCCGCCCCGGCGGCGACCGCGTCATGTGCGTCCAGCATCTGCGGCAGGTCGAGCGTGGCAATGGTCAGGCGAAAGCTGCCATCGGCGCTGGCATAGGTCGCCGTCTCCGGATCGTCGGTTTCCAGCAGCAGGTTCAGTGGAAAGGCAAAGGACAGGTCGTCAGCCTCAAGATGGATGATCTGCCAGCCGTTGTCCTGACGCTCGGCCTCGAAGGTTGACAGCAGCCTTTCAAGATGACGGTTGCGCGGTTTGCCCGTTCCCGCCGTGCGCATCGTATAGGCCTCGAGCGCCGATTGGCTGCCGTTGCCCCAGGCCCCGTCCAGCAACCCGACATAGTCGCCCGACAGCGCCAGCGCCGCCTGCAATACGCGCTTTTCAGACAGGTCAAGGCCGCGGGCATCGAATTCCCGGTCGGCAAAAGGCTGCGCCTGTGCAAGGGTGGACAGGCAAAGGAACAAGAGCACAAGCAGAGGTCGCATCGTACCACCCGGCAGCCAGATGCACCCATCATAGCAAAACCTGCGCGGCGACACGCGGGAATTGTTGGCGATGCGACCGCCGTCGCGCCGGAAAGCAGATCAGCCGTTGGTGACATCTGCCGAAAGGGCGACGGAACCGCTGTAGGATACCCGCCGTGCCCTCCGGCGGGCCAAGAGGGCACCGGCGACGGGGGGGCGGTGCAGCGATTGTCAGTCGCCGGTCCAGACCCGCGCCCAGTCTTTCGCCATGTCCACCACCAGCCAGCCCATTCCGGGCGCATCGTCCAGTGCGCGGTCCAGTTGCCCGATGGCGCTTGGCCGGTCATAGGCGAATTCGCGTGCCGCATCGGTATGGTGGATCAGCAGGCCCAGACGCGGGCCGGTCCCGGCCGTGGTCCATTGCAGCATCTGGTAGTCGCCGTCCGAGTTTCCGGCCGCAAGGATCGGCCGCTTGCCGATGGCCCGCTCGATCCCGATGGGCTTGCCCTCCTTGTCGTCGATGAAGGCGATGCCGGGGTCCTTGATGATCTGCGGCACGCCGTCCACGACCCGATACGTCGCCTTGCCAAGCGAGCCGATCACGTTCTGCGGCGGCACCCCATAGGCCTGTTCGGTGAAGGCCCGCATGAAATCGACCCCGCCGCCCGAGACGATGAAGGTCTGGAACCCGTTCGCGCGCAGATAGTCCAGCAGTTCGATCATCGGCTGATAGGTCATCTGGTCATAGCGCAGCCCGGTCGTCGGGTGCTTTGCCGTGGCGATCCAGTCGGCAACCTGGGCAGTGAACTGATCCACCGCAAGGCCGGAATGCGTTGCCTCCACGATTTCCAGAAGCGCCGCATGTCCTCCGGTCATGATCGTCTTCATGTCGCCCGCCACCGCCGCCTTCAGCACCGGGGTCGTCGCCCAGGCCGGGTCGGCGGCGGCCAGCGCCCTTGCCCGGTCCAGCGCGAACAGGAACTGGAAGTAGACCGGCTGTTCCGACCACAGCGTGCCGTCATTGTCGAAGACCGCGATCCGGTCGGCCTCGGGCACGAAGGTGTCGGCGCTTTCGTCCGTCACATCGGCCACGAAGGCAAGGATCGCCGTCTTCGTCCCGGTGTCGTTCCACGAGGGCAGCGGCATGTCCTGCGCCCAGACCGGAGCCGCAAGCAACAGCAGCAGCGCGACCACCCGTTTCCGCATGTCCTGTCCTTTCAGAATGCGCGAGGCGCCCCGTGGGGCAGGGCGCCTGCGATCATTACTCAAGTCAACCATTGTTTCCCGCCGCCCGCAGACTGCGCGGGTCGGCACGCGCCCGGGGTCACCTGCCCGAGGCGGTATTCGTCATCGCGTCCATCGCCGCCTGCAGGTCGAAGCTGCCTGGCTTCATGCGCACAGGGAATTCCTTGAAACTCTGAATCCACTGCGTGATGTAGGCCATCGCCGGGATGAACATGTACATCCGCTCGACGTACCAGCGCTGGTAACCCATCGCGTCCTCGTCACGCGCCTTCTCGAACGGGTCGCTGCGCAGGTTGGTCAGGATGGGCGCCCGCAGGGTGACAAAGGGCTGTTGCCAGACACCCAGGCCATGCGCCGGCTGGTCAAGATACTGCGCCTTCCAGTTGCCCCACCGCAGGGCTGCCACGTCGCCGCCATCGGTCCAGTAAATGAACGACTTGCGCGGCCATTCGGCCTTGCCCTCCAGCGCCGGGCGCAGGTCGGACCCGTCAAGATGCACCTTGTAGTCGCGCCCGTTGATCGTGCGGCCCGCCTTCAGGTCTTCGACCACGGTCGGGTCGCCCGCCGCCGCCAGCAGCGTCGGAAGCATGTCCTCATGCGCGCCGATGTCGTTGATGACGGTGCCCGGCTTGATGACGCCCGGCCATTTGATGAGCGTCGGCACCCGGTAGCCACCTTCCCAGGGCGAGTTCTTTTCGCTCTTGAACATGGTCGTGCCGCCGTCGGGCCAGGTAAACACCTCGGCCCCGTTGTCGGTCGAATACATCACGATGGTGTTGTCTTCGATCCCCAGGTCCTTGATCTTCTGAAGGATTTCGCCCACCATCCCGTCATGTTCGACCATCCCGTCGGCATAGATGCCAAGTCCCGTCACGCCCTGCGACGCTTCCTTGAGGTGCGTGAAGATGTGCATCCTTGTGGTGTTGTACCACAGGAACATCGGCTTGCCCTCGGCGTGGGTCTTGTCCATCCAGGCCAGTGCGCGGGTCGTCACCTCTTCGTCGATGGTCTCCATCCGCTTGCGGGTCAGCGGTCCGGTATCCTCGATGGTCTGCGTGCCGTCGGCGTTCGCCGTCGAGTGGATCACGCCGCGCGGACCGAAGGTCTGAAGGAAGGTACGTCCGTCCGGCATCACCATGTCGCGCGGATAATCGGTGTTCTCGGGTTCTTCCTCGGCGTTCAGGTGATAGAGGTTGCCAAAGAACTCGTCGAATCCGTGGTTCGTCGGCAGCATGTCGTCACGGTCGCCGAAGTGGTTCTTGCCGAACTGCCCGGTCGCATAGCCAAGCGGCTTCAGCAGGACCGCAATCGTCGGGTCGGCGATGTTGATCCCCTCGGGCGATCCCGGCAGGCCGATCTTCAGAAGGCCGGTGCGGATCGGCGACTGCCCCGTCATGAAGGCGGCGCGGCCCGCAGTGCAGCTTTGCTGGCCGTACCAGTCGGTGAACAGCGCACCCTCGGCGGCGATGCTGTCGATATTGGGCGTCTTGTAGCCCATCATGCCGTGGTTGTAGGCGCTGATGTTGAACTGCCCGATGTCGTCGCCCCAGATGATGACGATGTTCGGCTTGTCCTGCGCCTGGGCCGTGACGGTGGTGACCGCCAGAAGCGCCAGCGTTGTCAACAATCTCTTCATGCGGTCACACTCCCTGCATGGCCAATCCCGTTCGGGCAGCCTATACGGGCGCAGCGCGGAACTTTGTCCTGTCCTGAACAATCGGTGCGAATGTTGCGTGATTTCGATACCTCTGCCGTCGAAACGGGTGGATGGCTGGCCCGGACCCCGACCGCCTTCCGCGAGGCGGTGCTGGCCCGGTCAGACCGGATCCACCTGGGCCCGGGCGAGGCGCTGTATCATGCCGGGGACGAGGCGGGCGGGCTTTACGGCGTGGCCGAAGGCATCGTCGAGGCGCACCTGCATCCGCGCGGCGACGCGCCGACGTTGCTGCATCTGCTGGGTCCCGGTTTCTGGACTGGCGAATTCGCCACCGCCACCGGCCAGCCCCGGCTGATCGCGCTGATCGCGCGCAGCCAATGCCGCATCCTGCGCCTCAGCCGGGCCGAATTCCAGCGTCTGGCCGAGGAAGACCCGCTGGCCTGGCAGTTCCTTGCGCACCTCGCCATCGGCAACCTGGCGCGCACCGTGGCGGTGATCACCGCCCTGCGCCAGCACAGCGCGCCCGCGCGTCTGGCACTGACGCTGGCGAACCTTGCCCGTGAAACCGATACGCGCCCGCCGATGCTGCGGCTGTCGCAGGCGGAACTGGGGATCATGGCGCAGATGTCGCGCGGGGCGGTCAATGCGGCGCTGGCCCGGTTGGAACACGCGGGCCTGGTGCGCCGCGACTATGGCGCGATCACCGTCCTGGACGTGAATGCGCTTGCGGCGTTCGAGGATGCCGGGTGATCCCGGCCTGTCCGGGGGAACAGGAACCGCCGATGCCGCGTGCGGCAGACTTGGACCGGATCGACCAGCACCGGCCGACCCCGTCATCGCATTTCGGGCCGAACGCCCCGGCCGTCAGGCTTGCGCCGCAGCGCCCGGTCATGCTGCCGCGACGGATGCTGCGCCGCGCGTCCGCCGCCGTGGACAACGGAAGTGATCGACAGGCCTCGGATGCCTCCCCTGACCGGCAGTTCGGCAGTGCCCGCCTGCCGGTCGCGGGTCCGTGGGCCCCGGATCACCGCGCGGCATGAGCCGCTTTCCGGTGGCTGACCGGCAGGGGCAGGGCCCCGTCTATTGCGCCTCTTCGGGGGCCAAGGGGGTAAACAGATCGATCCTGTTGCCGTCCGGGTCCCGCAGGAAGGCATAGCGTTGGCCCCAGAACGCATCCCAGGGCGCGCGCAGCCCGGCAAAGCCCGCAGCCTCCATCCGCGCACAGGCAGCGTCCAGGTCCTGCGGGCTGTCGCAGCGGCAGGAAAAGGTCACGCGCTGGCCCACCGGCGTCGGCCAGTCGGGGGAATGGTCCCGCATCATGGCCTCCAGGATCAGCCCGATGGTCGCGCCGCCCGCTGTCGCGATCTGCGCCTGTTCAAGTCCGTCGCTGTGGTCGGGTGCATCCAGCCCAAGCCTGCGGAAGAAGCGCAGGCTTTCAGCCATATCGGCAACCCCGATATCAATGGTATGGGGAATGATGGTCATGGCGTCTTCGGTGATCTGCTTGATACGATACGGTAGCGTTTCATAATATGGAGTCAAGACCCAGACCCGGACGCCCGCGCAGCGAGTCATCGCGCGATGCGATCCTTGCGGCGGCTTTTGGCCTGCTGATTTCGCGCGGCTATGCCGGGCTGACGATGGAGGGCGCGGCGCAGTCTGCCGGGGCGGGCAAGACCACGGTCTATCGCTGGTGGAAAAGCAGGGCCGACCTGGCGGTCGAGGCGTTCTTTCACGGCACCGTCGATGGGCTGCGGCTGCCCGAAACCGGGTCGGCGCGCGACGATTTCCGCCACCAGATCACCGAACTGGCCGACCTGCTGCGCGGTCCGCGCGGCGCGGCTTTGGCGGCGATGCTGGGCGGTGCGCGGACCGACCCCGAACTTGCCCGCGCGCTGGGTGAAAAGTGGCTCGACCCGCGCCGTCGCTGGGGGTTCGAGCGGATGTCGCGGGCCGCAGCGGCCGGGGAACTGAAACCAGGCGTCGACGTTGGCGCGGCCTTGGCGGTTCTTTACGGTCCGCTCTACACCCCGCTTCTGTTCGGCCAGCCGGTGCCCGATGCCCAGGCGGTAGAGCGCATCCTTGCCATCGCCTTCGATGGCATCTTCGCCGGCCCTGCCACCACCGACCGCAGCGGCACGAAAACCTGACCCCGCTGCCATCACAAATGGCCGGAACATGACGCCCGGCGGCGCAGGACGCTCAGGTGATCTCTTCCAGCCGTTCCTTGCTCATGTCGCCGGGAACGATGGTGATCGGAATCGGCAGGTTTCCGGCATTCTTCGACAAGGCTGTGACCAGCGGCCCCGGCCCCGCCTTTTCCGATCCGGCCCCCAGCACCAGAACCCCGATCTGCGGGTCTTCGCGCACCTGGGCCAGAATCTCGGCCACCGGGTCACCTTCGCGGATCACCAGTTCGGGGTTCACCCCCTGCTTGTCACGCATCCACTTCGCAAAGACCTCGAAATGCGCCACGATCCGCTCGCGCGCTTCTTCGCGCATCAGGTCGGCAACGCCCATCCAGGTGCCGAATTCCTCGGGCCGGATCACCGACAGGATTTGCACGCCCGCGCCGGTATGGGCCGCGCGCAGGGCGGCGAAGCGCATCGCATTCAGACACTCGCGCGTGTCGTCCAGCACAACCAGAAACTTCCGCATCACATCCCCCCCTGGCCCGGCATGATGACGCGGGCAGCCTGGGCTGGCAAGCGCCAGGGCAAGGGCGGCATGCGGGGGCCGGGCAGGGTCGGCGTCGGCGGCTTACTGGACGGCAGACTGAAGTCGGGCCAGTGCATCGCCAAACCCGGCAAGCGGGAAGGTCAGCGCGATATCCTTTTCCGGATTGTCCGCCGGGCGGATCGTCACCACAAGGGTTTCGCCGCCCCGGAAGGCTGCAAGCCGCACCTCGTCCAGCGACAGGTCGGCGATACAGCCCCCCTGCACGCAGGTCCGGTAGCCCAGCTTTCCAGCCGGCGCGCCGTCGACCGAAAGGTCCACGCCCTGTGCCAGATCCACGCCGAAGGGGCCGATGATCGTTCCTTTCGGCTCGGGCGCGGCACGCCCTGCGGCAATGGCGATCTTCATCACGGTGGCCCCGCTTTTGCTGTCACGGACCGATTGTTCCATGGTGCAGCTTTCCAGTTGCGCGGCGGCCGCGCCATCGGCTGCGGCGCTGCTTTGGCAGGTGAGGGTCCAGCCCTTGTACTGTTCGATCACCCGGTCGGGGCCGACCTCGGCCCGAACGGCGGTTGACGTCATCAGAACCATCCCGAAGATCAGGGCCAGAACCGGGGCGGTCTTGCTGAAGGGGCTTTGGGTCACGCGCGTCCTCATCGTCTTGGTGAACCGCAGGCGATCTTGAAGCCACCGCCGCGTCATCCGGTTGTAGAGTGAAGCGACAAGGCTGTTCAACGCAAATCGGCGGCACCGCCCGGGCAGAGGCGGCGCAAGACGGGCCGCTTCGGTGTCACGGTCGCTCGCCCCGCGCCAGCGCGCCCTCGATCTCGTCCAGAACGGCGTCCAGATCGGCCACCGAGTCGATGACGAAATGCGCCCCGGCACGGGTCAGGCGCGCATAGGCCTGATCGCGCAGCCGGTGATAGGTCGCCCCGTCCAGCGCCGCCGTTTCGGCGGGGTTCAGGCCAAAGACGTTGCCGGTCAGGGCGACGCCCACCGTCCAGCAGCCGGCATTCAACCCCTCGGCGATGCCGACCTCGGTATCGTCCACCTTGACCACACCGCAGGCGGGCCAGACGCCCAGATCAAGGAAGGTGCGGTACATCATCATCGGGCTTGGGCGGCCTTCGGCCAGATCGCCCGCACAGACCAGATTGTCGGGCGCGTATCCCTGCGCGGCGGCCAGCGGCAGCAGGGGGGCCATGATCTCGCGGATATAGCCGGTGGTGGACCCGATTTTCAGCCCTCGCGCGCGCAGGCGCAGGGTCAGGTCGGCGGCACCTTCGATCAGGTCCGCGAAATCGGTCACGACGGCCACGTTCATCGGCACGAAGACGGCATATACCGCGTCGATGTCCGCCTCGGTCGGGGCCGCGCCATGGGCCGCAACCCAGGCAGCGGCGATGCGCGGCATCGCCAGCAGCGTCCGGATATGGTCGCGCTTGGCCATTCCCATCGGGCCGCGCGCCTCGTCCACCGTGATCTCGACCCCGAACTGCGCGAAAGCCTTGACGAAGACCCCCATCGGGGCCTGCGACCCGTGGTCGATCATCGTACCCGCCCAGTCGAAGACGACGGCGGAAAGTCGGGGGGCGGAAAGGGTGGGGCTGGTCATGCTGCGGCTCCGAATAGCTCTTCGACGGTTTCTTCTGCGATGGCAAAGGCAGTGCTGGCCCCGGTGCCGGAGGTCACGATGACAAGCCGGATGTCGGGGTCGGGCGCGTCGCGCACCATCAGGCGGTCGGGCAGGCTGGCATAGGTGCCCATCCAGCGTTCGGTGACCACCGCGCCCGGCAGGCGCAGCGTGGCGTGCATCTCGGCCAGCATCAGATCATCCACCAGCCCCTGGGCAAAGGGCGAGGGCGACCATTCGTAATGGTGGCTGTCGCCCACGACCAGCCCGCCATCGGCGCCCTGCACGGCGATCAGGTGGATGCCCTGGGCCAGGTATTCCGGCTGTTCGGCCTTCAGCCGGGCCAGCAGGGGGGCGGCCTCGGGCAGTTCGGAATAGCCAAGGTAGCGCACCAGCGACAGGTCGGTCATCACCGATCCGGGCAGCCGGAAAGCGGGGTCGGCAGGCATCACCTTCATCATGTGCAGCCGGCAGCGGCTGATCCCCATGGCTTTGATGCGGTCGGGGAAAAGGGTCAGAAGGTCATCGCCCGGGCAGACCACGATGCGGCCGGCGGCAAAGGTTCCCGCAGTGGTCTCGACCCGGCCCGGGGTCACGGATTTCACCAGGGTCCGGCGGTGAAAGGTCACGCCCATGGCGGTTTCCAGCCAGGCCGCAAGCCGGGGAATGGCGTCGCGGCTTTCCACCCGGCGCTCGTGTGGGCTCCACAGCCCGCCTGCGAAAGGACCGTCGGCAAGGGTCGCCCCATGCTGCGCTGCCAGATCGGCGGGCGACAGCAGGGTGCAGCCTTCGCCCATGTCGGTCGCCCGGAACGCTTCCAGCACCGCCATCGCCTCGGGGCGGCGGGCGGCGACCAGAAGGCCCTGATGCTCCACCCGGATGCCGGCCTGCGGGGCGACCTCGGCCCAGACATCGCGCGACCGCATCGCGCGCCGCCAGCAGTCGCCCGCCTGCTGCCCGGTGACCGTGACAAAGCCGAAGTTTCGGACCGAGGCCCCGATGGCCTGTGCCTCGCGGTCGATCACCGCGACCGACAGGCCAAGCCGCCGTGCCGCCAGCGCATGGGCCAGCCCGACAATCCCCGCCCCGACCACCACAAGGTCGAAGCCCCCCGTCCGCGCCTCTGCCATGCCTGTGTTCCTGTCAGCCACCCCGCTGCGGGTTGTCTAACAGCCGCGCGTAACGGTTTGTAGAGCGGATCGGCGGCAATCCCCTTGCCGGGCGGTCGAAACCGCCCTTGCCTGCGAAAGGTGGCTGCGGAAAGATCGCGCGTTCGGCCGAAGGGGGCGTTCCGATGACGAAACTGATCCTGCGCATCCTGTTCGATGACGCAATGCTGGGTCCGGGCAAGGCCGAATTGCTGGAACGCATTCGCGAAACCGGGTCCATCGCGGCAGCCGGGCGGCAGATGCAGATGAGCTACAAGCGCGCCTGGATGCTGGTCGAAGAGATGAACACCGCGTTCCGCGACCCGCTGGTGTCCAGTACGCGCGGCGGTCCGGGCGGCGGCGGGGCGCAGTTGACCGACGCGGGTGCCGAGGTGCTGCGCCTGTACCACGCTATCGTCGAGACCGCCCAACGGGCCACCTCCGACCGGATTGCCACGCTGGAGGCCATGCTGCGGCCGGTGCCAGCGGGGGATATTTCCACCGGAAAATAGCGCTTGCCAGAGAAGGGGCTTCCGATTGATATGTTTCTGAAACCATATCGAAAGAAAGACCCATGTCCCGACCGCTGATCCTTGCCGCTGCCCTTGGCGTTGTGCTGGCGACCCCGAGCCTCGCCGAAGAGGTGGTGGTGTTCGCCGCAGCGTCGCTGAAGACCGCGCTTGATGCCGTGGCAGCGGATTTCCAGGCGGAAACCGGCAACACGGTGACGATCAGCTACGGCGGATCAAGCGCGCTGGCCAAGCAGATCATCGAAGGGGCACCGGCGGATATCTTCGTCTCGGCCGCCGTCACCTGGATGGACGAGGTCGAAAAGGCGGGCCTTGTGGTTGACGGAACCCGGCGCGACCTGTTCGGCAATTCGCTGGTCCTGGTGGCCCATGGCAAGGATGCGGCCCCGGTCGCGATTGCGCCGGGTTTCGATCTGGCGGGGTTGCTGGGCGATGGCAAGCTGTCGATGGCGATGGTCGATTCCGTTCCGGCCGGGCAGTACGGCAAGGAATCGCTTCAGTCCCTCGGGGTCTGGCCCTCGGTCGAACCCCTTGTCGCGCAGTCGGAAAACGTGCGTGCGGCGCTGGCCCTCGTGTCCACCGGCGAAGCACCGCTCGGAATCGTCTATGCCAGCGATGCCGTGTCGGATGACACTGTCACCGTGGTCGGCACCTTCCCT
The DNA here is from genome assembly GCA_013297695.1 of Rhodobacterales bacterium. Lineage (GTDB taxonomy): Bacteria > Pseudomonadota > Alphaproteobacteria > Rhodobacterales > Rhodobacteraceae > Aliitabrizicola. The sequence goes on along the minus strand of JAAFHX010000009.1, from coordinate 30,407 downwards.
GCCGACAGCCACAGGCCGATCATCTATCCCGGTGCGCTGCTGACAGGGTCGGCCGATGCCGCCGATGCGGCCTTCCTCAAGGCCTTGTCGTCGGATGCGGGCGATGCGAGGTTCCGCGAGCAGGGTTTTGCGATCCTGAACTGACGGGACCTGCGCGGCTGATCGAGGCGCAATGACGGATTGGCTGACCCCCGACGAATGGCGCGCCGTGGCCCTGTCGCTGCGCGTGTCGTTCTGGGCGACGCTGGTCAGTCTGCCGGTCGGCCTGTTGGTCGCCTATGCGCTGGCGCGGTGGACCTTCTGGGGCAAGCCGCTTCTGAACGGTCTGGTTCACCTGCCGCTGATCCTGCCGCCCGTGGTCACCGGTTACCTGCTGCTGGTCACCTTCGGGCGGCGCGGCACTGTCGGGCAGTTTCTGGACCAGTGGTTCGGCATCGTCCTTGCCTTTCGCTGGACCGGGGCCGCGCTGGCGGCGGGGGTCATGGCCTTTCCGCTGATGGTGCGCGCGTTGCGGCTGGCGATCGAGGCGGTGGACCCCCGGCTGGAACAGGCGGCGGGCACGCTCGGGGCGTCACGGCCCTGGGTCTTTGCCACCGTGACCCTGCCGCTGATCCTGCCGGGGATCATCGCGGGCGTGATCCTCGCCTTTGCCAAGGCGATGGGCGAGTTCGGGGCCACGATCACCTTCGTATCGAACATCCCCGGCCAGACGCAGACCCTGCCTTCGGCAATTTATGCCGTGCTGCAGGTGCCGGGCGGCGAGGATCGGGCCGCGCGGCTGGTCTGGGTCGCCATCATGATCGCCATGACGGCGCTTCTGCTGTCGGAATGGGTGGCGCGGGTGGTGGCGCGCCGGATTTCCGGCCAATGACGCTGCAGATAGCCCTTCGGCACCGCTTTGCGGGCTTTGCGCTGGACGTGGCTTTTGATGCCCCGCCGGGCGTGACCGCGCTGTTCGGACGATCCGGATCGGGCAAGACGACCGTCATCAATGCCGTGGCGGGCCTGTTGCGCCCCGATACCGGAAAGGTGACGTCCGACGGGCTGGTGTTGCTGGATACCGCACAGGGCGTGAACCTGCCGCCGCACCGCCGCCGAATCGGCTATGTCTTTCAGGACGCGCGGCTGTTCCCGCATCTGACCGTGCGGCAGAACCTGCTGTACGGGCGCTGGTTCGCCCCCGGGGGTCCTGGGGTCGGCCTTGACCGGATCGTCGATCTTCTGGGCATCGGACCGCTGCTGTCGCGCCGCCCCGGCGCGTTGTCGGGCGGTGAAAGGCAGCGGGTGGCCATCGGCCGCGCCATCCTGGCGAACCCGCGCCTGCTGGCGCTGGACGAGCCGCTTGCGGCGCTGGACGAGGCGCGCAAGGCGGAAATCCTGCCCTATCTGGAACGGCTGCGCGACGAGGTGCATCTGCCGATCCTGTATGTCAGCCATGCCATCGCCGAAGTCGCGCGGCTGGCCGACACGGTCGTGCTGATGGAGGCAGGCCGGGTCACCGCCGCCGGTCCTGCAGCGGCACTCCTGTCCGATCCCGAAACCGCGCCCGGCCTTGGCCTGCGCGAGGCAGGGGCGGTCCTGTCCGCCCGTGTTTCGGTGCAGGACGATGACGGGCTAACCCTGCTGGACAGCACTGCGGGCCCGCTGTGGCTGCCCCGCGTGGCCGCCCCTCCGGGCACGCGTCTGCGCATCCGCATTCTGGCGCAGGATGTGATGCTGGCCACCGTGCGACCGATGGGCATCTCGGCCCTGAACATCCTGCCTGCCACCGTGCGCGACATCCGTCAGGGCGACGGACCTGGTGCGCTGGTGCGGCTGGATGCGGGCGACGGGGTACTGCTGGCCCGGGTGACGCGCCGCTCGGCGCTGGCATTGCAGCTTGCCCCGGGCCGGCCGGTCTTTGCCATTCTCAAGGCTGTCTCGGTCGCGCAGGAAAACGTGGGTGCCGGGGGCTGAACCCTGCGGGCCGGGATGCTGCGCCGCACGGGGCAAGGCAGGCGGGTCGGCCCCATCCGGCCCCCCCTCAGGTCAGGTCGGCGCAATATATCCGGTCAAGCGTGTCCAGCACCGCGCGCACCTCGTCGCTTGCCAGGGCGTAGTAGATCGTCTGCCCGTCCCGCCGCGTGCTGACCAGACGCAGCGCGCGCATCTTGCCCAGATGCTGCGACACGGCGGCAGGGCTCAGCCGTGCCAGCCGTCCAAGATCGCCCACACAGCGCTCGCCCTCCAGAAGGGCGCAGAGCATCATCAGCCGTTTCGGATTCGCCAGCGCCCCAAGGGTGGCTGCGACCTCTTCGGCGCGTTCTTCAAGGCTGGCGGATGGCAGGTCGAGGCGGGCGGTATCCATGCTTGACAGTTTAGCAACTGCGCACATACTTGACAACAGGGACTGGCGGTGTTGCGACGGGGGGCGGTCGCCCCGGCCCTGACCCGGGGCGTGCCCCGACCAAGCGCCCGCACAGCCCGGCCCATCAGGAGGTTTCCAACCCGCCATGACCGAATTCACCCCTTGGGCCGCGCTGTTCGGTGGCATCCTGATCGGGCTTGCGGCCGTGATGCTGATGGCGTTCAACGGCCGCATCGCGGGAATGACCGCCATGCTGGACGGCGTGCTGGAGCCGAAAAGCCCCGACGCGCCCTGGCGGCTGGCGTTTCTGACAGGGGCCATCCTGGCCCCCTTGGCCGCCATGGGTTTCGGGGCGGAATTCGCGTTCGACGCGCCCGTCACCGGTGCGGCCCTTGCCCTGGGCGGGGTGATCGTGGGGGTGGGGGTCAGCTATGGGTCGGGCTGCACCTCGGGGCACGGGGTGTGCGGGCTGGCGCGGCTGTCGCCCCGGTCGGCGGTGGCAACGGCGACGTTCATGGCAACCACCTTCGCCACGGTCACCGTCCTGCGGCATGTGATCGGGGGCTGACATCGTGATCCGCCTGCTTTCCGCCCTTGCCGCAGGGCTGGTCTTCGGCCTCGGGATCGCGGTATCGGGCATGGGCAACCCGGCCAAGGTCCTGAACTTCTTCGATCCTTTCGGAACTTGGGACCCCAGCCTTGCCTTCGTCATGGGCGGCGCGCTGGTCACCACCCTCATCGGATATCGCGCGATCTTCGGTCGCTGGTCGGCCCCGCTGTTCGATACCCGGTTTCACCTGCCCGCAGTCAACACCATCGACGCCCGTCTGGTCGGGGGGGCGGCCCTGTTCGGGGTGGGCTGGGGCATCTCGGGGTTCTGCCCCGGCGGGGCCATCCCCGCGCTTGGCTTTGCACCCTGGCCGACGACGCTGTTCCTCGTCGCGATGTGCGGCGGCATCCTGCTGGCCCGCTGGCTGCAGGCGCTGCCGCGGCGCAGAATTGCCTGAACCGCAGAAGGAGCCAACGACGATGAGCGATCCGGTACAGCCCCTTTCCGCCCCCGACCCGTCGGTGACGCCGGACGTGACCGGCTTTTTCGACGCGGCCACCAATACCGTGACCTATGTTGTGCGCGACCCCCTCGGCACGTCCTGCGCCGTGATCGACAGCGTCATGGACATCGACTATGCGGCGGGCCGGATCACCCACGCCTCGGCCGACGCGGTGATCGCCTTCATCCTGGCGCATGGCCTGACGCTGGAATGGCTGATCGAGACGCATGTGCATGCCGACCACCTGTCGGGGGCACCCTACATTCAGGGCAGGCTGGGCGGCAGGATCGGCATCGGCGAGAACATCACCGTGGTGCAGGACACGTTCGGCAAGGTGTTCAACGAAGGTACGGACTTTGCACGCGACGGCAGCCAGTTCGACCGGCTGTTCGCCGAAGGCGAAAGCTATCGCATCGGCGGGATGAAGGCGCGCGTGATGCACACGCCGGGCCACACGCCCGCCTGCATGACGCATGTCATCGGCGATGCGGCCTTTGTCGGCGACACGCTGTTCATGCCGGATGGCGGGTCGGCGCGCGCCGACTTTCCGGGCGGCGATGCGCGCACGCTGTACCGGTCGATCCGTCGGGTGCTGGCGCTGCCGGGCGAAACGCGGCTGTTCATGTGCCACGACTACGGCCCGAACGGGCGCGAGATCCGGTGGGAAACCACGGTGGCCGAACAGCGGGCGCAGAACATCCACGTCCGCGACGGCGTGACCGAGGATGACTTTGTCCGGTTGCGCGAGGCGCGCGACGCGACGCTGGCGATGCCGCGCCTCATCATCCCGTCGCTGCAGGTGAACATGCGCGCGGGTGACCTGCCGCCGCCGGACGACAGCGGCAGGCGGTTCCTGAAGGTGCCGATCAACGGGCTGTAAACTCGACATCATCGACAGGCCAAGGCAGGCGGCGGTCGCGCAAGACCCCGCCTGACCTGTTCCGGCCCGACCCGGTTGCTGCGTGGCAGGCCGCACGCAGCCCTGCCGGGCGCGGCGCGGCGGAAACCTTTCCCCGCCCTGGCGATCCCCGGTCAGCAGATGCGCGGCAACTGTTCGCCCACCAGCATGTCGACAACCCGCGCGCCGCCAAAGCGGGTGCGCAGGGTCACGCGGCCCGCGTGCCCCGTACCGGCGCGGCCGATGGCAACCGCGCCCGCGCCCTCGGGCAGGGCGCGCATCGCGGCCAGCGCGGCCGCCGCCTGATCCGCCGGGCAGAACAGCACCAGCCTGCCTTCGTTCGCCAGATACAGCGGGTCAAGGCCCAGTATCTCGCAGACCCCCGCCACCTCGGGGCGACAGGGCAGGGCGGCCTCGTCGATCTCGATGGCCAGCCCTGCCTCGGCGGCCATTTCGTTCAACGCGCTGGCCAGCCCGCCCCGGGTGCAGTCGCGCGCCGCCGTGATGCCGGGGGCCGCCGCCAGTGCCGCCTGCATCAGATGCCCAAGCCCCGCACAATCCGACTGCAGATCGACCGACAGCGCCAGATCACCGCGCGCGGCAAGGATCGTCGCGCCGTGATCGCCCAGCACCCCGTTCACGATCGCCACGTCGCCCGGGCAGATGCGCGCCGCCCCGATATCGCACCCCGGCGGGATCACCCCGATCCCCGAGGTGGTGATGAACACCCCGTCGCCCTTGCCGCGTTCCACGACCTTGGTGTCGCCGGTGACGATGCGCACCCCGGCCCTGTCCGCCTCGGTTGCCATCGAGGCCACGATGCGGCGCAGCAAAGCCACCTCGCAGCCCTCTTCCAGGATGAAGGCCGCCGACAGCCACAACGGCCGCGCCCCGCCCACCGCCAGATCGTTGACCGTGCCGCAGACCGCGATCTTGCCGATGTCCCCGCCCGGAAACTCCACCGGGGTCACCACATAGCTGTCGGTGGTAAAGGCCAGCCGCGCGCCCGGTTCCTGCAGGGCGGCATCCATCAGCCGTGCCTGATCCTCGGTCCCCGGCGGCTGGAAGACGCTGGTGAAGACCGCGTCGATCAGGTCGCGCATCGCCTTGCCGCCGCCGCCATGGGCCAGCGTCACATGGGTATCGCGCATGACCTTTGCCTTTCGCCTCGTCTCGCCTTCTCATTCATCTTGGATCAAATATCCCGGGGGAGTCGCCCGGCACGGGCGACGGGGGCAGCGCCCCCTCTTCGGCGGCGGCCCGCTGCCCGCCATATTGCCAGTAGGCGGCGCAGGCCCCTTCGGAACTGACCATCAGCGCGCCAAGCGGCATCTCGGGCGTGCAGCCGCGGCCGAACTGCGGGCAGGCGGTGGGCTTGATCCGCCCCGTCATCACCGCGCCGCAGGCGCAGCCTTCGGGTTCGGGCACATTGCGCGGACCGGCGGCATAGCCGATGCCGAACTTCTCCTCGGCGTCGAAGGCGGCGTATTTCGCCCGGATGCGCAGCCCGCTCGCGTCGATCTCACCCAGGCCCCGCCATTCGAAACTGGGGCGCTTTTCATAGACGTCGGCCATCGCGGCCAGGCTGACCGGGTTGCCATGTTCGGGCACCACGCGGGCATACTGGTTTTCGACCGCCGCGCGCCCTTCCGCGATCTGGGTCAGCACCATCAGCACCGATTGCAAGAGGTCGGTCGGCTCGAACCCCGCCACCACGATGGGCTTGCGGAATTCCTGCGCAATGAAGTCATAGGGGTGGATGCCGATCACCATCGACACATGGCCGGGGCCGATGAAGCCGTCCAGAACCATGTCGGGGTCGCCCAGCAAGGCGCGGATCGGTTCCGGCACGGTGATGTGGTTGCAGAAGATGCTGAAATTCGTCAGCCCCTCGCGCGCCGCCTGCTGGATGCAAAGCGCGGTCGAGGGCGTCGTCGTCTCGAACCCCAGGCCGAAGAACACCACCTGACGGTCGGGGTTGCGCCGCGCCAGTTCCAGCGCATCCAGCGGGGAATAGACCATGCGGATGTCGGCCCCCGCCGCCTTGGCCTGCATCAGGCTGCACCGGTGCCCCGGTACGCGCATGGCATCGCCGAAGGTGGTGAAGATCACGCCCGGCTGTTCGGCGATCTGCACGCATTCATCGACCCGCGCCATCGGCAGCACGCAGACCGGGCAGCCGGGGCCGTGGATGAACGCCACCCCCGGGTGGATCAGCTTGTCGAGGCCATAGCGAAAGATCGAATGGGTATGCCCGCCGCAGATTTCCATGATGTGCACCGGCTGCGCGCGCGTGGCCCCGATCTGGTCGGCGCGGGCGGCTATGGCGGACAAAAGCGCACGGGCGGCCACCGGGTCGCGGAATTCCGAGACGTATTTCATGGCGCACCCGCCAATGCGGCGTCGGCGGCGCGCATCTGGTCCAAGGCCTCCTGCGCCTCGCCCAGGTCGCGCAGGACCGCCAGCGTCGCGGCGGCCTCGTCCGCGTCGATCAGGCTCATCGCAAAGCCCACATGGATCAGTGTCCACTGGCCGACCAGCGCCGACAGGTCATTGCCCGCCACGCAGGCCACGTTGACCTCGCGCCGCACGCCCGACACTTCGGCCATCGCCATCAGCCGACCTGCATCGGTGATCGCGATGATCTGCCCCGGTATGCCCAGACACATCCTTCAGTCCCCCTTTTCATCCGGCACCCGGCCCGGTCGGTTGATCGCCTGCGCCATGGCTGCGGGACCGGTTTGGCCGGTGATGACGGTGCGCCGGCAACCGGGCCGGCGTTCGTGCACCCCGGACAGGCCGTCGCATTCGTCTTCCTGCGGCCCGCGCATGGCCGCAACCGGATGCGGCGCGTCAGCCGCCACAAGCACGACGGGCCGCGCCGCCGTCATGATTTCGCGGCCAGCCGGGCGCGCAGCCAATCGGTCCAGCCGGTCATCCCCGCGCCGGTGCGGGCCGACAGGCGCAGCACCTCGATGGCCGGATTGACCCGGCGCAGGTTCGCCTCATAGGCATCAAGGTCGGCATCGCAATGGGGTGCCAGGTCGGTCTTGGTCAGGACCGCCAGCGTGGCGGCGGTGAACATGTCGGGGTATTTCAGCGGCTTGTCCTCGCCTTCGGTGACCGACAGGATCGCGACCTTGGCATCCTCGCCCAGGTCGAAGGCGGCAGGGCAGACCAGGTTGCCGACATTCTCGATGAACAGGAAGGACGCAGGAAGCGGGCGCAGATCGTCGATCGCCCGGCCCACCATCTGCGCATCCAGATGACAGCCCTTGCCGGTGTTGATCTGCACCGCCCGTGCGCCCGTGGCCCGGATCCGGTCGGCATCGTTGCTGGTCTGCTGGTCGCCCTCGATCACCGCAAGGGGGGCATCGCCAAGCGCCGCGATGGTCTTGCACAACAGCGTGGTCTTGCCCGACCCGGGCGAAGAGACAAGGTTCAGCGCCAGCACGCCAAGCGCCGTCAGCGCCCGGCGGTTGCCCTGTGCCAGCGCGTCGTTCTTCGACAGGATGGCGGTTTCCACCTCGATCAGCCGCGACTGCGACAGGCCGGGAACCGAAACCCCCGCCGCGCCACGTCCGAAGTGCAGCGCGACCGGCGGTCCTGCCGCAGGGTCATGGTGATGGTGCGCCAGGCCAAAGCGGTGCGCCTCGTCGTGGCTGACGGCCTTGCCGCCGACCAGAACCGTGTCGGAACAACCGCACACCGTGCACATCAGACCACCTCCATGTTCCTGACCCGCATTTCGTCTCCGCCCTGCGCCAGCAGATTGCCGCCGCCGCACAGCGGGCAGGGGGCCAGCCTGTCGGCGATCTCGACCAGTGTCGCACAATCAAGGCACATCGCGCGACCCGGCAGGTCAATCATTTCCAGCCTTGCCCCCTCGGCAGGGGTGCCGCGCATCACGACATCCCAGGCAAAGTCCAGCGCCGCCTTTTCCACCCCGGCAAAGGCCCCGATTTCCAGCCGCAGCACCAGAACGCGGGAAAACGCCTGTGCGCGGGCCTGGTCCTCGACAATCGTGCGGATGCCCTCGACCAGGCTCATCTCATGCATGCGGCACCGTCTGCACGCTGACCGGCACGCAGGGGTCGGTCGCCGCGACGATCCACCGGGCGAGGGGGCCGGGCCCGGACGGCCGGGCACCTGTTCCGGCGCACAGCAACGGACGCGAGGCCTGCGGCGCGGCGGCCGAATTCCCGAAGGCTCGGTGGCCGGGCGGGTTGTCCGGGGCCGGCAGGGCGCAGGTCACGGCGATACCGGGCCAGAATGCCCCCCTGATTTGACGGGCAGGCTCGGCGGCAGACAGGCCGGCCGGTCGCTGGCCGGGGAAATCGCCCGTCGGCGGGAACTGCCAGCGGTCCGGACAGGGGCCGACCCTGAGGCGGGCATCGTGCAGGAATTCGCCGTCGCCCCGGACAGGGCCGATCCCTTCCTTTCCGCCCGGCGGTCGCAGCGGGCGTCCCCCGGCGGGCAGAACCGGAAACGGCGTGCCGTGCAGAACCTTCCGGGTCGCCTGACAGGCCTGCCGCCGTTCCGGCAGCATCACCGCCACATCCGCCGTTTCCAGATTGCGCCGCGCGTTGCCGGGCGGGAACAGGCACCGCGTGCTGCCCCGGCCGTCAGCGCCCCGGGCCGGGTCGGCCCGGCGCTGATCAGGGCCACCTTCGGAAGATGGCCGTCGTCGATGGCTTCGAATACCGGCAGCGCATCGCAGTCTTCCGGAACCGGCAGCAGATACCGCCCCTGCCTGCCGCCATCCGGCAGGCGCCCGTCTGTCTGCAGACCATTGCCGATCCCCGGAATCAGAACCCGCCTTGCCATGCCCTGCCTCCCTGCTTGCCGTTCCGGATCAGGATGAAAGCATGGTTTTCGGGGAAGCGGAGGAAGGGAATTCAAGGCCGCTGCATTTTCCCGCCACAGACTGCCTCGCAATCGGCAATCGGGCCGTCTGGCGGTGGTGCGTCCAACCGGCGAAGGAAAGGCACCTGCCGGAAAAGGCGGCAAGGTGCAAAAGGCGGGTGGTCGGCCTGCCCCGAATACGCGCCGGAGTTTGGGCTTTTCAGGCCCCCCCGGCCGGCCTAGCATGGGCCGAAGAGGTGCCGCATGCCGCATCAGGTTCCCGTCACCTGCCCGGATGGGGCAGACCCCGACCGACCCGCCTTCAGCGACGATGCCCGGGGCAAGGTGCTGCGCGCGATGGATGGCACCCATGCCGACTTGCCGGGCCGCCCGGCGACCGAAGCCTTTGCCGCATCGTCCAGGACCTGCGGCGGCCGTTGTCGGACGGGTCGGGCCGGGGGGGCTGCACGACCACGCTCTTGCACGCGCAGTGGCGATCCCTGCATCAACGGCACCGCCCCGCAGTGCGAAGACCCGCACCAAGCCCGTGTCGCGCCCCCCGGAATCGCGGGCATTCCGGCCGGTCTGCCGACCGATGTGCCGAAGGCCCGGTTCTTGGCGCGCGGCGGCCGGGTGCCGGTGCCGCCACCCCTGAGGCAGCCGAAGTGACCGCCGCGCGGCCAGTCGTCGGCCCGTTCAACCGTGTCGAGGGCGATGTGGAACGACCGCTGTTCGGCGGCAGTCCGAAGGGTTTCGCGGCCCTGTCGTCACCAGAGGCGATGGTGCGCATGCCGGGGGGCGAAGGGGCGCTGTTTCTGCAGATTGCCGCCGATCCGGGGCTGGAGGACTTGGGCCGGGGGGAAGGGTGCACCCCCCGCTGCGTCACTTTGGGCGGGGATGGCCCGGCCTTGGCGCGCGGCGTGCGGACCGGTGCGGCCCTGCCGCCGGAATCTGGCGCGCTTGCGCGGCAGGTGCCGGGCGGGCTGCCGGCACGGGTGGCCGGGCGGCAGATCACCGGCAGCCGTGATCCCGGCATGATAGGCAGGGTGCACCGATGACGGGAACGCGCCTGCGGGTCCGGGGGCAGGTGCAGGGCGTGGGCTTTCGCCCCTTTGTCTGGCAACTGGCGCAGGAATTCGGGCTGCGCGGCCGGGTGCTGAACGACCCCGAAGGCGTGCTGATCGAGGTCTGGGGCGATCCTGCCGGGTTTGCCGAAGCCATTCTTGCCCGCGCGCCGCCCCTTGCGCGGGTGGACGCGGTCGAGGTCTCGCTGCTGGCGGGCCACGCGCCCGAAGGCTTCACCATCGCCCCCTCGGCGGGGCGGGGCGCGGAAACCCGCGTGCCCCCCGATGCTGCGACTTGCCCGGCCTGTCTGGCCGAGATTCGCGCGCCGGGTCGCCGCAAGGGCCATGCCTTTGCCAATTGTACCGATTGCGGCCCGCGGTTCAGCATCCTGCTGGGCCTGCCCTACGACCGGGGGCAGACCACGATGGCGGGCTTTGCGATGTGCCCGGATTGCCGCGCCGAGTATGACAGCCCGGCCGACCGGCGGTTCCATGCCCAGCCCATCGCCTGCCCCGCCTGCGGTCCGCGCCTGTGGTTCGAGATTGCAGGCGTCGAACAGCCCGGCGATCCGGTGGCGCAGGCGGTGGCCCTGCTGCGGCAGGGCGGCATTCTGGCGGTCAAGGGGATGGGCGGCTTTCACCTTGCCTGCGCCGCGCGCAATCCGCAGGCGATTGCCCTGCTGCGGGTCCGCAAGCACCGCCCGGCCAAGCCCTTTGCGGTGATGGCCCCGCTGGCGCTGCTGGACGGCATCGCGCACCTGACCGACGCCGACCGCGCGCTGCTGGCCGACCCCGCTGCCCCCATCGTGCTGGTGCCCTCGCGCGGCGTTCTGCCGGACGGGGTGGCCCCCTTCCTGTCCACGCTTGGCGTGATGCTGCCTGCGACGCCGCTGCACCACCTGCTGCTGGATGGCTTCGGTGACGTGCTGGTGATGACTTCGGGCAATCTGTCGGGCGCGCCGCAGGTGATCGGAAACGCCGAGGCGCGCGCGCGGCTGGCAGAGTTTGCCGACGGCTTTCTGCTGCATGACCGCGACATCGCCCGCAGGCTGGACGACGGCGTCGAACGCAGCGATCCGCCGATGATGCTGCGCCGGGCGCGGGGCAGGGTGCCGGGCACGCTGGCGCTGCCGCCGGGGTTCGGCGCGGGGCCGCAGGTGCTGGCGCTTGGCGGGCAGATGAAGGGCGCGATCTGTCTGGTCAGGTCGGGGCAGGCGCTGCTGTCGCACCATCTGGGCGATCTGGACGACGCTGAGTGTCTGGACGAGTTCCACAAGGCCCTGGCCGATTATGCCGCCCTGTTCGGCCACCGGCCCGAGGTTGTGGCGGTGGATGCCCACCCCGGATACAGCGCCACGCGCGCGGGGCAGGCGATGGGACTGCCGGTGGTCGGGGTCTGGCACCACCACGCCCATCTGGCCGCGTGCCTGGCCGAGAATGGCTGGCCTGCGGGTGCCGGTCCGGTTGCGGGGATCGTGCTGGATGGTGCGGGTCTGGGGTCTGACGGCATGATCTGGGGGGGCGAACTGCTGCTGGGCGGCTATGCCGGGTTCGAACGGCAGGCGCATCTGGCCCCGGTGGCGCTGCCCGGCGGCGACCGTGCCGCGCGCGAGCCGTGGCGCAACCTGCTGGCGCAGCTTGACCGGGCGGGCCTGTCCGACCGGGCCGACCGCCTGCTGCCGCAGGCCCCGCGCGCGCTGCTGCGGCAGGCCATCGGCGCGGGTCTGAACGCCCCGCCATCCTCTTCGGCGGGGCGTCTGTTCGATGCGGTGGCGGCGGCGCTTGGCTTTGCCGGGGCGCAGACGTTCGAGGGGCAGGCCGCGATGTGGCTTGAATCGATGGCCTCGCCTGCGCCCGACAGCCGTGTGACCCTTGCCTTCGGGCAGAACGGCCCGATGCTCGATCCGGCCCCGCTGTGGCATGACCTGTTCCGCCTGCTGGACGGGGGCAGCGCGCCGCCGGGGCTGGCCTGGCAGTTTCACGCCGCGCTGGCCGATGCCTTTGCACAGCGGGCGCGGGCGCTGGTCCTTGGCGGTGCGGCGCGGGCGGTGGCGCTGTCGGGCGGATGCTTTCAGAATGCGCTGCTGCACCGGCTGACGCTGCAGGCGCTTGGCGATGTGCCGGTGCTGACCCATGCCCGTGTTCCGGCGAACGACGGGGGGCTGGCGCTTGGCCAGGCGGTGGTGGCGCTGGCGCAGGCATCGGGCGACGCGGTGAAAGGCTTCTGACTGCCCGGCGATGTTCTGCGGTCAGCGCATTCACGACGGATTCCGTCGTCACCCGGGCCGGCAGCCCTCGCGATGCTGCCGGAAAAATGGGCGCTTTCGGGGCCAGTCTGATCGGAACGAAGATGGAGCACCCTAAAGAACCCGTGCAACTCCTGCGCACGCTTCACAGCTTTGGCCCCCGTCTGGCATGTTCCACCCACGTGATGTCACCCGACGGGGCAGAACTTGCCCGCGTCAGGGTCCGCTGAGGGAGAGACCGATGAAGAAACTTGCGCTGGTCGCTGCGCTGGCCTTTCTGGCCGGGCCTGCCCTGGCCCATACCGGGCATGGCGATGCGAACGGCTTTCTGCACGGATTGATGCATCCCGTGTTGGGGCCGGATCACCTGCTGGCGATGCTGGCCGTGGGGCTGTGGTCGGGCTTTGCCCTGCCGCAGCGGTTCTGGGCCGGAGCCGCGACCTTCCTTGCCGCGATGGCGGCGGGGGCGGGGCTTGGATGGGCCGGTCTGTCGGTGCCGGGGGTAGAGACGGTGATCCTCGGGTCCGTGGTGGCGTTCGGCCTCATGGTGCTGCTGTCCCGCCCGGGGCAGGGCGCGGGCGTGACGGCGGCCTCGCTGGTGGCGGTGGCGGCCTTTGCCGCCGCACATGGCCTTGCGCACGCGGCCGAGGCGACGGGGTCGGTCGCGACCTATCTTGCGGGCTTCCTGATCTCGACCGCTGCCCTGCATGTGGCGGGGATCGGCCTCGCCCGGTTCGTCGCACAGGGCACTGCGGCGCGGGCGGTGCAGCAGGGCCTCGGTGCGCTCATTGCCGCCTCGGGTCTGTACATCATGATCGGCTAGGGGGCCCAACTGAAGCCCCCGCCCTGCACGGTCCGGCCCCCGAGGATGTGGCCATCCATGCGGCGGTGCGCGGGGCTCTCCCGAGCCGGCAGTCGATCATGCCCACAATGATCTCGGGGCATCGCACCTTCAGGGAAGACCGCCCCGCATGACGGTTCCCTGGCCCGCGTGCGCCCTTGCGGGTCACGCGGTGCCGGTATCCCGATCCAGCCCCGCCCGGACGACGACTTCGGCGCATACGGCACGGTAGGCGCGGGCGGCGGCGCTGTTGGGCAGGGTGGCGGTGACCGGCGCGCGGTCGATCCCCATCCTTTCCACATCGGTGGCAAACGGGATGCGGGCGGTCAGGAACCGGTCCGGACAGGCACCCTGCAATTCCGCCATGGTGTCGGCATGCAGTCTCTTGGTGGTCTGCACCATGCTGAACATCGCGTGCAACCTGTCGGTGGGCAGGTCATTCTCGGCAAAGAAGGCCAGCAACTGTTCGAACGTCCGCTGCGAAAGCGTGGTCGGGATCACCGGAACCAGGATGGCATCCGCCGCGCGGAACACCGCCTCGGACAGGGTCGACAGGCTGGGCGGGCAATCCAGCAGGATCACCTCGTAATCCGCCCTTACCGCCGCCAGCGCCTTTTTCAGCCGTGACCGGGGCTGCTTCATCTGCGACAGGAACACGTCGAAATTGCGGAAGGCCATGTTGGCGGGCAGGATGTCGAGGTTTTCGTAGTCGCTGGCCCGGATCGACTCGACCATCTTCTCGTCGCCGTCAAAGAACCGGGCCTCGCTGAGCTTGCGCGACGGCTTGACCCGGAAATAGAAACTCGACGCGCCCTGCGGATCAAGGTCGCACAGCAGCACGCGCCGCCCGGATGCCGCAAGTGCATGGGCCAGATTGACGGCCGTGGCCGTCTTGCCGACGCCGCCCTTGTTGGAATAGCAGGCGATGATCTTCATGTGCGGTCCTTTGGCGCGTGAAACAGGCCCCGGAAGATGCGGGCCGTCTGCGGACTTGTGAACTGCGCAAGGCTGGCGCCGGTGCGGGTGCGTTCCTCGGTCTGGCGGCGGTGCAGAACGGCGGTCAGCGCCCCCACGCCCTGTGCCACCTCCAGCGACACTTTCCGGCCCCGCTTGCCCGTGCCGTGCAGGAACAGTTGCAGGTTCGCCTGTTGCACCGCACAGTCGTTCACCAGACCCAGATTGTCCTGCAACGCCTTCAGCGGTTTCAGCAGCGCGCGGAATTCGTCCCGGGGGAACAGCGGGGCGAAGAACTCCATCAGATAGCGCAGCTTCTTGCACTCGATGCGCAGGCCGTGCACTTCGGCGTCGTCCGTATCGGGGCCGATGATCCGGGCAATCCGGCAAATCCTGCGGTAGCGCTTCCAGATCAGGCGGCTGGCGAAGGCACGGGCGGGCAGGGCGGCAACCGGACCGGGCCGCAACGCCGTGCGGGTGGCGAACAGGTCTTCAAGTGCGGCCATTTCCTGCGCATGACCGTCCCGGCGCAGATGCTGCACCAGGCGCGCGCGGGCAGTCCTGCGTTCCTCTGCCAGCAGGGCGAACTTTGCATCCAGCCCGGCATGCACGCTTTTCGGCAGCAGGTCGTGGTAGGTCGTGCCTTCCAGAAGGGCAACATCCAGATCGCGCAACCGACCCGTCGGGGCCATCAGCGCCGAGAACCGCGCCTTGAGCTCGGCGGTCTGGCCGTCGTCAAGAACCCCCCGGAACAGGCCGAGCACCGAACGGATCTTGCGCAACGCGATGCGGTAGTCGTGCAGGAACTCGGTGTCATGGTCGGCGATGATGCCGGCCTCGTTGGCGCGGGCAACCGGGATATAGGCGGCAATGATGGCGGTGGCGGCGTCAAGCGCGGTCTGGTCGGCCTGCAGCGCAATCACCGGCTTTGCGTCATAGACCGCCGCGACCGGGAACAGCCTTTCGCACAGGTTGTCCGTTGCCATCGGAACACCGCCGCAGTCGGCGATCCGGGCGCGCAGGTCTGCACCGGCCTGTGGATAGCCGCGAAGCGCCTGGGGTCTGGCGATGGTCAGCGCGGTTCCCGCCGCGACCTGCAGCGACAGCAGGTCAAGCCGAACCTGCGACTTGCCCTCGTCATCCACAAAAGCCACCGTCACGCGGCCTAGCCCGCCTGCCCCCACGACCAGAAGGCGGCGCAGCGGAGAAAGGTCGGCCAGTGCCGCCTTGACGGGCCCCTCGGGCAGGCCGGACACGGACGGCCCCTGCCGGGGACCCGGTTGCCGCAGCATCGCGCCATCGGGCTGCAGCAGAAGGATCATGCCGCCCGCTTCCAGCAGCACCCGACCTGACCGGCGCAGCGTCTGGTCAAAGTCGTCCAGTGCGACAAAATCCGCCGTCGGCACCGCGTCCCGGACAACCGGCTGAAGCAGGCCCAACGGCGTGTCGGCCAGGGCCGCCGCCGCAGCCGGGTCAAGCAGGATGCAGTCATGCGCGGATCGGGGCATCAAAGGGTCCTCGGGCAGTGCCCCTGCGGGGCCTGCACAGTTTCAGGGGGGGTCGTTGGCCCGCGCCGGCCTGATGATCCGGCCCGGGGCGAAACGGTCAGGTGGTGACGATCAGGCGGGCGGGGCAGGTCGGTTCATGCAACAGGCCCGGCGTCGCACCGGGGGCCGTCAGGCTGCCGATGCGGGGCCGTCCATCGCCACGACCGCAGCCAAAGGCTCGGTCAGCAGCAGCGGGGCGGGGTCAGGCGCTGTCACTTCGGGGGTTGTTCCGGCTGCGGCGACCGCAGGCGCGCCGTTGACGGCCTCACCGCGCTTTTGTGCATGAGCCGCAACGAAGCCCCGCATGAACCGCCGGATTTCGCGTGCGGCGCTGGTGTCCAGTTGCTCGCACAGGCTCACGAAGGCCTCCCGTTCCGCCTTTTCGATCCGGATCACGAGCTGGCTTCCCTTGCCCTTTGCCTTGCCGTCAGACTTGTTCTTTCCCATGCGCCCTCTGGAAATGTGTCGCCAATCGCTATGCTTTGTATATACGTTTCCGGCTGACGGCAAGAGGGTGGAACAGGGCGCAAAGGCCCCAGACGGGCCGAAGGGCGTATAATGCAGGACCGCGCTCTGCGGTTGCTGGATGGCCCGGCCCTGATGACCCCACCAAGGTCACCACAGCACGGCCAATGCGCCGGGCCGACATCACTGCACCGTCGCGCATGGCGTGCGACAGGCCGCAGGTCCGCGCGCAGGATCAGTCCCGCGCGCGTTCCTGATAGGAGTAGTCTTCGGTATTGATGACGATGCGCGTTCCCGCACCGATGTGCGGCGGCACCATGACGCGGATGCCGTTCGAACAGATCGCGGGCTTGTAGGACGACGATGCGGTCTGCCCCTTGACCACGGGTTCCGTCTCGGTGATCTCGACCGTCACGCGCTGCGGCAACTCGATGCTGATCGCGACGCCTTCGAAGGTCTTCAGGAACACCTTGATCCCGTCGGTCAGGAACACCTTCATGTCGCCCACCACATCGGGATGCACGGCGATCTGTTCGTATGTTTCCGGCTCCATGAAATGGAAGCCTTCGGCGTCCTCATAAAGAAACCCGTATTCGCGTTCGTCCACCGTCGCCTTTTCCACCATTTCGGTGGTCCGCCAGCGTTCGGCCACCTTCACCCCGTCGGAAATGCGGCGCATGTCCACCGAAGTGGTGGGCGTGCCCTTGCCGGGGTGGAAGTTTTCGGCGTTGAGGACGACGTAGAGCTTGCCCTCAAGCTCGACGACATTGCCCTTGCGGAGAGAGGAGGCGATGACTTTCACGGGCCGCGGTCCTTGCGATGGTTCTGCCCGCAGCGTATTTGCAGGCCTTGCGCAGCGCACTACCCCATCTGTTGCGAAATCGCCAGTCGAAAGCCGCAATGCCCGAGTCCCCGCCTGATCCGCATCCCTGGTGGTCGCCCGCGCGCCACGCCGACCGCCGCCCGGCGCTCGTGGCCCGCAACCGTATCCAGCACGCCCTGCGCGGCTGGTTCGCGGATCAGGGGTTTACCGAGGTCGATCCCGCATGCCTGCAGGTCAGCCCGGGAAACGAGGCGCATCTGCATGCCTTTGCCACCACTGCCATCGGAACGGATGCCGTCGCGCGGCCGATGTACCTGCACACCTCGCCCGAATTCGCGATGAAGAAACTGCTCGCGGCGGGCGAGACGCGGATCGCCGCCTTCGCCCATGTCTGGCGCAACCGCGAGCGGGGGCCGCTGCACAGCCCGGAATTCACCATGCTGGAATGGTATCGCGCGGGCGAGGACTACAGCGTGCTGATGGACGACTGCGCGGCCTTCCTGCGGCTGGCGGCCGAGGCGGCGGGCAGCCCCCTGCTGCGCTATCGCGACCGGGCCTGCGACCCGGCCCTGCCGCATGAGCGGCTGTCGGTGGCCGACGCCTTTGCGCGCCATGCGGGGGTGGACCTGCTGGCCAGCATCGGCCCGGACGGGGCGACCGATGCGGCGGTGCTGGCCGGGACGCTGCGCGCGGCCGGGGTGCGTCTGGCCGCCGATGACACCTGGTCCGACATGTTCAGCCGCGCCCTGTCGGACCGGGTGGAGCCGAAGCTGGGGATCGGGCGGATGACCGTGCTCGACCGATATCCGGCGGCAGAGGCGGCGCTGGCACGCCCCTGCGCCGATGACCGCCGCGTGGCCGAACGGTTCGAGGTCTATGCCTGCGGGGTCGAATTGGCGAACGGCTTCGGCGAACTGACGAACCCCGGGGAACAGCGCCGCCGCTTCGGGCTGGAAATGGACGAGAAGGCCCGCGTCTATGGCGAGCGCTATCCGCTGGACGAGGATTTCCTGTCGGCGCTGGCGCTGATGCCGCAGGCCAGCGGCATCGCCCTGGGCTTCGACCGGCTGGTGATGCTGGCCACCGCCGCGCCGCGCATCGACGACGTTCTGTGGACACCCGTCGCTTCGGCCTAGCAGCCTTCCCCCCATTCATCTTGGCGGAAATATCCCGGGGGTGCGGGGGCTGGCCCCCGCTCTGCCCCGGCCCCTCTCCCGCCTGATCAGATCGTGATGCCGCCGTCCACGTTGACCACCTGCCCGGTCATGAAGACCGCGTCGTCGGAGGCCAGGAAGGCGCAGATGC
This sequence comes from Rhodobacterales bacterium, assembly GCA_013297695.1. Classification (GTDB taxonomy): domain Bacteria; phylum Pseudomonadota; class Alphaproteobacteria; order Rhodobacterales; family Rhodobacteraceae; genus Aliitabrizicola. The sequence continues at coordinate 12,020 of JAAFHX010000009.1, read as the reverse complement.
CTGCGATTTCCTCCGGCGTGCCGAGGCGCCCCGCAGGCTGGCGGTCGATGAACATCTTGCGCGCCGCCTCGATGCTGCCAAGCGACTTCGCCAGCTCTTCGATCCGCCCGCGCAGCGACGGGCTGTCCACCGTGCCGGGGCAGACCGCGTTGAAGCGCACCTTGTCGGCCAGGTAATCGGCGGCGCAGGCCTTGGTCAGCCCGATCACCCCGGCCTTCGCCGCGCCATAGGCCGCGCGTTTCGGGAAGCCCTTGGTGGAGGAGGCGACCGAGGCGATGGTGGTGACCGACCCGCCCTGCGGCCTGATCTTGGGCACCACGGCGCGGATCACGGTGTAGGCGCTGTCGAGTGTGATCGTCATGCTGCGCCGCCAATCGGCGGGGCTGCACTCCTCGATGGTGCCGTGGTGCACATAGCCCACGCAATGCACCAGCGCATCGACCCGCGCGAACCGCCCGGCCCAGGCGTTCACTGCCGCCTCGTCGGTGGCGTCGAGCGCGGTGACCGAGGCGGCGGGCAGCCCGTCGAGCAGCGCGCCGTTCAGGTCGCTGGCATGGACCTGCGCGCCCTCGGCGATCAGCCGTTCGGCCACGGCGCGGCCGATGCCCTGTCCGGCGGCGGTAACCAGCGCGATCTTTCCGGCCAGCCGTTCAGTGGTTGTCACGCGGCACCCCCATGGTCTGCGCGATGCGCTGGTACTTGACGGCGGGTTTCAGCACCATGCCCTGTGCCAACTGGTCCACGATGCCGCGCTGAATCTCCTGCCAGGGCGTCTGGCTGGCCGGGTAGGGATAACCGCCCTCGGCCTCCAGCGCGGCACGCCGCGTGGCCAGAACCGGTTCAGGTTGCAGGATATTGGCCTCGCCCTTGCCAAGGTCGATCCGCAGCCGGTCGCCGGTCTGCACCAGCGCCAGCCCCCCCATCGCCGCCGCCTCGGGCGAGGCGTTCAGGATCGAGGGCGAACCGGAGGTGCCCGACTGCCGCCCGTCGCCGATACAGGGCAGCGTGGTGATCCCGCGCTTGATCAGGGCGGCGGGCGGCTGCATGTTCACCACCTCGGCGCTGCCCGGATAGCCGATCGGGCCGACGCCGCGAATGACCAGGATGCAGGTCTCATCGATCTCCAGCGCGGGATCGTCGATGCGGTGGTGATAGTCCTCGGGGCCTTCGAACACGATGGCGCGGCCTTCGAAGGCCTCGGGGTCGGCGGGGTTCGACAGGTAGCGGTCGCGGAATTCCGGGGAAATCACGCTGGTCTTCATGATCGCGCTGTCGAACAGGTTGCCCTTCAGGTTCAGGAAGCCCGCCGCCGGTTTCAGCGGCTGGTGGAAGGGCCGGATGACCTCGGGGTTCTCGACACGGGCATCGGCATAGCTTTCGGCCACGGTCTTGCCGGTCACCGTCAGCGCGCCCGGATGGGGCAGGGCACCGGCGCCCATCAGTTCCGCGATCACCCCGGGCACGCCGCCCGCGCGGTGATAGTCCTCGCCCAGGAAGCGGCCTGCGGGTTGCAGGTCCACCAGCAGCGGAATGTGCAGGCCCAGGCGCTGCCAGTCGTCGTTGGTCAGCGTGAGCCCCAGATGCCGCGCAAGCCCGTTCAGGTGGATGGGCGCGTTGGTCGATCCGCCGATGGCCGAGTTGACCACGATGGCATTCTCGAAGGCCTCGCGGGTCATGATGTCCGAGGGTTTCAAGTCTTCCCACACCATGTCGACGATCCGCCGCCCGGTGGCATAGGCCATCTGCCCGCGCTCGCGGTAGGGTGCAGGGATCGCAGCAGAACCCGGAAGCTGCATCCCCAGGGCCTCGGCCAGCGAGTTCATCGTGGTGGCCGTGCCCATGGTGTTGCAGTAGCCGACCGAGGGCGCCGAGGCCGAGGCCACATCCATGAACCCCTCGTAGTCGATCTTGCCGGCGGCCAGTTCCTGCCGCGCCGCCCAGATCGCGGTGCCCGAGCCTGCGCGCTGGCCGTTGAACCAGCCGTTCAGCATCGGCCCCACCGAGAAGGCAATCGCCGGGATGTTCACCGTCGCCGCCGCCATCAGCAGGGCGGGCGTGGTCTTGTCGCAGCCGATGGTCAGCACCACGCCGTCCAGCGGATAGCCATACAGCGTTTCCACCAGCGACAGATAGGCCAGGTTGCGGTCCAGCGCCGCCGTGGGGCGCTTGCCGGTTTCCTGGATCGGGTGCACCGGAAACTCGAAACAGATGCCGCCTGCCGCCGTGATCCCGTCGCGCACCCGCTTGGCCAGTTCGACGTGGTGGCGGTTGCAGGGCGACAGGTCGCTGCCGGTCTGGGCGATGCCGATGATCGGGCGGCCCGACTGCAGCTCGGCGCGCGTCAGGCCGTAGTTCAGATAGCGCTCGATATAAAGCGCGGTCATGCCGGGATTGTCGGGGTTGTTGAACCAGGCCTGCGACCGCAGGGTCTGGGGGGTTTTCGGGGTCTGGTCGGTCATGCGGTGATCCTTGCGGCGATCCATGCGGCGGGGCGGTGTGCCCCTTGTGTCGATCTATAGCATCGCCGCCGCGCGCTTGGGCAGTCGGCACACAATCAATTTTGCTGACCCCGGCGGTCAGTCGGCCAGCAGGCGGCGGGTATTGTCGCGCACCAGCGCGGGCAGATCGACCGGCACCTGCATCGCCTGCGCCTTTTCGTCGATCAGCAGGAAGGCCAGGCCATGCACAAAGGTCCACAGCGGGAAACTGCGGGCGATCACCCCGGCGTCGGTTGCGGGGCGGTTCAGGCGCGCGGCGATCTGCGACAGAAGGACGGCAAAGGTGTCGCGCCCTGCCGTCATCAGGGCGGCACTGTCCCTGTGGGGTCCGGTCAGCGCGAACATCAGGCGGAACACGCCGGGCTCGGACAGGGCAAAGGTCACATAGGCCATGCCCATCGCCGAAACTGCGGCCTCGCTGCCCGGCGGATGGCCTTGGGTCGCGGTCAGCATCGCGCTGCGCTGGCGGCCCAGACCCGCAAGGGCCACGGCCAGCAACAGGTCATCCTTGTCCGAGAAGTGCCGGTAGGGCGCGGCCGTCGAAACGCCCGCAAGGCGGCAGGCATCGGTCATCGACAGCCGGTCCGGCCCCTTTTCCTCGACCAGCGCCCGCGCCGCCTCGACCAGGCCCGCGCGCAGGTCGCCATGGTGATAGGCATCGCGTTTCTGCATGGCCTGTCCTTGCGCCATTTTCCGGCCAAGGTCAAAGTCTGCGGCGGATGCGGCCCGTCCGACCAGTCCGGTTCGGATGTCGGATATGCTGACATCTGGCGAAAAGCTCGACAACCGGGGATGAGGGGAGCAAGCGCAGCCGGGCATCACCCGAACGGGCCGCACCCGTCGCCGCTTTGCGATCACGGACCACGGAGATCATCGCCGTCGCTGGCCATACGGAAAACCCCGACCCCAAGGTGCCCTGAACCGCTATCGGCCAAGTGCCTCCAGCACAAGCTGCGCTGCCGCCGCGCCAGAAAACTGCTGCTGCCCGGTGATCAGATTGCCGTCGCGCACGGCAAAGGCCTTGAACCGCGACTGGACGATGAAGTTCGTGCCGGGAATGGTCCTGGCGCGGTCCTCGATCCGGAACGGCTGGATCGGCCTGCCCACAAAGCTGTCGGCGAAATCCTCTTCGGAATTGGCAAAGCCGGTCCAGGTCTTGCCCGCCACCAGCAACTCGCCCGACGACAGCCGCGTTTCCAGCAGGATGCAGGTGCCGTGGCAGACGACGGCGACGATCTTTCCCGCTTCCCATGCGCGGGCGACAAAGCCTTGCAGCGCAGTGTCGCCGATCATCGTCACCATGGGCGACTGCCCGCCCAGCACGAAAATCGCGTCATATGCGGCGGGGTCAAGGTCGGTCACGGCGGGCGTGCCCCTGACCAGTGCCGCATGGCGCGGCGAGGTGATGAAGCCAAGCGAGATCAGGTCGTCGGCCGAATAGCCCGAGGCATCGGTCGGGTCGGAAAAGCTGTCGCCCGCCAGATCGCCACCCGTGGGACTGGCGATCTGCACGTCATAGCCGGCTTCGGCAAAGACCCACCACGGGTGGGTCAGTTCCGCCCACCAAAAGCCGATGGGCCAGCCGGTTGCGGGCGACACGGCAGGGTTCGCCGCGATCATCAGGATGCGTTTCTTGCCATGAGTGTCGATGTCGCCGGACATAGCGGGGTTCCTTTTCGTTGCAGAAAGGGTCAATTGGCGGTCGCCGGAAGGTCGTACCAGTCGGGTTTCAGGGGTTGGGCAGCGCCGCGAAGGCCCAGTTCCGCCCTTTGCCGCGAACCAGCGCCTGGTTGATCCAGACCAGCGCCATCGGTTCCAGAATGCGCGCCTGCACCAGGTCGCCCGCGTCGAAGGGTTCGAATCCCAGATCGGCCAGCAGGCCCGAAACCGTGGCCTTTGCGCCCGCATCATCGCCCGCCATGAACATGGCCGGTCGATGGGCCATCCTGTCGTTCCGTTCCATCACCTCGGCCCCCACCTGGTTCAGCGTCTTGACCAGCCGCGCGCCGGTCAGCCACCCCGCCAGCGTCTCGGCGCCCGATGTCGTGTGCCCCCGGTCCAGCGCCAGCCGACCGTCTGTCCGCACCAGCGGATTCATGCAGTCGATGACGATCCGCCCGCCCAGCTGCCCAAGCGACCGGGCCACGCCCTCTGCCGCGCCCCAGGGCAGCGACAGCACCACAACCTCTGCCGCCAGCGCCGCCTCTGCCGGTGCCAGCACCTGCGCCCCGGTCTCTGCCGACAGCGCGGTCACGGCGGCGCTGTCGCGCACGCCGAGCGTGATCGCGTGCCCGGCCCGTGCCAGGGCCCGCGCCAGCGCGCTGCCCACGTTGCCTGCCCCGATGATCGCGATCTTCATGCACGCCCCCGCCATTCGACTGCCCCCTTGATACCCTTGCGTTTCCTCGCCATAAAATGAAATCGCATCATGACAGATATCGGAAACTCTGAACTCAGGCGGCTGGACCTGACGCTGCTTCTGGTCTTTCTGGCGCTGTTGCGCCATCGCAAGGCCACGGCTGTCGCCGCCGAGATCGGGTTGACCCAATCCGGCGTCAGCCAGGCGCTGAAACGCCTGCGCGAAGTGTTCGGCGATGCGCTGTTCCTGCGCCGCCCGCATGGGCTGGAGCCGACGGCGGTGGCCCTTGCGCTGGAGGCTCCGGTCCGTGCGGCGGTGGAAAGCCTGCGAGGTGCCCTGGGCGGTGTGCGGCCCTTTGATCCGGCCCGCGCCGGGGGCGTGCTGCGCATCGCGGCCTTCGACGCCGAACAGGCGGCATTGGTGCCGGGCCTGTTGCGGCGGCTTGCAGCCGAGGCCCCCGGCCTGCGGCTGATCGTGCTGCCGCAGACCCGCCGGGCGGCGCTGGCGGCGCTGGCAGATCAGGGGGTCGATCTGGCCATCGGCTATTTCTGGGACATCGGCCCGCAGATCATTGCCGTGCCGCTGTACCGGCAGGGCTTTGCGGTCGTCGGGCGACCCGAGGTGATCGGGCCGGACGCCGCGATGCCGATGTCGCGCTATCTGGCGCTGCCGCATGTGCTGGTGTCGCCCAACGGCGATCTGACCGGGGTGGCCGACGCAGCGCTTGCCGCACAGGGGCAGGCGCGCCGCGTGGTGGCAAGCGTGCCGCAGTTCTTTCCCGCGCTTGCGGCGGTGGCCGAAAGCGCCTGCATCGCGACCCTGCCAGACCGGCTGGCCCGGCGCTATGGCCCGGCCCTCGGGCTTGCCGTCGCGGGTCCGCCGCTTGCCTTGCGCGGCTTCACCGTCTCGGCGCTGCGCCACCGCCGGAACGAGAACGACCCGCGACTGCTGTGGCTTCTGGGTCTGGTGCAGGCGGCTGCGGCGGATGGGCATCGGGCACGGCAGGGCATGGAGCTTCCGTTCGCGCAGGGACCGGCAACGCCGTGACCGCAAGCCGGGCCGAACGGCGGCGTGGCAGGGCCGGTCACGCCCGGCCAGACCATCCGTCACGGGCTGCCGCAGGACGATGCGCGGCCTGGTAGGCCCCCGCGGTGCCGATGGCCGCTGCGATCCCGCCGGACCCGCGCCTTGTGTTGGGGCAAGGCGTGGGCGACCGGCCCGGTCACGTTGCCAGCAGGATGACGAACCGGGTGCAGACCGCGGCGAGGAACAGGCCGAACAGCACCTCCAGCCGCCGTTTGGGCAGGGTATGTGCCAGCCGCACGCCGATCCGGGTGGTCAGCAGCGTCGTCGGCACGATCCAGCACATAGCCTATGGCCCCGGGGATCGAGATTAGCACGCCGACCCCCGCCGAGGTGGCCACCGACTGCCGGATCGGCCGCCCGTACAGCGTCAGCATCAGGTTGGAAATCGCCCCCCCGCCGATGCCCATCAGCGCCGAGAACAACCCCACGATCAGCCCGTAAAGCCGCCGCAGCGCGCCGCCGGGCAGGTCGTCGCCCAGCCGCCAGCTTTCGCGCCCGAACAGCATCTTGATGCTGTTGGTGCCCGCCACGAGGACAAAGACCGTCTGGAACACCCAGGGCTGCGCAAACCGCGCGATGGCCGAACCGGCGATCACGCCGGCCAGCACCGGCAGTGCCCAGGCGCGCAGCAGGTCCATGTCCACTGCGCCGCGCAGGTAGTGGCCGCGCGCCGACTGGATCGATGTCGGGATGATGATGGCCAGCGAGGTACCCACGGCCATGGGCATGCGCACCGTGTCGGGCACGCCGATCAGCCCGAACACCTCGAACAGAATCGGCACGGTGATCGCCCCGCCGCCCACCCCGAACAGGCCCGCCAGCACCCCGGTAACGGCCCCCGCCACGGCCAGCATTCCGGCGATGGCCAGCAACGTGCCCGGATCGAGATTTTCCATGCCAGCCGCTCCCCATTCCGCTCAAGGCCCGCGATGCTTAGTCGTCCGGGCCGGGGGCGGCAACGGTGAAATCCGGTGGGGCGGGCGCTGCTGGACAGCGCCGGGCCGATTTGCCACGATGCCTGCCGGGCGACGGCGGGGGGGGAAGACGGATGGCAAAGGTGCAGCGGGAAGCGGCGGGAATGCGGGCGCTGCGGGTCGGGCTGGTGGTTCTGATCCTCTGGGGCGCGCTGGCCTATCTGATCCTGCCGCGCCTGTGGAGTCACCATGAACACCAGCCGGGGCTGGCGCATTCTCCGGCGGTCACCGTCACGCCCGACGGGATACCGGGTGATCCCCTGAACGTGGGGCTGGTGGGCAGCGCGGCGGACGTGCTGGCCGCGATGCACGCCGCAGGCTGGTATCCGGCCGACCCGATCACCCTGCGCAGTTCGGTGCAGATCGTGGCCAGCGTCATGCTGGATCGCCCGGATGTGCAGGCCCCGGTCAGCCCCCTTCTGTATGACGGGCGCAAGGAGGACCTGGCCTTCGAGAAACCCATCGGCGACAGCGCCGACCGGCGCAACCACGTCCGGTTCTGGAAGGTGCTGGACAAGGGAGAGGAGGGGCGGCCGGTCTGGCTGGGCTCGGCCACGCAGGATGCGGGCGTGGAACTGAGCCGCACCACGGCGCAGGTGACCCATCACATCGCCCCCGACGTGGACGCCGAGCGGGACCTGTTCATCCAGAGCCTGATCGACGCGAAGATGGTCGGGGCGACCTATCAGGTCTCGGGAGTCGGGCCGACCGTGAACGGCCGAAACGGCGGGGGCGACCGCTATTACACCGACGGCGAAATTCATGTGGCGGTGCTGTCAGAGGGGGCAAAGCCGGTCGAAGGCCCGCCGAAGGTCGAGGCGGAACCGTCGCTGGTGATGCTGAAGGATCATGTCTGGGCGGCGGTCGCGGTCGCGGTCGGGGGGTGAGGGGCGGTGCGTGCAAGCACGCACCCTACGCAACACCTGTAGGGTGCGTGCTTGCACGCACCGCTGCGTCCGGTCAGCCCCAGTCGAGCACGACCTTGCCGCTTTGCCCCGACCGCATGGCGGCAAAGCCCGCGTCGTAGTCCGAGACCTTCATCCGGTGGGTGATGACGCCCCGGATGTTCAATCCGTTTTCCAGCATGGCGATCATCTTGTACCAGGTCTCGAAAATCTCGCGGCCATAGACGCCCTTGATGGTGAGGGCCTTGAAGACGATCCGGCTCCAGTCCACCGGGCTTTTGCCGGGCGGGATGCCCAGCATCGCGATCCGGCCCCCCATCACCATCGCCTCGACCATCTGGTCGAGCGCGGCCTGCGACCCCGACATCTCCATCCCGACATCAAAGCCCTGCACCATGCCAAGCCGCGCCATGACGGCGCGCAGGTCTTCGGTGGCGACGTTCACCGGGGTCACGTCGGCCACCTTCGCGGCCAGGTCCAGCCGCACGGCGTTGATGTCGGTGATGACCACATGGCGCGCGCCGACGTGCCGCGCCACCGCCGCCGCCATGATGCCGATGGGGCCCGCGCCGGTGATCAGCACATCCTCGCCCACCAGATCGAAGCTGAGTGCGGTATGCACCGCATTGCCGAGCGGGTCGAGGATCGCCCCGATCTCGTCGTCGATGGCGTCGGGCAGGGGTACCACGTTGAAGGCGGGCAGGCGCAGGTATTCTGCGAAGGCACCCGGTTCGTTCACCCCCACACCCCGCGTCGCAGGGTCGAGGTGGAACCGCCCGGAACGGCTTTGTCGGCTTTGCCGGCCGATCAGGTGGCCCTCGCCCGAACAGCGCTGGCCAAGGGTCAGGCCTTCGACCTTGTCGCCCATCGCCACGATCTCGCCTGCAAATTCGTGCCCTGTCACCAGCCCGACGGGGACTGTGCGGGCCGCCCAGTCGTCCCAGTTCCAGATATGCACGTCGGTGCCGCAGATTCCGGTCTTGCGGATGCGGATCAGCACATCCTCTGGCCCGATCTCGGGGATCGGGCGCGTCTCCATCCAGATGCCGGGTTCGGCGCGCGCCTTGACCAGTGCGCTCATGTGACCGGTGTTGTTCCTGTTCATGCCAGTACCCCCGTTGCGCGGCCTGCCGACCGGAAGGCGTCAAGCGCGAAATCCAGATCGTCGCGGGTCAGTCGCGCATTCATCTGCGTGCGGATGCGGGCCTGCCCGCGCGGCACGACCGGAAAGAAGAAACCCGACACATGTACGCCCCGCGCAAAGAGGTCGCGCGCCATGGCCTGCGCGAGCGGGGCCTCGCCCAGCATCACCGGGATGATCGGGTGTTCGCCCGGCAGCAGCCGGAACCCCGCATCAGTCAGGCCTGCACGCCAGTAGGCAGCGTTTGTGAACAGTTGTTCACGCAGGTCATCGGCAGCCTCGACAAGGTCCAATGCCGCCAACGCCGCCGCCACCACGGCGGGCGGCAGGGCATTCGAGAACAGGTAGGGCCGGGCGCGTTGGCGCAGAAGGTCGATCACCGGCTGCGGCCCGGCGACATAGCCGCCCAGAGCGCCGCCCAAAGCCTTGCCAAGCGTGCCGGTCAGCATGTCCACCTTGACGCCGAAATGCGACGGCGTGCCCCGCCCCTGCGGACCCATGAAGCCCGTGGCGTGGCAGTCATCGACCATCACCAGCGCGCCATGTTCGGCGGCCAGCCGCGCGACTTCGGGCAGCTTCGCCAGATACCCGTCCATCGAGAACACGCCATCGGTCGCGATCATCACGAACCGCGCGCCGTCGGCCCTTGCCTGCGCGAGTTGCGCCGCAAGATCGGCCATGTCGGAATTGGCATAGCGATAGCGCCGCGCCTTGCACAGGCGGATGCCGTCGATGATCGAGGCGTGGTTCAGGCTGTCGGAAATCACCGCATCCTCGGGGCCGAGCAGCGGTTCGAACAGCCCCCCGTTGGCATCGAAGCAGGCGGCGAACAGGATCGAGTCGTCCATACCCAAGTAGGCTGCAAGGCGTATCTCAAGCTGGCGGTGCAGGTCCTGCGTGCCGCAGATGAACCGGACCGAGGCCATGCCATAGCCGTGGTCGTCCATCGCGGCCTTGGCAGCGGCGATCAGCGCCGGGTGGTCGGCCAGCCCGAGATAGTTGTTGGCGCAGAGGTTCAGCACAGGGCGGTCCGCCCCCGACATGCGGACCCAGGCCCCCTGCGCCGAGGTGATCTGGCGTTCGCGCTTGGTCAGGCCATCGGCCTCGATCGCCCGAAGGGTGGCGGTCAGATGGTCCAGAAATGCCGTCATCGCCTGCCGCTCCGCTTTGCCTCTTGCGGTTCAAGGGATGATCCGCAAGAGGCTGGCTGTCAACGCAAGGTGCGATCAGATCGCATAGCGCAGGATGGCAGCAAGGCTTCCGTTGCCCGGAATGTCGGCGCGTCGGGCGGCAAGGATGCGCGCCCCGGATTTCAGGGCGCGGCTTGCGATCTCGTCCACCACGCCGTAGTTCCCGGCGCTGGCGGTTTCGGCAAAGGTCACGGCCCCGTCCGCGTCGGCCACGGTACCGACGACGACCTCGTCCATGTCCACGATCAGGGTATCGACCGCGCCGAAGGTGGCGGCACGGGCGGCATGGGCGATATCGGTGGTGGCGCGGCCCTGCGCCTCGCGCGTCACGAACAGCGTGCCCAGGTCGGCCAGTTCGGCGGCATAGACCGCGTCCAGCACCTTGCGCGCCTCGGCGGCCAGCACATGGTCGGGCGTGTGGTCAGCCGACCCGGAAATGACCTGCGTCGCGGTATGGGGGTAGCTGGAAGCAGCCCGATAGACCGAGGCGAGCGGTTCGGCGGCAGCCACGATCAGCGGCGCATGTTCCCCGGACAGGACCGGGCGCAGCGCCTGATCGACCGTGCGGGCATAGCGCTGCAGCAGCGCGCCTTCGCTGGCGCTTTCGCCGCTGGTGCCCGCGCCGGTGCGTTCGCCATGGGTCCGGCGGCCAAGCGCGTCGGCCATGTCCTTCGGCAGGCCCGGCACATGCACCACATGCGGCGGCAGGTCGGCCGACACCTCGATCAGGCGCACCGCGCCCATGCCGATGGCCAGCACATAGGCCGCATGCGGAAAGGTCACGGCGCGCAGCAGCGGCTTGATGTGGAACCGGTCCGACACCTCGACCATGCTTTCCAGCCGGTTCGGCAGGCGATGGGCAACGATCCGGTCCGGCGTGACGAACAGCGCCAGCGTGCGCGCCTGCACCGCCCAGAAGGCATCGTCGGCGATGATATCCTCGACCGCATGTTCGATCGGCCAGACCTGCCGCTTGGGCGTGCCGGCCTCTTCCAGTTGCCGCACCGCCTCTTTCAGCAGGTTCTTCAGTTCGATCCGGTCGATCTGCGCGCCTTCGGTCAAGGGCGTGGTCGAGACATAGATCGATACGCAGGGTCCGCCGCGCTGTTCGGCCAGTTGCAGGATTTCGGGGCGGGCAGGCAGGTCGATGTGCAGCACGGCGGAATTCTCCATCTTGAACGGCGGCAGGTTCTGCCGCCGCCGGGTTTATAGGCGGTTTCGCCCTGCACCGTAAGGCCCGGCGAAGCCTCAGGCCCCGGCGATGGCCTTCGCCTTTTCCACCAGAACCTCGGCCTGGCGGATCGAGGCATAGTCGATCAGCCGCCCGTCCAGCGACACGGCCCCCTTGCCTTCGGCAGCGGCCTTTGCCATCGCCTCGATTATGCGGTGGGCGCGCTTCACGTCGGCTTCGGACGGGCTCATCACCTCGTTCGCCAGCTTGATCTGGCTTGGATGGATCGCCCATTTGCCCTCGCAGCCCAGCACGGCCGCGCGGCGGGCGGCGGCCTTGAAGCCGTCGGGGTCGGTGAAGTCGCCGAAGGGCCCGTCCACCGGGCGCAGGCCGTTCGCCCGCGCGGCCACCACCATGCGGGCAATGGCATAGTGCCACATGTCGCCCCAGTGGATGGCCCGCGTGGTGTCGGGCAACTCGTCCGTCAGCACGGCATAATCGGGATTGACGCCGCCGATCTGCGTGGTGCGGGCGCGGGTGCTGGCGGCATAGTCGGCCACGCCGAAATGCAGGCTTTCGTTGCGCTTGGACGCCGCCGCAATCTCGTGGATGTTCTGCATGCCAAGCGCGGTCTCGATGATATGCTCGAACCCGATCCGCTTCTTGTAACCCTTTGCGGCCTCGATCTGGGTCACC
>JAAFHX010000089.1 GCA_013297695.1 Rhodobacterales bacterium | reverse complement strand
CACGATCTTCGTCGCACAGCGGGCAACACCGCACCCGCGCACGCTGGAAGCAGCCCGACTGGGCGCGAAGGTGGTGCCGGTTTCGCCCGGATATCTCACCGTCGTCCAGAGCCGGGCGCGGGAATACTGCCGGAACACAGGGGCCTTCCTGATCCCGTTCGGGGCCGATTGCCCGGAGGCGGTGGAGATTATCGCCGCCGCCGCGCGCATGACCGGGCAGCAACCAGACGAGGTCTGGTGCGCCGCCGGATCGGGCGTTCTGGCCCGGGGTCTGGCACTGGCGTGGCCGAAAGCCCGGCGGCATGTCGTCCAGATCGGGCGGGAGTTGTCGCCAAAGGACGTCGCGGGCGCCACGATCCACGTCCATCCGCGAAAGTTCGGCGAAAGGGCGATGATCGCTGCACCCTTCCCGGCAGACCCGCATTACGACGCAAAGGCCTGGGAGTTCTGTCTGGCGAAACGCGGAGGGGGCAACGTCCTCTTCTGGAACGTCGCCCCCTTGCCCCGGCCCTGAACCAGCGTTCAGTACCCGATCGTTCCCGGCTTGAAATCGGCGGTCACATCGCCGCTGAGGCTCATGTCGTTCGGATCAAGCAGCAGCACCGGGCTGCCCTCGGTCAGGTCGAACTTGTCCAGACTCATCCAGATGACGTTCGGCGTGGTGGTGAATTCGAAGAAGTACTGCCGGTTGGTCAGGTCGATCGCCGTGCGGTATTCGGTGTTGTAGAGGCTGCCAGGCTCACGGTTCGGCGCGCCAAACGGCACCGACACGTTGCGCGCGACGGCGATGATCGAGGCGATGGCCTCGCGCGTGTCCTTCGGTTCGGGCAGCCAGTTGAGGTAATAGTTGGCCCGGATGAAACGGTCCTTCGGATCGGTATTGCCCGGGATCGGGGTTGACCGCGTCGCATTGGTGAAATCGTACTTGGCATAGTTCGCCAGCTGCTGGTCATAGGACGGGTCGTTCGTCATCACCTGATAGGCGCGGTCGTGGTAGACCGTCTTCACCCCGCCTGCGGTGTATTCGATGATCGCGCTGTCGCCGCTGGCGTCCTCGATGGCCAGGTGCACCGTCGCCTTGATGCCCTCGTGATCGACCATCAGCGGCTGCACGCCGTCCAGAAGGGTGATCGCTTCTTCCACCCTGGCGGCGTTGTCCAGCACATACTGGCCCCAGAGCGCCGCCTGCAACCCGCCCTTGGACGGATCGCGTTCCCCGAAATCGGCGGGGACGAAGTAGAGAAGGTGCATCGCCACGCCCTTCTCGTTCACCCCGTCCGCCGTTCCGGCACCGTAAACCGAGGTGACGATGCTGCCGTATTTCGAGGTCCAGACCGCCGGGTTGACCGCGTCGATCCGGGCCCCGGCGAAAAGGCCGCCGTCATGCCGGATGCCGCGCGGCAGCACGGTGATCACCGGCTCGGTCGAGACCGGAAAGTCCATCGTCCGCCCGGCAAAGACCGCAAGGTCGTTGGTGTTCCAGAGAATTCGCGTGCAAGCGTCTGCGGTGATCGGCACAAGCAGCGCTGCAATCGCGACCGCGCTGCCGATGGATCGGGCACGTTTTGACATGTCGGGGGCCTCCCTTTGCTGGGCCCGCGAAGTCTGCGCAGGCTTCGGGCATCGGGGCAAGCCTTGATGGGATCGCCGATCCGGCGACCCCTTCTTGCAGCCGGTTGGGAAGAGCCCCGGTCTCAGTGCAGCATGTCGGCAAGGCCGAGGCGCTCGAAGTCGGCCTTCATGGCCGGATCGTAGCCCGGGTCGATCCGGGCGGGTCCGTGGCCCGCCCGGATGTTCCACTCGTCAATCCCGCGCAGTTCGGCGATGAATTCCTCCGGCGTCTCCGCTTCGTGGATGGTCGTGTCGCCCTCGCAATAGGTGAAGATCAGAAGCCGGATCGGGTGCGCCCAAGTCCCGAAATATGAGGCATCCTGCGCCGTGTCCACCTGCGCCCAGCCGTTCGCGGTGCTGCAAAGCCCGAAGTCGTAGAGGTAACGGTCGGCGGGGGCGAATTCGCGGGTGATCTTCATGCCGCCACCGACGCGCGGGCGGCGATGGCGATCAGGCAGAGGTCGCGGTAGCGCGCGAGGGCCTTGGGGCTGGATGAAAGCGGGTTGATCGCGACCGCCTGCAGGGCTTCGGCGTCACCCTCCTCGGCGAGGGCAATCAGACCTTCTCGGCCTCGGCCAGCGTCGGGAAGGTCGCGCGCGTGCGCCCGGCGGCGCTGCGGCCCCGGCAGGCGACGACATGGTCGGCGTTCGAGAGGCAGAAGGCCTCGTGGCCGTTAAGATCGTCGGGCTTCAGGTTCCGGTCCCTTCAGGTGCTGCGGATGCCCTGACACTGCGGAGAGGACCGCCAAGGGAAACTCTCAAGATACTGAATAATTGATGAAATACCTGAATGTGCGTCTCTCGGCGGTAGTATGCGGCGCTTCGCGGCTGCACCGAAAGCGCGGTCCGGAAGGCCCTGGCGACAGGCCGGATCACCGCCAAGACGGACGGCACGATCGATCCGGCAAAGGCTGACCGGCCATGGGATGCCGCGACCGATCCCGCAAACCAGAGGGGCATTCATGCCCGCCAACTGGGGGCAGATACGGCCCGCAGCGCGGCGGCGGCGAAGGCGGCGATCAGCATGAAGCCGGTGCCGAGGGCGGCAATCAGCGCTGTGAACGACAGGCTGACCGAGGTCGGGGCGGATGCGCCAACCGGCAAGGCCGAAGGCGGTCAGGTCTCGTTCCTGCGCGCCCGCATGGCGAACGAGGTGATCAAGGCGCAGACCGCCAAGGTTCGTCTGCAGAAGATGAAGGGCGATCTGGTCGACCGCAATCGTGCAGTGGCGGCGGTCTTCGATCTGGCCCGGCGCGAACGCGACAGTTGGCTGAAACTGCCGCCCCGGGTCGCCGCGCACATGGCCGCCTAACTGGGCGTGGAGGCGCGTCGGATGGAACTGGTGCTGGACCGCATCCTGCGCGCCCATCTGGCGGAAATGGCAGAGGTGAGGCGAAGCGCCATTTGCATGCCGAGGCCGATTATCCGGCCGAAGCCCGGAACCTTGCCCGGTTCGACGCCTTGCTGGACGGGTCCGACACCTTCGCGCTGCCCGCCCTGCACGCCAATCTGTGCACGCCGAGCGTGCTGGCCATGAGCTGCATGGACAGCGTCCCGCTCGAAAGTCTCGTGGAAGCGCCGCAGGCGCTGCGCGACCGGGTTGCGGCGGCGCTGATCGACCTTGTGCCGCACGAGTTGTTCCTGTTCGGCGTGATGCAGACCGATCCAAATCTGGCCAATTGCCGCCATGACCCCGCCACAGGGCGCATCGTGCTGCTGGACTTCGGCGCGGTGCAGCCCGTCTCGCCGGACCTGTCCGCCGATTTCCGTGCGCTCGCGCGGGTGGCACTGGACGGCGGGGCAAGGCAAACCCGGGAGGCGATGCTGCGCATCGGGTATTTCGACCCTGCCACACCCTCGCACCATCAGGACCTGATCCAGGCGATGTTCGACGCGGCCATGGGCCCGCTGCGGCAGGACGGGCCGTTCGATTTCGGCCAGAGCGATCTCTTGGAACGGCTGCGCCGCATGGGCCTTGCGATCGGCAATGACCGCGAACTGGCCCATGTGCCCCCCGCCGCCACGCTGTTTCTGCACCGCAAGGTCGGCGGCATGTATCTGATGGTGGCGAAACTGCGGGCGCGCGTCGCGTTGCGCCCGATGGTCGAGGCCTGGTGCGACCCGGCCGCTTTGCCGCGTTGAAATCCGGCCGACGGGCCTCAGATTGATGGCGGCACGAAGAGGGACGAGCCGCATGACAGACTGGACGGCAACCCGCGACGAGGGGGAAGCAAGGCTTGCGGCCTTCGTGCCCCGCATGGGGCGGCGCTATGCCAATGGCCGCAACACCGATCACGGGCCGGGCGCGCACAAGGCGGTTTCGGTGCTGTCGCCCTATATCCGGCGCAGGCTGGTGCTGGAATCCGAGGCCGTGGCGGCGGCCCTTGCGGCGCACGGGCCCGAAGACGCCGAAAAGTTCGTGCAAGAGGTGATCTGGCGCGGCTATTTCAAGGGCTGGCTGGAACGCCGCCCGCAGGTCTGGGACAGCTACCGGGCCGGGCTTGAGGGCGATCTGGCCGCCCTTGACCGCGACCGCCGTCTGCGCCGCGACGTGGACCGGGCCGTGAATGGTCAGACCGGGCTGGACTGCTTCGACGCATGGGCCACGGAACTGGTCGAGACCGGCTATCTGCACAACCACGCGCGGATGTGGTTCGCCTCGATCTGGATCTTCACGCTGGGGCTGCCGTGGCGGCTGGGGGCGGATTTCTTCCATCGCCATCTGCTGGACGGCGATGCCGCGTCGAATACCCTGGGCTGGCGGTGGGTGGCGGGGCTGCACACCCGGGGCAAACCCTATCCGGCCGATGCGCAGAACATCGCCACCTTCACCGCCGGGCGGTTCACCCCGCGCCCCGGCGATCTGGCCGAGGTCACGCAGGGGCTGGAGGCGACCGAGCCCGACGGCCTGCCTCCCGTTCAGCCGCTGCGGGGCTTCACGCTGCCCCAACGCGGCCGTCCGACCGCCCTGCTGATCACAGACGAGGATTGCCGGGTCGAGGATTTCGATCTTGCGGCGCTGGATATCCGCACCGTTGCCACGCTGGCGGCAAGCCACCTGCGGTCGCCCCTTTCCGTGTCCGATCCGGTACAGCGGTTCGAGGCCGAGGCGCTGGCCGATGCCGCCGCGCGGGTCGGCCTTGTTGCCGAGGCCCTGCGTGCGGACGACCCCGCCGGACTGGCACGATGGGCCGCCAAGGCCGGGGCGGCACAGATCGTGACACCCTATATCACCCGGGGGCCGCTGCAGGACTGGCGGGATCAGGCCGGCCCGTCGCTGGCGCGGGCAGGCATCGCCTTTTGCGAATGGCGGCGCGACTGGGATGCGGCGATCTGGCCCCATGCCACTGCCGGATTCTTCAAGGTCCGGCAGAACATCCCGGGCATCCTGCAAGAGGTGCTGCCGGGATGATCCTGCCCCGCGCTGTCTTCGCCGACCCCCGCATCGCCCGGCTGCTGACCCTGATCCGCGCGGCCCTGCGCCCGCCTGCCGGGGCGGGGCGCATCGTGCTTGCGCTGGTTCTGGGCGCGCTGTGCCATACGCTGTTTGCCGCAGGCGTGCTGGCGATGATCGTGGCGATGTTCTTCGGGCTGAGCGAAAGCCTGGGCACCGTGCCCTGGCCCTGGGCGGCGCTGGCCAATGCAGCCCTGATCCTGCAATTCCCGCTGGTCCATTCGGCCTTGCTGACCGGCCCCGGCGGGCGGCTGCTGACCCGGCTGATCCCCGGCCCGCACGGGCAGACGCTGGCCACCACGACCTATGCCACAATCGCCTCGGCCCAGCTTCTGGCGCTGTTTGTGCTGTGGACGCCCTCGGGCACCGTCTGGTGGCGGGCGGACGGGGTGGCGTTCTGGGCAATCACCGCCGCCTATGGTGCAAGCTGGCTGATCCTGCTGAAGGCCAGCTTCGACGCCGGGGCCGAGGTTCAGTCCGGTGCCCTGGGGTGGATGTCGCTTCTGGCGCGCATCCGGCCGGTGTTTCCCGACATGCCGACCCGGGGGCTGTTCCGCCTGATCCGCCAGCCCATCTATGTAGCCTTCGCCCTGACGCTGTGGACCGTGCCGGTCTGGACGCCGGATCAACTTGTGCTTGCCCTTTGCTTCACCGCCTATTGCCTGCTGGCCCCGCGCCTGAAGGAACGCCGCTTTGCCGCCCGCTATGGCGACCGGTTCGATCGATACCGCGCCAAGGTTCCCTATGTCCTGCCCCGGAGGCGCAAAGCCAGGGATCAGCCGGATGCGCAATGACCTGACGATCTACGACACGGTGGCAGACCGGTGGTGGTCGGACGACATCCGCCGGGTCCGCACGCTGAAGAACCTTGTCCCGGGGCGCCTGCGCTGGTTCGACCGTCACACCGACTGGCAGGGCAAGGACGTGCTGGACCTTGGCTGCGCCGGCGGGTTCATGGCCGAGGCCCTGGCGCGGCGCGGCGCGAACGTCACCGGGATCGACCCGGCCGCCGGGGCCATCGCGGCGGCCCGCGCCCATGCCCGCGCCGGCGGCTTGCGCATCGGCTATGATGTGGGCGTGGGCGAGGCGCTGCCCTACGACGCCGCCAGTTTCGATGCCGTGGTCTGTGTCGATGTGCTGGAACATGTGGCCGACCTTGACAAGGTTCTGGCCGAGGTCGCCCGCACCCTGCGCCCCGGCGGGATGTTCCTGTTCGACACGATCAACCGCAACCCGCTGGCCCGGCTGGCCACGATCACCCTTGCCGAAGACCTGCTGCGCCTGTTGCCGCGCGGCACGCATGACCCGGCGTTGTTCATCCGGCCCGCCGAATTGCGCCGCGCGTTGCAGGGGGCGGGGCTGGTGCCGGGGGCGACCACGGGTCTGGGCCCGCGCGGGATCGACCGCCGGCTCGACCTGACTTTCGGCCCGCTGCCGCTGACCGGCGTGCTGTAAATGGGGGTCGCGCGGAAGCTTGTCAGCGCGGAGGCCGTCGCATGACCGGAATGCCGCGCGAGAACGTTCAGACCTTTCCGCGCCCCCCGGCGCTGGAACCGGTGCCGCAGCGGGTGATCGTCCGGCTTGGCGGCGCGCTGGTGGCCGACACCACCCGCGCCCTGCGCGTGCTGGAAACCCACCGCGCGCCGACCTACTACCTGCCGCCCGAGGATATCCTTGCGGTTCTGCACCCAGTGCCGGGCAGCGGTTTCTGCGAATGGAAAGGGGTCGCCCGCTATTTCAACGTGCTTTCGGGCACAGCGACCGCTCCCCGCGCCGCCTGGGCCTATGACCGCCCCACCGCCCGCTTTGCGCCGCTAGTGGGGTACCTGGCGTTCTACGCCGGTCTGATGGACGAGGCCCGGGTCGGCGACCTGCGCGTCCTCCCGCAGCCGGGCAGCTTCTACGGCGGCTGGGTCACCCCCAATCTGGACGGGCAGATCAAGGGAGGGCCGGGGGCGCAACACGGGCAGGCCGCGCTGCATCGGGAATGTCGAAAGACAAGGTCTGGATGCGCGCGCCAACCGATGTCAGGCTTTCTGTCCTCGTGCTGGGCGGGGCCGACTGCAATTTCGGATGAAGCCTTGTCGGAACCGCCTGCCATCGGGAGATGAAGCGGGCACCTTGGA
This sequence comes from Rhodobacterales bacterium, assembly GCA_013297695.1. Taxonomy (GTDB): domain Bacteria; phylum Pseudomonadota; class Alphaproteobacteria; order Rhodobacterales; family Rhodobacteraceae; genus Aliitabrizicola. Next base: position 8,877 of record JAAFHX010000089.1, on the reverse strand, counting down.
ACTCGAAGGCGGTTCTCAATTGATCGGGTGCCAGTATGAGCCTCGACCCGTGACGTCGATGACGTGGAGCACGGCGGACATGCTGACCGGCCCCCCCGATATGTCCTGGTGAGGCAGTCAGTTCTTTTCGTGGTTTGCTCCATTGCTGACCGGTTGGGGACCTTCCACGGTGAGCTACTCCCCGACTCTTGGACAGATTTTCGGCTGGTTTAAGCTACTGCCTGCGCCTGCTGATCGGTTTGGGTTGCGTTGAAGTAGACCACGGCGGGCGGTTGTCCGCCATGGGCGGAGTGGGGGCGACTGTGGTTGTAGAAGGTGATCCGGCGTCCGATGCCAGCCCTGGCCTGCGACCCGGGCTCCCAGGCGTGCAGGTAGACGCATTCATACGTCAGCGACCGCCAAAGGCGTGACATGTCGAGGGCATTCCCGCCATTGGTCCGAGGGAATGCCCGAGGGTTGTCGAGGCATCGGCCTTTCTCATGCATCAAGATTCGGGGGCCGACCCGCTTTAGCCGGTCGATCCAGACGAAGGATGTGAACTGGCTGCCCTGATCGGTATTCATGATGTCGGGCGGGCCGAAGCGGTGGATGGCCGCGTTCATCCGCATCAGGGCGAGGTTCGTCGCCGTTTCGCCCTGCGCCTTGAGGTCGAACGAGGACCGCGAGATCGACAGCAGGCGGCATTGCGCCCTGACGGACAGGTGCGGGTGGTTCTTCTCGATCTTCCCGCGCCTCACTTCCCGGTCCGGGGCCTGAGCTTTCATGACAAAAAAGCGTTGGCCACAGCCAGCTCTGCGATCTTGGCCTGCAGGTCACGGACCGTTTCTTTGGCGACTTCGGCCGCCACCGCAGCCTTCCCGCCCCGCGTGAAGATGCCTGCGGCACCCCCGCGCAGCGACCGCTTCTATTGGCGGATCATCGTCGGATTCACGCCATGCTCGGCGGCCAGTTCCGACACCGTACGCTCTCCCGTCACGGCCTCCAGCGCCACACGCGCCTTGAACGCCACGTCGTGGTTCCTGCGTTTCGACACGTCCTGATCGCCTCGTTCTTGAAGACCAGCAGACTTCAGATCATAGCTTCCGCCATTGTCCGATTTTCGGGGAGGATCTCAGTCCGGGTGCCGGTGACGTGGTGGCCGGGCTGGTCGAAGCGCCCCGGCTTCTTGATATCCGGATGGATCAGCTCGCCCGGCCGCTCGCGCTGGAAGCGACGCACCGGCTCGGGCGGATCGATCCGGGCAAGCAGGCCAAGAGCCTCACGCCGCAGCCAGCGCGCGACCGTGGACCGGGCCAGCCCCAGCCTGGCCGCGATCGCTGCCCCGGTCATCCGCAGGCCCCGGCGCAGATGGATCATGAGCGCCACAGTCGCCGCCTCCAACCGCCCCGCAACGCGGGCGGGCGCGCTGGCGCGATTGGCGAGCGTCGCGCCCCCGCCTGCGCGGAACCGGGCGAGCCACTTGCGCAGCGTGCGCACCGATACCGCCAAGGCCGCAGCGACCTCTGCGGCCGTCTGGCCCGAGATTCCGGCCCGAGATCACGCGGGTGACGATCTGTTCTCGACTGTGAACCGTCAGACGGGCATTCTCATGCGGGTTGTTCATCCTGCGGAGTCCGCGGCTGGAGTTTGGCGATTTCAGCGCAACCCCGTTCCGGGTGAACAACATCCTGAGACTTCACAGCCAGTGCAGCAACCGCACGCGCCTCGGTCTGCACACCTGCCGCCCCTTCGCGCAGCTCGTCTTTCAAGCGACCAGAACCGCCTGCAGAAGGTCGCGAGCCACGCGGATCGAGCCATAGTGGCGTTCGATCCGCCCTTCGCGTTCAAAGTCGCGCAGGATTTCACCAAGCACCGTGCGGGACAGGTTGATCAGTGTAGCCAGCGCCTCCTGCGTCAGGAGGATCTCGACGGGCTCGGGCGACAGGTAGGGGCCGCGGCACCCGGCAAGGCGCAGCAGGCTTGCGGCGGTGCGGTGCCGCGAGTCGCGGATCATCAGGTCTTCGACCGTCATCATGGCAAGGCTGCCGTTCAGGGCGGGGATCAGCCCGAGCCAGCGCCACGCCAAGGGGTCGTCGGCGGCAATCTGGCGAAATGCGGCGGATGACAGCGCGATCAGGTGGCTGTCGTGGCTGACCTGAACTTCGATGCGGCGCTTGCCGCCGAACAGCAGATGCCCGGTTCCGACCCATTGACCGGGCAGCATGGGATGGCCGACGGATTGCGCGCTGTCCTGCGGGTTGAGCATGATGCTGGCGCATCCCGCCACCATCCCCCACAGCGTACCGCTGTCGTCGCCCGGGGCAAAGACGGTGTCGCCCTTGCCGAAGGACCGCAACACTGCGTGATCGAGCACGGCCTGCCGGAACGGCTCGGGGGTCAGCGGCAGCCAGCCGCGCGCAGCCATGATCGTTCGGGCAGTGGGCAGGTCCATGAATTTTCCCCGATGATTGTCCGGTTCCGGCCAGATATGCATCTCGATCCTTCGTATCGTTGGGTGCGAAGATGATGCAAGTGTTCACCTTCTCGGGATGCCGACCAACGGAGGCGGACGTGACGACGTCAAGACCGGGCTTTCGGGCGGTTTCAGATGCGCTGCCGCGTATCCGGTCCCGCATTGCCATGGCGATGGTCATTCCGCTGGTGCCCTCTGCGGCGCTGGCGGTCGAGGGTGGCAGCGGCGCCTATCTGCTGGGGTCGCGCGACACTTTCGCCGGGATCGCGCCGCCGCCCGGGTTCTACTTTTCGCTGGACCTGCTGCACCTTGACGGCGCCGTGCCGGTGCTGCCGCTGAGCGGGGTGGCGCTGACCGATGCCAATACTTCGGCCACAGTGGCGAAGTTCAACTTCACGCAGTCCTTTGCGGGCAAGCTTTGGGGCGGCCAGCCGTTCCTGACGCTGACGGTTCCGGTCGTGTCGGGCGATCTGTCGTTCTCTGGCGAGCTGAAAAGCGGCCTCTCGGGCGGGTTCACCGACAAGGATACCGGCCTGGGCGATATCACGCTGACGCCGTCGCTCGGCTATCACCAGGGGCCGCACCACTGGGTCTATGCCGCCTCGGTCTTCGTGCCGACCGGATACTACGAACCAGCGTCGGTGGATGTGCCGGGCCGCAAGATTCAGGCGCTGAGTTTCGGCAAGAACCGGTGGGCGATCATGCCGACGGTCGCCTACACCTACTTCAACCCGAAATCCGGCTTCGAAATCAGCGCGGTCGGCGGTGTGACCTTTTCGCAGAGGAACGAAGAGACGCAGTACCAGACCGCGCCCGAAGCCTCGCTGGAGGCAACGGTGATGCAGCACGTGCCGTCGGGCTGGGCCTTCGGGCTGACCGGCTACGGCTATCAGCAGATCGGCGACGACAGCGGTCCCGGGGCCGACCTGATCCGCAACCTGACCAACGCACAGACGCTGGAAGCAAGCGTCTGGGGTCTGGGGCCGATCGTCACCTACAGCACGAAGATCGGCGGGCGTCCGGTCGGCTTCAAGCTGAAATACCTGACCGAGTTCGAGGCACAGCGGCGGTTCGAATCCGACGTCGTCACCGCCTCGGTCAGCATCGCGTTCTAGGGCACGGGACCAGACCCCGAAGCCCGCCCGAAAGACTGAGGAGGACCCGACATGCGACATTCTTGGATTGCGGCGGCAACGCTTCTGTTCGGCATTGCCGCAGGCGTCGGTGCGGCACAGGACGTGCCCGCCGACGGATCGGTGCTGCCCTTTCCGCCCGTGCCCTCCGCCAGCATCGCCGCACCGCGCCTGCAGGACAGCACGCATGTGCGCCGCGCGCAGCCGAACCACCTGCCGGCAGATGCGCCGAACATCCTGATCATCCTGATGGACGATGTGGGCTTCGGCCAGCCTGACACCTTCGGCGGGCCGATCCACACGCCGACGCTTTCGGCGCTGGCCGGCGAGGGCATCGCCTACAACGCCTTTCACACCACCGCGATCTGCTCGCCCACCCGCGCCGCCCTTCTGACCGGGCGCAACCAGCACCGGGTCGGCAGCGGAACCATCGCCGAGCGTGCGGTGGACTGGGATGGCTACGTCGGCGTCATTCCCCCCACCTCGGCCACCGTGGCGCAGGTGCTGCACGACTACGGCTATGTGACGGCGGCCTTCGGCAAGTGGCACAACACGCCCGCCACCGAGACGACCGCTCTGGGGCCGTTCGACCGCTGGCCGACCGGCTATGGCTTTGACCATTTCTACGGCTTTCTTGCGGGGGAAACCTCGCAGTACGAACCCCGGCTGGTGGACGACACGGTGCTGATCGAGCCGCCGCATGACGCGGATTACATCCTGTCCACCGACCTTGCCGATCAGGCCATCGCCTGGCTGCGCGAGCGGCGTTCCTTCGCGCCCGACAAGCCGTTCTTCATGTATTGGGCCCCCGGTGCCTCGCACGGGCCGCATCATGTGCGCCCGGAATGGGCCGACAGGTATGCGGGCAGGTTCGACCAGGGCTGGGACGCGCTGCGCGAGCAGGTCTTTGCCCGGCAGAAGGAACTGGGATGGATTCCCGCAGATGCCGAGCTGACACCGCGCGACGCAGACATGCCCGGCTGGGACAGCATCCCGGAAAGTGAACGCCCGTTCCAGACCCGGCTGATGGAAGTGTTTGCCGGGATGACGGAACAGGCCGACACCGAGGCCGGTCGGATCGTCGCCGAGCTTGACCGCCAGGGCCTGCGCGACAACACGCTGATCTTCTACATCTTCGGCGACAACGGGGCTTCGGCCGAAGGTCAGGGCGGCACGGTCAGCGAGCTTCTGGCGCAGAACAACATCCCCTCGACCATCGACCAGCACATCGCCGCAGTCGAGGCGCAGGGCGGGCTCTCTGCGCTTGGCGGGCCGAGGTTCGACAACATGTACAACGCCGGATGGGCCTGGGCGGGCAACACGCCCTTCAAATCCACCAAGCTGGTCGCCGCGCATTTCGGCGGCACGCGCAACCCGCTGGTGATCTCCTGGCCGGCAAGGATCGCCCCCGACGCGGTGCCGCGCGGCCAGTTCCACCATGTGAACGACGTGGTTCCCACGATCTACGAGGTGCTGGGCATCACGCCGCCGCAGGTGGTGAACGGCCAGCCGCAGGACCCCATCGACGGAGTCAGCATGGCCTACAGCTTTGCCGACCCTGCTGCGCCGGGCCGCAAGACCGAACAGTATTTCGAGAATGCCGGCAGCCGCGCGCTGTATCAGGACGGCTGGATCGCGTCGGCCTTCGGCCCCCGCAAGCCCTGGGCCAAGGCCGGGGTGGATTATGCCGCCTGGGATTCGGCCAAGGACGTCTGGGAACTTTACAACGTGACCGAGGACTTCTCGCAGGCGCATGACCTCGCTGCCCAGCAGCCCGAACGCCTCGCCGCGATGCAGCAGGAATTCCTGAAGGTGGCCGAGGCGAACAAGGTCTTTCCGATCGGCGGCGGGCTTTACCTGTTCATCCACCCCGAGGCCCGCATCGCTTCGCCCTACAAGTCCTGGACCTTCGACGGCGCGACCCGGCGGATGCCCGAGTTCACCGCGCCCGGGCTCGGGCGGCAGAGCAATACCGTCACGCTTGACGTCGAGGTTCCGGAAAAGGCCAGCGGCGTGCTTTATGCGCTCGGCGGGATCAGCGGCGGGCTGACCCTGTTCATGGACGAAGGCCACCTTGCCTATGAATACAACATGATGGTGATCGAGCGCTATGCGGGCCGCAGCCCCGAACCGCTGGCTCCCGGCAAGCACCGGATCGACGTGGCGACCGTGATCGCCAGGCCCGGTGCACCGGCCGGGGTGACGGTCAGCGTTGACGGGGCCGAGGCGTTCCGGGTGGACGTGAAGCGCACCGTGCCCTCGGCCTTCACCGCGTCGGAAACCTTCGACGTGGGCATCGACCTCGGCTCGCCGGTATCGGCCGACTATTTCGACCGCCGCCCCTTCGCCTTTGGCGGAACCATCGGCGAGGTACGGGTGAGGCTGGAATGACCTTCAAGCAACATGGAAAGGAACGCCGGATGCGCACCCCCCTTGCGGGCCTGATCCTGGGGCTGCTGCTGATCCCGCTACCGGCGCTGGCCGAAGGCAAGGTTCCAGTGACGGTGGATACCTTCGTCCGGGCCGAGGCCGACCGCTACTTCAAGGCGCGTGCCGATCGCGGCTGTTTCGGGGTGCTGTGCCACGACAGGATGCCCACGCGCGTCGAGGATCAGGAGGTCATCCGTGCCAACCGCGACACGCCCTACAGCGTCGGCATCTTCGACCTGACCGCCCCGCTGACCCTAGTCAAGCCCGACATCGGCGACCGGTTCCAGTCGATCCTGGTGCTGAACGAGGATCACTACATCGTTCAGACGATCTACGACCCCGGCACCTATGTTCTGACCGAAGACAGCGTCGGTTCGCGCTATGTGCAGATCACGGTGCGCACCTTCGTCGATCCGAACGACCCCGCCGACATCGCGGCGCTGCACGCCGCACAGGATGCTGTGACGGTGACGCAGGCCTCGCCCGGCAGCTTCGAGGTGCCCGTCTGGGATCAGGACAGCCTGACCGGCCTGCGCAACGCGATCCTGTCGCTGGCTCCCTGGGTGCCGGACAGCAAGCGCATGTTTGGCGCCCGCGACGAGGTGGACCCGGTTCGCCACCTGATCGGCACCGCCGGCGGCTATGCCGGCAACCGCGAAGCGGACGCGATCTACCTGAACGTCATCCCCGAACGGAACGACGGCCAGACGCCCTATACCCTGACGCTTGGCGCGGTGCCGGTGGACGGGTTCTGGTCAGTGATCGTCTACAACAAGGACGGCTTCTTCGAACCGCCGGAGGACGCCATCTCGGTCAACTCGGTGACCGCGCAAAAGGAAGCGGATGGACGCACCGTCATCCGCTTTGGCGGCGACCCGGTGCTGCCGAACCACCTACGGATCATGCCCGGCTGGACCTACATGGTGCGCCTGTACCGGCCGCGCCCCGAGGTGCTGGACGGATCGTGGCACTTCCCGCAGGCGGTCGCGGCGGAATGACATTTTGGCCCAAACAAAGGAACACCCCATGCACACGACCCTGAAGGGGCTTGCCTTGGCCCTGACATTCGCCGGTGTCCTCGGCGGCGCGGCGTTGTCGCAGGACAGGCCGAACATCATCTTCATCATGGCGGACGACCTCGGCAATGCCGATCTGGGCTATCGCGGCGGGCAGGTGATCTCGCCCAACCTCGACGCGCTGGCAGCCGAAGGGGTGCAATTGCAGGATTTCTACGGCGCGCCGGTCTGCACGCCGTCGCGGGCGGCGCTGATGACCGGGCGCTATCCGATGCGCATGGGCCTGCAGACCCTGGTGATCTTTCCCAGCCATACCTATGGCCTGCCGCTGGAGGAACGCACCCTGCCGCAGGCGCTGCATGAGGCGGGATACGAGACCTGGATGGTTGGCAAGTGGCACCTCGGCCATGCCGACCGCGCCTATTGGCCGCAGAACCGGGGCTTCGACCATTTCTACGGCAACGTCATGGGCGAGGTCGATTACTTCACGCGCGAGCGTGGCGGCGTGATCGACTGGCAGCGCGACGGCACCTTCCTGAAGGAAGACGGCTATTACACCGACCTGATCGGCGACGAGGCGGTGCGGCTGATCGAAAGCTACGACGGCGAAGCGCCGTTCTTTCTCTATTTCGCCTCGCTGGCCCCCCATGCACCCTATCAGGCGACCGACGAGTTGAAGGCGCTTTACCCTGACGAGGTCGATCCACTGCGGCAATCCTACATGGGCATGATCACCGGGCTTGACCGGCAGGTGGGCCGCATCCGGGCGGCGCTGGAGGAAAAGGGGCTGGCCGACAACACGCTGATCGTCTTTGCCTCGGACAATTCCGGGGCGACGAGCGGGCTTTTCGCCACGGGCTCCAAAACGGCAGAGGAGCGCGCGACGGAGGAAGGCGGCATCCAGCAGGACGCCAAGGCCCCCGCGATCAACGCGCCCTACCGCGGCGGCAAGGGCAGCCTGTACGACGGCGGAACCCGCGTGCCGGGGATCGTCTGGTGGCCCGAACGGCTTGCGCCGCGCACGGTGACGGCACCGCTGCACATGACCGACATCATGCCGACGCTGCTCGCGGTGGCCGGGGCCAAGGGCGATCCGGCCCGGCCGTTCGACGGCGACGACATCTGGGCCACGCTGGCCGAGGGCGCGCCCCCACCCGACGACGAGGTGCTGATCAACGTCGAGGCCTTTCGCGGCGCAATCCGGGTCGGCGACTGGAAGCTTATCCGCTTTGCAGGCATGCCCGGGCGCACCGAACTCTACAACCTCGTCGCCGATCCGGGAGAAACCACCAACCTTGCCACCGACGAGCCCGAGGTGGCGGCGCGGCTCGAGGCGCGGCTGATGGAACTCGCGGCTGAACAGAAACCGAGCGAATGGCTGAAGGCACAGCCGGGCTTTGTCGGGTTGCAGGGCGCGACCGTGTTCGACCCGGACTTCGACATCGGCGACGACGGTTTGCCGACAGAGAAGGCTGCGTTGCCCGCGAACTAGACGGCAAGGGTCGCCCAAGGGGCGGGAACAAGGGAGATCGGGATGATTCTCAACCGCCGTGCGGCCCTGCTTCTGGCGGCGGGCCTGTGTCTTTCGGCCGCGCCACCGCAAGCGCAGACGACGCCGCTGTCCCGCGCGGTCGCCGTGTCCGGCCACCAGCAGCCCGCCATTCCGCGCCCCGAGCAGGAAGCGGCGGCGGCAGCAAAACTGGCAGCCTTTCAGGCACGCACCGGGAAGAAGCCCAACATCGTCCTCCTGCTGGTCGACGACATGGGCTGGGGCGACCCGGGAGCCTATGGCGGGGGCGCGGCCATCGGGGCGGCCACGCCCAACATGGACCGGCTGGCGGCCGAG
>JAAFHX010000088.1 GCA_013297695.1 Rhodobacterales bacterium | reverse complement strand
CATGCTGCACTGATGGGGAGCGGATACGAGAAACACGCCTGCGCCGTCGATCCGAACACCGGTCGGGGGGAACCACGCCCGGTGCGGTCCGCGATGCTGACTGGCGTGGCGATTGCCGCCGCGGCTTTCCACTACGGCTGGCTTTTCTGGTCGTTTATTCAGGCTCTGGTGTTCATCACGTTGCAGTGAGGCCAACGATCCGGAACGCGGTGGGCTTACTGGAATGGCGCGTGTGGTCACGCTCTCTGCGGCCTGTCGAAGACCAACGCTCAATCGCCCGGTTTCGGATGTAGCACCTTGATCTCGTCCGAAACCAACTGCTGCAACCGCCAAAGGTAATTGTCCCTTATCCCCATCCCTTCCAGATGCGTCACAGTGTTGTGCAGATACTCAGCGCAACTGCCGAAGTGACCGACCGCCCGTGCAATCATCTGAGCCTGTTCGGCGATCGACAGGCGAAGAAAACCCGGGTTCCCCGCGCACGGCCACCCAGGAGGTCAGTGCCCGGAAGGTCTCATTCCCGTCGCGCACGGTGATCCAGCGGATTGTGGGCGCGTCTTCGTGGTAGTCCACTTCGCGCCGGACAAACCGAAGCATTTGACCCTTCGGATCGTCTGAAGACATCCGATAGGCGACTCCCGTGCAAGACCCGCCACGCTTGAGCGCCAGCATCAGGCCGGGCTGTTCTTCGGTCCCGCGCCAGGAATGGACCAAGAGGCTGAAATCTCGGTGCCAACCATGGGCCACCACACGACGCGCTTCGACATAGTCGAAGGCGGGCTTCCAGATCAGCGAGCCATAGCCGAAGACCCAGAATTCCGCTCCGCTGTTTTCCCGCAAGAGCCGCTCGGCAAGCGCGAGTTTGTCATCCTCAGTCAACACCGACATATCGCTGTAGGAAGCAGGAAGGCCGGTATCCGGCACTGACCGCGAAACACGGGCGACGAGATCGTCCGTCAACGCCAGCGCGCGTGGTCGCCTGTGAGAACCCGCGGTGGCACTGGTCATTCCGGCATCCTGACGAACCCTGCCTGTTCGGGCGGGATCGTGCCCCCGCTGACTTGTCGGGTCAACATTGTTGGCGGTCTGAACCGGTGCCCCCTTTCAGTCTGTATCTAGGTTTGGCGTCAGGGCCGGGGCAGGGGCGCGACGTTCCAGAAGAGGACGTTGCCCCCGCCGCGTTTGGCCAGACAGAACTCCCACGCCTTCGCGTCGTAGTGCGGGTCTGCCGGGAACGGGGTGGAGATCATCGCCCTTTCGGCGAACTTTCGCGGGTGGACGTGGATCGTGGCCCCCCGCGACGTCTTTCGGCGACAACTCCCTCCCGATCTGGACGACATGCCGTCGGGCTTTCGGCCAGGCTAGTGCCAAGCCGCGGGCCAGTACGCCTGACCCGGCCGCGCACCACACCTCGTCCGACTGCTTCCCCGAACTGCGCGCGTCGGCCGCGATGATCGCCACCGCCTCCGGGCAATCGACCCCGGCCATGATCCGGCGATGATGGCGGTGTTCGAACCCCTCGGCCCTGTCCACATGCTGCTCTGCGCGCGAAACCGACAGATGTTTCCCCCAAGCCGCTGACGGGTTGTCAGAAATACGTGCGAGGGGCAGCAGGGTGGTCAGACGCGCACGATCTGATAATGCGTGCTCCGCCCCCCGCCGACGCCTTTCCGTAGCAGACCGGCTTCCATGAGCAGCGTGATGTCCCGGTTCGCCGTGTCCTGCGAGCACTTCGCAATCGCCGCCCATTTTGACGAGGTCATCTTGCCTTCGAACCCATCCAGCAGGCGGTTCAGCACGGCGATCTGGCGCGCGTTCAGCGCGACCGTTCCCGCCCGCTCCCAGAAGCGCGCCTTCGTCATCACAGCGGCGAGGACATCCTTTGCGCCGTGGATGGCGCGCTGCAGGCAGGCGAGGAACCAGACCAGCCAGTCGGTGACATCCAGACCGCCCTTCTGGGTCCGCTCCAGTTGATCGTAGTACGCCGTGCGTTCGGCCCAAATCTGCGCCGACATGCTGTAGAACCGCTGCGGACTGCCTTCGGACCGTGCCAGAGCCAGATCGGCGATGGCGCGCGCGATACGGCCGTTGCCATCGTCGAAGGGGTGGATCGTCACGAACCACAGATGCGCAAGGGCGGCCTTGATTACCGGGTCCGTCGGGCCGGGTTCGTTGAACCACACAAGAAACGCGTGCATGTCCGCATCGACCCGTGCCGCAGGCGCGGCCATCAAATGCACCCGCTCCCGCCCGATCGGGCCGGAGACGACCTGCATCGGCCCCGCGCTGTCATCCCGCCACTGGCCGACCCACAGTCTGGTCATGCCGCTGCGCCCGGTGGGAAACAGGGCGCTGTGCCAGCCGAACAGGCGGTCCGCCGTCAGGGTTTCCTGGTAGCAGCCGGTGGCATCCAGCATGACCTCGACGATCCCCTCGACATACCGTTCGGTGGGGGCCAGCGCGCCGATGTCGATCCCGAGACGACGCGCGATCGACGACCGCACCTGTGCCGGGTCGAGCTGCTCGCCCTCGATCTCGCTGGTCTTGACCACGTCCTGGGTCAGGGTTTGCAGCACGGCCTCCTCGCGCAGCTTGAAGCCCAGTGTCTCCATGCGACCGACAAGACGCCCCTGAACGTACCGCACCGCAGCAAGCGGAGCTGCAATCGCCGCGTCCTGCCAGACCAGCTTTGGCCAGGCTGCTTGCTCCCAGATGTACATCACGATCTCCGCAATTCGTGCGGTGATACTGGCGGGTTTTCTCCGCATCGGCAAGGATGGAACGCTGCAGAGATTGCGGAGAATACCGACGCTCTTCTCCGCATGATACCAGACCCGACGGAGTGCGATAAGGGTTCCCCGATCGGCGGCGCCTGGCAACAGGACACAGGTCGCGGCCAGCAACCGGTCTGTCGGCATCATCTCGATTTGCATGGCGGAGTCCTCCGGAACGAAGGAGCCCGGCGGGGTGCGCCGGACGGAAGCAGAAGGGGTCTGGCAACCCGGCAACCCAAGAGTGGCAACCCGGGGGCGGAAACCCAGAAAAAAGGTTTGTCCCGGGCGGCTTGCCGGGCCTCTGCCCCCCGCATACGAGCCAGGCTAAGGTGGAACCAAGGCCGGGGGGGGTAGCGACCGGACGCATGCGTTCGGCAGGTTTACTCAAGAAGCACGATGCTCAGGGCAGTGCCGAAACGCGCAGGATGAGCCGTCGGGACCGTCGCCTAGTCACCATCGAACAAGCGGGATCGCCGAAGACCAGTGCCGCACCCCACGCTGCGCCCTCCGCGGGCCCCCCCCGGCCTTGGTTCCACTCGGGGTTGGCTGGTATGCGGGGGGCGAAGGCGCGGTAAGGCGCTAGTGTCAAACGATGATTCCGGGTGCGCGGGCGGGGTGCGCACTGCTGGGTGCGCGGGTGCGCGCGGCCTTTTGGACATGCCGGATGCTGCGGCGCAGCGCGGCGAGGGGGCAATTCCTGGGGCTACAGGATGACAGATCGACAGAAGGATTGCCTGCCAAACCGCATGGACAAGGCCACCGGCCGAGGTTTCCTCCGACCGTTATGCGGATCGACGGCGCGTGTGCTTTTCGCGCTGCCGCTGGCGGTCAGGCCTTCATGAGGCTGCGGGCAAGCATGGACCCCTCGGGCTGGATGCCGGAGGCACCGGGATGCCAGCGACCGGACAGGGTATGGCGGAAGCGGTGCGTGCGGTGGTGCGGTTCCAGATGGGGCGTGCCCCTGGCATCGAAGCGGATGAAGCCTGAGGTGCAGTTGATTCCAGCGGGCGGGGCATCGAAGAAGCCGGGCTCGGCGCACAGCGCAGCACATTCGTTCAGGACGGAGTTGACGCGGGCCTGGGTAAGCTTGACGGTCGAGGGCTCGCTTGCGGGTGTCTCGAAGCCCGCCCCGTCATAGGCATGGACCGGTAGACGCAATTCGTGATCCGGGATTGCCGCCCAATAGCTGCCGCCATAGCGCCAGAACGCGCCCTCGGCGTGAACGATGCGGCCATGGAGTTCGGTCAGATCCTCGCGCACGCGTTTCGCCATCTCCACGTCCGATCCGATCAAGAGCCGCTTGCGGCCCGTATCGGCCTGGTCGGGACGGAAGGGCTCAGCACCGGCGATCCGGTTGCGATTGGCCTCCTCGCCTTCGCGCTGAAGCACATCGTTGAAGTCCTCGCCCTCGGGCGGGGTCGCGATCAGTACCGTCAACCCCCGCAGGGCAAGGGCGGCGGCGGCACGGACGATCTGCCCCTCAGCCTTGCTGCCGGGCGCATCGCCATCACGGGCGAGGATCACTGTGGCCTTGTCGTTGGCCTTGTCCGGGACGGGCGCGCGGGCGATGTTCGAGATGCCGAGGCAGGCCCAGACCTCCTGACCGGTAGCCTGCCAGACCGACAGCGCGGTCACCACACCCTCGCAGAGCACCAGCGGCTCGCGCGCGGGCAGACGCAGGGCGGAACGGTCGGCCCAGCCCTCGACGGCCTTGTTGGTGCGCTTCACCGGATCGAGCGGGGCCTTCCTGCCTTCGGCGGTCAGATAGACCTGCTGGATCGCCAGCACCTCGCCTGCGGCATCGGTGGCCAGTGCCACCATCGCGCCATACCGGCCATAGGCATTCCGGCGAAAGCGGATGCAGCGTGGCGGCGGGGCGGTGATCCCGCGCCCGCGCAGATAGGCGAGGGCCGGCGTACCAGTCAGGCTTTCGGTCTGCCGGACGATGTCCGCGACCTTCGTGGCGCGCTCGGCCTAGGACAGGTCAACGTGCCGGGCCGGGCCCGGGGCAGGGGAGGTGGCCGATCTGGCGGTCCACGCGGACGACCGGGCCGGTTCGCCCAGCCAGTGCCGCGCCCTGTCTCATGCGGACGCCTCGTCCAGCCCGAAGTGATGGCGGATCAGTTCCAGCCCGGCCCCACCGGTTCCGGCCTCGTGGTCATACTAGCGCCCGGCATCCTTGCCCGCAATTTCCACCGCAACGCTGCCCCTGGTTCCGAAGCGCAACTGCTGCGCGGTGGACAGCGCGCGGTTCGGGGTGCCCAGCAGGGCGATGGCGAGATCGGCGATCCGGTCGTTCAGCAGGTCCGCCAGCCGGGCCCCGGACATGGCGGTGCTTGCGTGCGATCTGCGAGCAGGCGGCATGTCATCGAACTCCGGCGGACGGCCCCGCGCGGTCACGGGTGCGGGACCTTCCCGGTCACGGAGGTTCCCATGCGTCCAGGCATGGCGCCGGACAAGCGCACGTCATCCTTTGGCATTTGCAGAGCCTTCCTGCGCCTCGATCCATTCGATAAGCTTGCTCTTGCGGGCACAGATGACATTGCCGATGCGGAACACCGGCAGCCGCACCTTGGCGTCGCTTGCGGAGTGGTAGACCTTGCGGCGATACTTCGCGTTTCCGAAGAAGAAGACCGCGATGGCCTCGGCGCCGTGGAGCAGATCGTCCCCGAGGGTGGCGGTGTCTGCGCCGGTCGTGTTGCCGAAGGGCTTCATGGATCAGTCTTTCGCTTTCGGGGTTGGATCAGTTCCTGAACGAAGTGGGCCGAGCGGCCCTGCATCAGGTGCGAGGCCTTGCGGACCCGCATGCTGGCGTTGATCGTCGCCTTGCTTTCGAAGTTGCCCCGGGCGGCCATCGCCACCCGGTACAGCTCTCCGAGCTTCGCGTAGTCGTCCGGTCCAAGGCCCTCCCTTAGTCTGGCCCGGCCCCGGGACGTACCGAGGGCCCAGGGGATGGGCCTGAAGCCCTCCTTCAGGGCCATCCCCAGCAACTGATCGGTCTGGCCCAAGGCCGCCTCGGGGAGAGCCGAAGTCATGATCTCCGGAACCTTGAGGAACAGGAATTTCCGATCCACCAGATCCAGTTGCCAGTCCATGTCCGACGCCCGGATCAGGATCTTCCCGATGGACGCGGGCGTTTCCAGCCTGACAACCGCAGTCCCCACCAAGGCTTCCCAGATTCCGCCACGTATCTTTCCCATCGCCTCCGCTACGATCCGGATGTTCCAGGCGAAGTGCTCGCCCATCGCGGCGGCGATTGACGCCTTCAGGACATCCTTTTCCGGCCATGTCCGGCGAAACCCGCCATGGGGTTTGGCCGCCGGTCGCGCCCGGATCGCGCCTGCGGCCTGCAGGGCGCGCAGGCTGGGGACCGGCATGCCCGAAGCCAGGGCGGCTTCCGCATCGCCGTACAGGCCCGACGCATCGGCTGCCGGACCGTCCTGTTCCGTCTCTGGCATTGTCGAATTTTCCCATCATCGACGATGCCTTGCACATGGTACATTCTGTTGCAAGTGCACTTGCGTAGGTTTATATCAATCCTTGACGGGCTTTGGCAAGCCGTCCCGTTCATTCCCGAAGGGAGGAGAGGCCATGGCCACCATCCGCAAACGCACGCTGCCGTCCGGGCTGATCCGCTGGCAGGTGGATTTCACCGACCAGACGGGCAAGCGCCGGTCCAAGCTCTTTCCGCGCCGCAAGGATGCCGATGTCTATCTGGTCAAGGTCCGCTCGCTGGTCGCCAACCACACTTATCTGGCCGACAGCGACAGCACGACTGTCGCCGGGGGTGCCAAAAGCTGGCTCGACCATTGCGAGGTGCGCTGCAAGACGGGGCGGCGGATGGAACGGTCGACTTTGCGCGGCTACAGCGACTATGTGCGGCTGCACCTGACCACGCCGGGGGTCGGGATCGGCGACAAGCTGATCGCCCAGTTGACCCGCCGCCATGTCAACGAACTCCGCGACCGGCTCTTGCTGAACGGTCGGTCCGAACACCTGACCCGGCGCGTCCTCTCGGTGCTGAAGCTGGTTCTCGACCACGCCATCGACAACGGCCAGTTGTTTACGAACCCCGCGCAAGGGGTCCGCATCATCAAGTCCAGCCGGATCGACCACAAGGCCCCGGTGCCGTCAAAGGACGCGATCCGCGCGCTGATCGAAGCCGCGGACGAGGATCTGAGACCGCACCTGATCGTTTCGGCCCTTGGCGGCCTGCGCGCCTCGGAACTGCGCGGCCTGCGCTGGCAGGACGTGGAATTCGACAAGGGGTTCCTGCACATCCGCCAGCGCGCCGACGCCTACAACCAGATCGGCGAGCCAAAGTCCCGCGCCGGCTTCCGCGACATCCCCGCCGGACCGATGGTCCTGAACGCCCTGCGCCGCTGGAAACTGCGCTGCCCCAAAGGCGACCTGGGACTGGTCTTCCCCGCGCCGCAAGGCGGCATCCTCCAGCACACCCGCACCCAGAACCGCTTCCGCAAGCTGCAGGAACAGGTCGGGGTCACCCTGCGCTGGCACGACCTGCGCCACTTCGCCGTGTCGCTCTGGATCGAGCAGGGCTTCTCGATCAAGGAAATCATGACCTTCGCAGGTCACTTCTCCATCCAGATGACCATGGAACGGTTTGGGCATCTGTTCCCCTCGCCCGACCATCAGAAAGCCATGGCACAGGTCGAGGCAAAGCTGCTGGGCTAAGGGGTAGCCATGAAGGGGCCTGCAGATCAGACCCTTGCCGACTTCGAAGCCATCGTGCGACTGGCGTGCGTCACGCCTGTGTTCGCCACCCGACAGAAGATACTCGATGGCCACTGCAAGCCACAACGGCCATGCGTCCTGAGCATGGCTCGTACGGACTCGGCTCGGGCCCAGCAACGTTATCGGCCCGAAGAGGTCATTCATTCGACAGCGTAGCACTCCCGCAATCTGAGTTTCGGTTTCTCTCAACGTGGACCAGCTCTACTGTCGAAACAACCGCAGCGCCCCTTTCGGTGTATGGGCTTCCGCCGCAACATCGTGTGAGCCGCTGCAAGGGCTACCGGCGAGCAACCCTACTGCACCAAGGGGCGTTCTTGATTATCTGGTTTGTTTCCTATTTCCGCCAGCCGAACCGCGCCAGGTAGACGTCTCGGGACGGCAGGATATGGTCTCGAAACAGGTCCTTCAGACGCTCACGGTCACCGGTCTCTAGGGCATCGATCATTGCCCAGTGTTCGTCGCAGGCGCGGCGCAGGTAGACCGGGTCCACGGCAGTCAGAGACCGGGCCCCGTGCACCTTCTTGGCCGACTGGCGGATCAGGTCGACTAGGTGCGGATTGCCGCAGGCCGCGAAGAGGGCGTTGTGAAACGCCATGTTCGCGTGAAAGGCCGCGCGCGGATCGCCCGCATCGACCGCCGCCGCATGCCGCCTCTGGATGTCGCGCAGCCCGGCCGTGACCTCGGGCGGGGCGGGCAGCGGGATCAGTTCGGCGGCCAGCGTCTCGAGGGCGATGCGCACGTCATAGACCTGACGCACCTCAAGGGGGTCCAGCGAGCGGACGACAGCCCCCTTGTTCGGCACACGTTCGACCAGTCCCATGCGTTCCAGCTCGAAGATCGCCTCGCGGACCAGATGGCGCTTGGTGCCGAAGCGGCGTGTCAGGTCCTCTTCGACCAGCCGTTCGCGGGGCTGCAGCCAGCCCAGCACGATCTCTTCCTCCAGCACGTCGACCAGGGTCGAATGCGTGGACTCGGTGGGGATGGTCTCTGTCATCATTATTGTTGACAATCCTGTTGTCGACATTGTAGGTTGATCGAAGATGCGGGAGGAACGGCAATTGCGCAAGACGGGAATGCAGAAGGCGCTGGCGCAGTATGGCGATCCCGACTTCGCGGTGTTCCTGCGCAAGGCGTTCATCAAGGCGATGGGCTACACCGACGAGGCGCTGGACCGCCCGATCATCGGCATCGTCAACACCGCATCGGACTACAACGCCTGCCACCAGACGGTGCCGGACCTGATCGCGGCGGCCAGCCGGGGGGTGCTGCTGGCGGGGGGCATCCCGATGGTCTTTCCGGTGATCTCGCTGCATGAAAGCTTTGCCTCGCCGACCTCGCTTTATCTGCGCAACCTGATGGCGATGGACGCCGAAGAGATGATCCGCGCCCAGCCGATGGATGCCGTCATCCTCGTCGGCGGCTGCGACAAGACGGTGCCCGCGCTGCTGATGGGCGCGGTCAGTGCGGCGGTTCCGGCCATCGTGCTGGTGACCGGGCCGATGCTGGCGGGCGACTGGCGGGGCGAACGGGTTGGGGCCTGCACCGATTGCCGGCGCTTCTGGGCCCGGTTCCGGGCGGGCGATCTGAACGCCGACCAGATCGCCGAAGTGAACAGCGAACTTGCACCCACCGTGGGCACCTGCGGCGTGATGGGCACCGCCAGCACGATGGCGATGGCGGCCGAGGCGATGGGCATGATGCTGCCGGGCGGGGCCGCCATTCCGGCAGTCTATGCCGAACGGCGGCGCCATGCCGAACGCACCGGCACGCGTGCCGTGGCGATGGCCGCCGAAGGGCTGACCCCCGACCGGATCGTCACACCTGCCGCCGTGCGAAACGCCTTTCGCACCGTGATGGCGGTGGGGGGGTCGACCAACGCAATCATCCACCTGACGGCCATTGCGGGCCGCGCAGGGGTGGAGGTGGATCTGAACGACATCGACGCGCTCGGGCAGGAGACCCCGGTTCTGGTGGACCTCAAACCCACGGGTCAGCACTACATGGAAGACCTGCATCGCGAGGGCGGGCTGACGCCCGTGCTGCGCGAACTGGGCGGGCTGATCGACGGAACCTGTCTGACCGTCACCGGGCAGACCCTCGCCGAGAACCTCGCCGCGCAACCGGCGGATTTCGGCCAGACTGTGGTGCGCAGGGCCTCCGACCCGGTCTTTTCGGGCGGTGCGCTGGCGGTCCTGCGCGGCAATCTTGCCCCGCGCGGGGCGATCATCAAGCAGGCGGCGGCGGACCCGCAGCTTTTGTCGCACACCGGTCCGGCGGTGGTCTTCGACAGCCTGGCCGACCTTGCCGCCCGGATCGACGACGAGGCGCTGGAGGTCACGGCGAACTCGGTCCTGGTGCTGCGCAATGCCGGGCCGAAGGGCGCGCCGGGGATGCCCGAAGCGGGCTACCTTCCCATACCGAAAAAGCTGAGCCGGCTGGGCGTGAAGGACATGGTGCGGATTTCCGACGCGCGGATGTCGGGGACCGCCTTTGGCACCGTGGTGCTGCACATCACCCCCGAGGCGGCCGAGGGCGGGCCTCTGGCGCTGGTGCGCAGCGGCGACCTGATCCGTCTGGATGTGCCGGGCCGCCGCATCGACCTGCTGGTGGACGCGGCCGAGCTTGGCCTTCGTCGGGCCGCCCTTGCGCCGCCTGCCCCCCCGCCCGACCGGGGCTATGCCTGGCTGCACGGTTGCCATGTGTTGCAGGCCGACCGCGGCTGCGATCTGGATTTCCTGACCGCCGAAGGGGTTGCCCGATGACGGATGCCATCTATCCCGACCTGCAGGGCCACCCGGTCCTGATCACCGGCGGCGCCAGCGGCATCGGCGCGGGGCTGGTCGAGGCCTTTGCCGCGCAGGACGCGCGGGTCGGCTTCATCGACATTGAAAAGGCAGCGGGCGAACTGCTGGCCGAACGGTTGACCCAGGATGACCGGACCGTGGCCTTTGCCTGTGCCGACCTGACCCGCACCGACGATCTGCGGGCCGCGATTGCAGACCTGCGCGCCCGGCTTGGTCCCTTTACCGTGCTGCTGAACAATGCAGCCAGCGATGAACGCCACCGGCTGGAAGACATCGACGACGCCTATTTCGACGCCCGCATTGCGGTGAACCTGAAACATCAGGTCTTTGCCGCGCAGGCCGTGATCCCGGACATGATCGCGGCGGGTGGCGGCAGCATCGTGATGTTCGGCTCGCATTCCTGGTTGCTGGGGATGGGGGGGATGCCACTGTATTCGGCGTCGAAATCCGCCGTGCTGGGCCTGACCCGGGCGCTTGCGCGCGACTATGGCCGCCACGGCATCCGGGTGAACCATTTTGCCCCCGGCTGGACGATGACCGAACGCCAGCTGACGAAATGGCTGACGCCCGAGGCCGACGCGATGCGGGCCGAGCGTCAGGCCCTACCCGACCGTCTTTACCCTGCCGATATCGCCCGCGTGGCGCTGTTTCTGGCCTCGGACCAGTCGAAGGCGATTACCGCACAGACCATCGTCGCGGATGCAGGTTGGGCCTGACGGCCCGGTGATCTGACGTGAACCACCAAACCCGGACACCTCTGTTCCGGGGCCCGAGAAGACATGTCTCAACCCAAGGGAGGAACCCCAGATGACCCTGACCCGCAGAACCCTGCTTCAATCCGGTGCCGCAGCGGCACTGCTGCCCGTCCTGCCCGCCTTCGCGCAGGACAAGCCGATCCTCGCCTTCGTGACGAATGCCAGCGCCGATTTCTGGACCATCGCGCGGCGCGGCACGGAAAAGGCGCAGGCCGAATTGCCCGACTATCAGGTGGAATTCATCGTGCCCGCCGAATCCACCCCCGCCGAGCAGCGCAGGATCATCGACGACCTGCTGGCGCGCGGCGTGAAAGGGCTGGCGATCAGCCCGGTGAACCCGGACAGTGCCACCGAAATCCTCGACAAGGCGGCAGAAAGTGCCGTCCTCTTCACCTCGGACAGCGATGCGCCGAAGTCCAGGCGGATGGTCTACATCGGCACCGACAACGTCGCTGCGGGGGTGCAGGCGGGCGAGTTGATGAAGGAAGCAATGCCGAACGGCGGCACCGCGATGCTGTTCGTCGGCACGATGGACAACGCCAACGCCCGCGAGCGGGTCGAGGGAATCAAGAAGGCGCTGGAGGGCGGCAACATCACCATCGTCGATGTCCGAACCGACGAGATCGACTTCGTGAAGGCGCGTCGCAACGTCGAGGACACGCTGACCGCATACCCCGACATCAACATGCTGGTGGGCCTCTACAGCTACAACCCGCCCCAGATCATCGAGGCGGTCGCAGCGGCGGGCATGAACGGCAAGGTCATCATCATCGGTTTCGACGAGGATGTGGTGACCCTGCGCGGCATCAAGGAGGGCAATGTCTATGGCACCATCGTGCAGCAGCCCTTCGAGTTCGGCTATCAGTCGATCATGGGAATGGCCAAGGTGATCGGTGGCGACGCAAGCTGGATCCCGGAAAACAAGCTGTCGATCGTGCCCACCAAGGTGATCAACGCCGCCAACGTTGCCGAGTTCGAAAAGATGATGGCGGAAATGCTGAAGGCCTGACCTTCCGTTCCCTGTCCGCGCGCGCGAGGTCCTGCCCGCGCGCGCCGCATTTTCCCCGACCGTAGGCATTCGGATGACGCTTCTGAGCATGGACGACATCGGCAAGACCTATCCCGGCGTGACGGCGCTGGACGGGGTGTCGTTCGCGCTGGAACCGGGCGAGGTCGTGGGTCTGATCGGCGAGAACGGGGCGGGCAAGTCCACCCTGATGAAGGTGCTGGGTGGTGTCGTCGCCCCCTCGCGTGGGCAGATCGTCGTGGACGGTCGTGCGCATTCGGCCCTGAGCGTGCGGCAAAGCCAGGCGGCCGGCATTGCCTTTGTCCATCAGGAACTGAATCTGTTCGAGAACCTTGATGTTGCCGCGAACATCTTTGTCGGACGTGAACTGCGCAAGGGTATGATGCTGGACCGTGCCGCGATGCGGGCCGAGGCCGCGCGCCACCTGGCACCGCTCGGGGTCGGCTATGGCCCCGATACGCTGGTCGAGCTTTTGTCCATCGCAGAACGCCAGATGCTGGAAATCGCCAAGGCCCTGTCGATGCGGGCGCGCGTGATCATCATGGACGAACCCACCTCCAGCCTGTCGCTGGCCGAAACCGACCGGCTGCTGGCCGTGATCCGGAAACTCAGGGCGCAAGGCGTGGCGATCATCTACATCTCGCACCGCCTGTCCGAGGTGCGCGACATCGCCGACCGGGTGGTCTGTCTGCGAGACGGCAGGCTGGCCGGGCATCTGGCCCGGGCGGACATCACGCAGGACGCGATGGTGCGGCTGATGATCGGGCGGGACCTGGCGCAGCTTTACACCCCCCCGAAGGCGGCACCGGGCGATCCGGTGCTACACCTGACCGGCCTGACGACGCCCGCCTTTCCCGACCGCAGCGTCGATCTGACCCTGAAGCGGGGCGAGATTCTGGGGCTGGCGGGCCTGATCGGGGCCGGCCGCACCAGCCTTGCCCAGGCGCTGTTCGGCATCGCCCCCGCGCTTGCGGGGGACGTGAGGCTTGACGGAACCGAGGTCGCGATCCGCGCCCCGTCGGACGCCATCGGGCTGGGCCTCTACCTCGTGCCCGAGGACCGGAAGCGCTCGGCGCTCGTGCTCGACATGACGATCCGCGAGAACGTCTCGCTGGCCGATGTTGCCCGTTTTGCCCGCCGGGGCTGGGTGCGGCGCGGGGCCGAAGGCGCGGTCGCGGAGCGTGAGCTCAGGCGCCTGAAGATCAAGGCCCCGGGGATCGAAACGCCGGTGGTCACCCTGTCGGGCGGCAACCAGCAGAAGGTGGTGCTGGCCAAATGGCTGTCGATGCGGCCCCGGCTGATCGTGTTCGACGAACCGACCCGTGGCATCGACGTGGGCGCCAAGGCCGAGATTTATGCGCTGATGCGCGGTCTGGCGGATGAGGGCGTGGGCATCCTGATGATTTCCAGCGATCTGGAAGAGGTGCTGGGTGTCTCTGACCGGATCGCCGTGATGCACGAGGGTCGCGTGACCGGCACGCTGGACCGGCCGAGGTTCAGCGAAGCTGCCGTCATGCAGCTTGCCGTGGGTCTGACAGAAAAGGGGGCGGCGGCATGATCTCGAAAAAGGAACTGGCGCTGCTTGTCCTGATCCTGGTGGTGGGGGCCGTGACCTTCGCGATCAACCCGCGTTTCCTGTCGGCGGTGAACATCGGCAACATGGCTAATCTGGTCGGCCTGTTCGGCATCTTCGCGCTTGGGGTGGGCCTTGTGATCATCTCGGGCGGGATCGAGCTTTCGGTCGGTTCGATGTTCGCCATCCTGGGCGTGATCTTTCTGGATCTCTTTGCCAACCTCGGCCTGCCCTGGCCGCTGGCGCTGGCAGCGGCGGTGGGTCTGGGACTGACGCTGGGGCTCATTCACGGGCTGCTCGTGACGAAGGCGGGTCTTCAGCCCTTTGTCGTCACGCTGTGCGGGCTGCTGATCTATCGCGGCGCGGCGCGGTTCTATACCTCGGACGCTACGATGGGGTTCGGCTATGGGGTGGATGATGCGTTCCTGCGCTGGCTGGTGGCGGATCGCAGCTTTGGCGTGCCCCATACCTTCATCGCCTTTGTGATCATCGCGGCGGCAATGGCGGTGCTGCTGCACGGGTCGGTCTATGGCCGGCATCTCTATGCCGTGGGCAAGAACGAAGAGGCCGCGCGCTATTCCGGCATCCGGACCGGCCGGGTCACGACGCTGGCCTACGTGATCTGCGGCGGACTGGCGGGCCTGACCTCGGTGTTCATCGTGTTCTACACCAATTCCGTCTCGCCCTCGTCGCATGGCAATTTCTACGAGCTTTACGCCATCGCGGCGGCCGTGCTGGGCGGCTGTTCGCTGCGCGGGGGCGAGGGGTCGGTGATCGGCATCATGCTGGGTGTGGTGCTGTTGCAGGTCCTGCAGAATCTCGTGAACCTGCTGGGCATTCCGTCCTCGCTGAACTTCGCGGTGATGGGGTCGGTGATCCTGCTGGGCGTTCTGGCCGATCAGGAGATCACACGGCGGCGCAAGCGGGCGCTGGCGCAGGCAGGGGCGCTGGCGGCAAGAGGGGGGAAATGACGATGGCCTTTGGCAACCGGATCGGAGCCGAGTGGCGGGCCGGGGTCGGCACCCGCCCGAACATCAATCCGTCCGACACCACCGACGTGGTGGGCGTGTTCGCGCAAGGCACGGCCGCCGATGTGGCCGATGCCGTGGCGGCCGCCCGCGCCGCCTTTCCCGGCTGGTCGCACAGCGGCCCGATGGACCGGCACGGCATCCTGATGCGCGCTGCCGCCGAGGTCACCGCCAGGGCCGAGGAACTGGCGACCCTGCTGGCCCGCGAAGAGGGCAAGACCCTGACCGAGGCGCGGGGCGAGGTGGGGCGGGCCGCGCATATACTTGCGTTCTTTGCCGCCGAGGCGGTGCGCCTGACCGGCGAGACCGGCCCCTCGATCCGTCCCGGCGTGACGGTGGAGGTCACACGCGAACCCGTGGGCGTGATCGGCATCATCACGCCGTGGAATTTTCCCATCGCCATTCCGGCCTGGAAGATCGCGCCTGCGCTGGCCTACGGCAACTGCGTGGTGTTCAAGCCCGCCGACCTTGTGCCCGCCTGCGCCTGGGCGCTGGTGGACATTCTGGTGCGCGCGGGTCTGCCTGAGGGGGTGCTGAACCTGGTCATGGGCCCCGGCCGCAGCGTGGGCCAAGCCATCGTGACCGCCCGCGGGATCGACGCCGTGACCTTCACCGGATCGGTCGCCACCGGGCGCGGCATCGCCGCCGCCTGTGTGGCAGGCCAGCCGATGAGGAAGGTTCAGCTGGAAATGGGGGGCAAGAACCCGCTTCTGGTGCTCGACGATGCCGATCTTGACGTGGCCGTGCGCGCCGCGTTGGACGGGGCGTTCTTCCAGACCGGACAGCGCTGCACCGCCTCGTCGCGGCTGATCGTGACCGAAGGTATCCATGACCGGTTCGTCGCCACCCTGACAGAAGCGATGGAAGGCCTCACTGTTGGCCATGCGCTGGACCCGTCAACCCGCGTCGGCCCGGTCGCCGATGCGGCGCAGCTGGCGATCGATCTCGCCTATATCGACAAGGGCCGCACCGAGGGCGCGCGGCTGGTGGCGGGGGGCGAGCTGCTGAACCGACCCACCCCCGGCCACTACCTGTCGCCCGCCCTGTTCACCGAGGCGACCAATGCCATGGCCATCGCGCGCGAGGAAATCTTCGGCCCCGTCGCCTGCGTGATCCGTGTGCGCGACTATGACGAGGGATTGGCCACCGCGAACGATACCGACTTTGGCCTCTCGGCGGGCATCTGCACCACCAGCCTGAAACATGCCACCCACTTTCGCCGCAACGCAGAGGCCGGGATGGTCATGGTCAACCTGCCCACCGCAGGCGTGGACCCGCATGTTCCCTTCGGTGGCCGCAAGGGGTCAAGCCATGGGCCCCGAGAGCAAGGCAGCCATGCGCGCGAGTTCTACACAACGGTCAAGACGGGCTACGTCGGGTAGGCATTATCAAAGGAGTCCAGATATCCTTCAGCGGCAAGTCGTCTCCGGTAGCGAAGGGCGGCTATTGCTACCCTCAAAACGTTGGATCGACGGTCGCTTTCCGCCCTCCACGTTGGTCATGCGGAACCTACTAGGCTCTGGACCCATTAAACTGCTTGCCGATCGGACAACTCATTGATTCACTCGCGGCCTCAAGGAGGTGCCGCATGACCGAGATGATCCTGCTTTCCGATGCTCAGATGGCGCGGATATCGCC
>JAAFHX010000087.1 GCA_013297695.1 Rhodobacterales bacterium | reverse complement strand
GCGGTGCCCATTTCCTGCATGTTCATCAGCCAGCTTGCCTCGCCCGCCACGTTGATGACCAGCGCATCCGGGTGGGCGATCTGCACGCCGATGCTGGCGGGCAGGCCGTAGCCCATGGTGCCCAGGCCGCCGGAGGTCATCCAGCGGTTCGGGTCCTCGAACCCCAGATACTGCGCCGCCCACATCTGGTGCTGGCCGACCTCGGTGGTGATGTAGCGGTCCATGCCCCGGGTCAGCGCCTCCAGTCGCTGCAGCGCATGCTGCGGCTTGATGACCTTGTCGGAATTGCGGAACTTCAGGCAATCGACCGCCCGCCATTCGGCGATCTGCGCCCACCATTTCGCCAGACCGGCCCGGTTCACGCGGCTTCCCCGCGCCTTCCACAGGGTCAGAACATCCTCCAGCACCGACCCCACATCGCCGATGATCGGCACATCGACACGGATCACCTTGTTGATCGACGACGGGTCGATGTCGATATGTGCCTTACGCGAATGCGGGCTGAAATCCTTGACGCGCCCGGTGATCCGGTCGTCGAACCGCGCGCCCACGTTGATCATCAGATCGCAGCCGTGCATCGCCAGATTAGCCTCGTACAGGCCATGCATCCCCAGCATGCCCAGCCAAAGCTTGCCGCTGGCCGGATAGGCACCAAGACCCATCAGGGTCGAGGTCACCGGAAACCCCGTCGCCTCGGCCAGTTCGCGCAGCAGCCCGCTTGCGGCCGGACCTGCGTTGATGACGCCGCCGCCGGTGTAGAAGACCGGGCGTTCGGCAGTTTCCATCATCTCGACCAGACGGGCGATCTGGTCCGGGTCGCCCTTGGTGCGGGGCTGGTAATGGGCAGTCCGCGCCCGTTCCATCGGGGTGTATTCGGCAGTTGCAAACTGCACGTCCTTGGGAATGTCGACCAGCACCGGGCCGGGGCGGCCGCGGGTGGCGACATGGAATGCCTCGTGGATCACGGCAGACAGCTTGGCGGTGTCCTTCACCAGCCAGTTCATCTTGGTGCAGGGCCGGGTGATGCCGACGGTATCGGCCTCCTGGAACCCGTCGGTGCCGATCATGAAGGTCGGCACCTGCCCGGTCAGCACGACCAGCGGGATCGAATCCATCAGCGCATCGACAAGGCCTGTGACGGCATTCGTTGCCCCGGGGCCGGAGGTCACCAGCACCACGCCGGGCTTGCCGGTGGACCGGGCATAGCCTTCGGCCATGTGGACGGCCCCCTGTTCGTGCCGCACCAGGATGTGGCGGATGTCGTTCTGCTGGAAGATCTCGTCATAGATCGGCAGCACGGCCCCGCCGGGATAGCCGAAGACCACCTCCACACCCTGATCCTTCAGCGCCTGAACCACCATCCGTGCGCCGGTCATCGCCATTGCCTGTGCCTTCGTCATCTTCCGCTCCATCTGCCGCCGCGCGGCCGTCGTGCTCAACAAAAAGCCCCCGAGGGGTGCTCGGGGGCGCATGGGAACCAGGATGGTCAACCGTTACCGGCCCATGCACCTTGGTCCTACGCCTACAAGATTGTCGGCCATGCCAGTCCCCTGTTTCCCGCAGCCATCAGCACGGCGGGACATTATGGCTGGTGCAAGGTGGCGTCAACGGGAAAAAACAGAAGAAAGTGTCGCAGAGGCCGACATTTTCGAAGTTTTGTTACACCTGCGCATGGGTCGTGGCAACTTCCCGAAAAACGGCAGAACCCGTGCTTCTGTCCGCGCCCGCGGCATCAGCCAGACAGGCCGGGGCCGATCAGGTCCCACCGGTTGCCGAAGGGGTCTTGCCAGACGGCGACGCTGCCATAGGGTTCATGGCGCGGGGCCTCTTTAAAGGTGACACCGGCGGCCAGCATCGCCGCATGGTCGCGGGCAAAATCATCGGTCTGCAGGAACAGGAACACCCGCCCGCCGGCCTGCGCACCGATCACCGCTGTCTGCGCTGCGCTTTCGGCCCGGGCCAGAACCAGGTGCACCCCGCCCCCCGGCGGCTGCACCGTCACCCACCGCTTGCGGCCCTGATCCAGGTCTGCGGTCAGCCGAAAGCCCATGACGCCCACATAAAAGGCAATGGCGGCGTCGTAGTCGGGCACGACCAGCGCCACGGCGGAAATCCGGCTCTGGCGGTCGGCCAACCGGCTCAGTCCCGGATGCGGCTGTCGGGCAGGGTGATGCGGGCGACCTGTTCGGCGATGGGATCAACCGACAGCGGATGCAGGTCTGCCCTGTGGCTGGCCGGATCGCCGATGTCCTGCCAGCGCCCGCCCTTGTAGATTTCCAGCGCCGAGAACTTGGCCTTGTAGCCCATCTTGCGGCTGCCCGGCACCCAGTAACCCAGATAGACATAGGGCAACCCCGCCTCACGCGCGATGGCGACGTGGTCCAGCACCACATGGGTTCCAAGGCTCGCATCGATCATCTCGGGGTCGTAGAACGAATAGACCATGCTCAACCCGTCATCCAGCACGTCGGTCAGACACACCGCCGCAAGCGGTCGTCCGCGTTCGCCGGGGCCGGCGGGGCGGGAATATTCGATCACGCGGCTGCGGATCGGTGTTTCCTCGATCATCGCGGCGAATTCGAAGATGTCCATGTCGGCCATGCCGCCATCGGCGTGGCGATGGTCAAGATAGCGGCGGAACAGGGCGTACTGGTCTTCGGTCGCCCAGGGGCTGGTCGCGTTGCGCTTCAGATCGGCGTTGCGCCG
The DNA here is from genome assembly GCA_013297695.1 of Rhodobacterales bacterium. GTDB lineage: Bacteria > Pseudomonadota > Alphaproteobacteria > Rhodobacterales > Rhodobacteraceae > Aliitabrizicola. Next base: position 13,836 of record JAAFHX010000087.1, on the reverse strand, counting down.
TGTGACCCGCCTTTGGGTGCGCGACGGTTCGAAATCCGCCACCCGGATGCGGGCCGAGATGCAGGCGGAACACTCGGCGCAGCTTGGGCGGTACAGCACGTTCTGGCTGCGCCGAAACCCCTGCTTGGACAAGGCGTCATTCAGCCGTTGCGCGTGATCGCCCTGCAGGGCCGTGAACAGCTTGCGTTCCATCCGCCCGTCCAGATACGGACAGGTCTGCGGGGCTGTCACATAGAATTGCGGCGCGATGGGAAGGGTGTGGCGCATGGACCGGATACTTTGGCAATAGTCTCAGGTTAGCAAGCCGGGCCCGTTCCGCCAAGCACGGAATTGCCTCAGGTTCGGGCAGCCCGGTTGATTGCAACCGACCCCAGGACCAGATCGGTCAGGCCCTGGCCGCGTGCACCGGTCAGCATCAGCGCGGCGGAAACGATCTGCGGCAACAGGGTCGAGATTGTCACTGTATACCCAAGCGTGTGCAGCGCCGCCGTCGGCAGGTCGAACCGCTGCCCGCGATGGGTTCGGAACTCGATCGCGAACAGCCGCATGCCCCAGGTCGCCGACCGGCCCGCCAGGGTGAAGGTGCGATAGACAAAGCTGACCGTCAGCACCAGCAGCGGCAGAAAGAACAGCCCCGTGAAGGCCGTCAGCGGCAGGATCAACAGCGTCATGACCGCGATCACGATGGCATCGACGACCCAGGCCAGCGCGCGCTTGATGGCGACATCGGCGTAGAACTCGGCCTGATAGGTGGGGTCGGGCAGGCTGTTTTCCATCGGGTCAGTTCATTCTTCCGGGAGAGGGCACATAGACCGCGGCCCCTTCGGGGGGAAGGGGCCGCGGCCGGGTTCAGGCAGGCGTCAGACGCCGGGCGCGTCGGGGTTTGCGGGCATCTTCGCCGACCGGGCGCGGTCGTCCATGAAGGCGTCGAATTCCTGCTTGTCCTTGGCGTCGCGCAGGCGCTGCAGAAAGCTTTCAAAGGCGGTCTGTTCGTCTTCCAGACGGCGCAGCGTCTCGGCCTTGTAGGCGTCGAACACGGTGTTGCCCGAAGGGCGGACGGCGCGCGCCATCGCCTGATAGGTTTCACGACGGTCGTGGCGGTGGCCGCAGCGGCCGGAACGGTTGAACATGCGTTTGCTCCAGATCATGTAGGCAAGAAGGGCAAGGCCGATGGGCCAGAAGGCGATGAATCCCAGCACCATCGCGGCGATCCAGGCAGGCTTGCCCCGGTCGTCGAGCCATGCTTCGGCCCGTAAGGGCCAACTGGCGATGCCGGATTGCGTCATTGTGGTCATGGGCGATCTCCCCTTGGTTCGATGTGAAGTCGTTTCACATGATCCAATGTGGGAAAGCGCGGCGCGGGGTCAAGAGGGTATGTTAAACTATTTTACATGCGCCCGGGCACCGGAGGGTCCGGCACAAAAGGCGGCGATCCTGGCCCCGGTGATCGCGGCCAGCACCGGCGGTGCGATCCCGAAGATATGGCGCGGCGTGCCGGCCGCTGCCCAGACCAGCGGAAATTCCGTCAGGCGCGGGTCCATCCAGACCGGCAACGGTGTCAGGTGCCCGACCGGCGACACCCCGCCGATGGCAAAGCCGGTGACCTCGCGCACGATCCGCGCATCGGCCCGGCCAAGCCGCTCGCCCGCAAGAGCCGAGGCGCAGTCGGGATCGACCTGATTGCCCCCGGCGGTGAGAAACAGCACCAGCCGCCCGGTTCCCGCCCCCTGGAACAGGATGGACTTGGCGATCTGGTCCAGCGCACAGCCCACGGCATCTGCAGCCATCTGCGCGGTGCGCGTTTCGGTGGCCATCTCGCGCAGGTCCGCCGTCACCCCCGCCGCCGCCAATGCCGCGAGAACCCGTTCGACACTTCTGCTCATGCAACCTCTCCTCCGCCGCCCGAGTATTCCCGCCCGCGCAGGGCCGTGCAAGCAGCGGTTGACCCCCATGGGGGGACGGCACAGACTGCACCCATGCCCTTTGCCAGCCGCCTGACCCGCCAGCCCATCGCCCACGATCCCGAGGCAGGCCGGGAACTGCGCGCCCAGTTTGCCGATCTGGGACCGGACCTTGCAGACCTTCTTGCCGGGACGGCAGGGTGTAGCCCCTACCTGCGCCAGTCCATGCAGCGCGAGGCAGACTGGCTGCGCCCTGCACTTGCCGCAGACCCCGAGGCGGTGCTGGCGGTCGAACTCGAGGCCATCGGCGGCGATACCCCGGATCATCTGTCACCGACCCTGTACCGGGCCAAGCGCCGCATAGCCCTGCTGACCGCCCTTGCCGACCTTGGCGGCGTCTGGCCGCTGGAGCAGGTGACGGGTGCCCTGACCGCGCTGGCCGACCGGGCCGTTCAGGCAGCGGTCAGCCTGTTCGTCGCCGACGAAATCCGGCGCGGCCGCCTGCCGGGGCAGCGCCCCGAGGACGCGGCGCAGGGGGCGGGCATGGTCGTGCTGGCCATGGGCAAGATGGGGGCGGGCGAGCTCAACTATTCGTCGGACATCGACCTGATCTGCCTGTTCGACGAGACCCGCCACCCGGGCACCGGGCAAGAGGCACGGGCCGCCTTCATCCGCGTCACGCGCCGGATGGCGGCGCTGCTGTCGGACATCACCGCCGAAGGCTATGTGTTCCGCACCGACCTGCGGCTGCGCCCCGATGCCGCCGTGATGCCGGTCTGCCTGTCCATGGCAGCGGCGGAACGCTATTACGAGGCCGAAGGGCGCACCTGGGAACGGGCGGCCTACATCAAGGCGCGCCCCTGCGCGGGCGATGTGGCGGCGGGGGCGCGGTTCCTGCGCGCGCTGACCCCCTTTGTCTGGCGCCGGCACCTTGATTTCGCGGCGATCCAGGATGCCCATGACATGCGCCTGCGCATCCGCGACCATCGCAGGTTGAACGGGCCGGTCACGGTCGAAGGGCATAACCTGAAACTGGGGCAGGGTGGCATCCGCGAGATCGAGTTCTTTGCCCAGACCCGCCAGTTGATCGCCGGGGGGCGCGACCCGTCCCTGCGCAACCCCACCACCACCGGCGCGCTTGCGGCGCTGGCACAGGCGGGCTGGCTGCCGCGCCATGTCGCTACGGACCTGACCGCCGATTACCGCGCCTACCGCGAGATCGAACACCGGCTGCAGATGGTGGGCGACGCGCAGACCCATGTGATGCCCGCCACCGCCGACGGCGTGGCCCGCATTGCGGCCTTCTGCGGGCAGTCCGACGTCGCGGCCTTTCGCGCGGGCCTGCTGGCCCGTCTTGCACGGGTCGAAGACCTGACCGGCGGCTTCTTTGCCCCGGGCGAGACCCCGGCAGGCCCCGAACCCGCGCCCGAGGCGCGCGCGGTGCTGGATCGCTGGTCAACCTATCCCGCGCTCCGGTCCGACCGGGCGACGGCGATCTTCCGCCGCCTGCGCCCGACGATCCTGCACAGCCTGAACCGTGCCGCGAACCCGCAGGAGGCGCTTTTGTCGCTGGACGGATTCATGGCCGGGCTGCCTGCCGGGGTACAACTGTTCGCGCTGTTCGAGGCGAACCCGACGCTGGTGAACCTGATCGTGGACATCGCCGCCACCTCGCCGATGCTGGCGCGGTATCTGGCGCGCAATTCGGGCGTGCTGGATGCCGTGATCGGCGGGGCGTTCTTTGCCCCCTGGCCGGGCAGGGTGGCCCTGACGGCGGACCTTGCCGCCGTGCTGGCGCGGGGCGGCGACTATGAGGCGCGGCTGCGCGCGGCCCGGGTCTGGATGAAAGAGGCGCATTTCCGCGTGGGCGTGCATCACCTGCGCGGACTGGTCGGGGCAGACGAGGCGGGTGCGGCCTATGCCGATCTGGCAGGCGCCGTGGTGACCGCCCTCTGGCCGGAGGTGATGGCCGAGGTCGCGCGCCGCCACGGCAGCCTGCCCGGCAGCAGCGCCGCCCTGCTGGCCATGGGAAGCCTTGGGGCCGGGCGGCTGCACGCGGGGTCTGATCTTGACCTGATCGTCATCTATGACGCCCCGCCCGACGCGGTCAGCGACGGCCCCCGCCCGATTGGCCCGCGCGCCTGGTTCGCGCGCGCAACTCAGGCGCTGGTCACCGCCCTCACCGCCGAGATGGCCGAAGGGCGGCTTTATGCGGTTGACATGCGCCTGCGCCCCTCGGGGCGGCAGGGGCCGGTCGCGACCTCGTTCGGGGCCTTTCGCAGCTATCAGCAGACCGAAGCCTGGACCTGGGAGCATCTGGCCCTGACCCGTGCCCGCGTGATTGCGGGCGATGCCCGCCTGGCGGGCGAAGTCGAGGCGTTCCGCCGGGCCGTGCTGGCGCAGAAAGGGCAAGGGGCGGGTGTGCGCGCCGATGTTGCCGCAATGCGCACCCGCCTGCAGGCCGCCCGCCCCGTCGTCACGCCCTGGGAGGCGCGAAATGGGCCGGGTCGGCTGATGGACACCGATCTTCTGGCGCAGACGGCGGCGCTGATGTCGGGATCGGCGGCGCGGATGCCGGGGGTGCAACTGCAGACCGGAGTGGACACGGGCTTTCTGTCGGTGGAAGATGCGCAGACGGTCGGCGAGGCGGCACGGCTGTTCTGGACCGTGAATGCCGCGACGCGGCTTCTGTGCGACCAGCCGACCGCACCGGACGATCTTGGCGAAGGTGGCCGCGCCTTCGTTCTGCGCGAAACCGGGGCGTCAGACGCTGCGGCCCTGACGCGGCGGATTGACGAGGTTGCACGCGCGGCAGCGGCAGTGATCGGGGCAAGGCTGGGCTGAACATGGGGAGACGTGCGATGCGGCTGGACGAGGCCGACCCGAAGGGTCTGGTACGGGAAAGCTACCGGATCGAAGGCATCACGCCGGGCGAATGCCGGTCGGTCTTCATGGACTGGGCGCTGAGCCTGCCGGTGGGCGCGCCCTTTCCGGATGCCCTGCGGACCGTGATCGCGGAATACGCGCTGGCCGAACCCGACCACCCCATGACGCAGGTGCTGAAAGAGGGACTGTCCGCGCCCGAAGCCCCCCGCCGCAAGGGTGGCCGGGCCGCGCGCCTGGGTTACTGACCCGCCGCCGCCTCAGGTCCGGCGGCGTCCTGCGTCACCATGCCGGCACGCCCGGACCCCGCACGGCACCACAGTCTTGTCCGGGGTGGAACCAGAAGCGAGAGCCTGCGGCGGATGATCCGGAGGCCATCCCCGAACCGGTCCGCCAGCCAGCCGCCGCGCCGCGCCGTGCCGCCGCCGGGCAGCGCCGCTGACATGCGGTCAACCTTGGCCTGCCTGCCCGGGTGTCGTCCCTCGACCGGCGCGGCCGGGGTCAATCCGCCCTGCGGCCCGAAGGTCGGCTGGCAGGAACACTGCTCCGGCGGGCCTTTCCGCACAGCAGCGCCGTGCGGGCCCTCGCGACACCTCTGCCGCCCCGGCGCAGGGCTGGCAGGATCAGCCGCGCAGGGCGGCCGCTTCGGCGGCAAGCGCAGTGACCGCCGCCCAGTCGCCCCGCGCCATGGCTTCCTTGGGCGCGACCCAGCTTCCGCCAACACAGACGATGTTGGCCAGCGACAGATACTCGCGCGCGTTCTTCAGGCTGACGCCACCGGTCGGGCAAAAGCTGACCTGCGGGATCGGCGCACCCAGAGCCTTGATCGCGGCGGCCCCGCCCGAGGTTTCGGCCGGAAAGAACTTGAGCATCGTGAAGCCGCGCTCCAGCAGCGTCATCACCTCGGTTGCCGTGACGGCACCCGGCAAAAGCGGCAGCCCCTCGTCCTCGCAGGCGGCGATGATGCGTTCGGTCGCCCCGGGCGAGACGCCAAAGGTCGCCCCCGCCGCCTTGGCCGCCCTGACATCTGCGGGCGTCAGCAGCGTGCCCGCGCCCACCCGCCCGCCCGGAACTTCGGCCATCGCCCGGATCACATCCAGCGCGGCCGGGGTGCGCAGCGTGACCTCCAGCGCCGGAAGCCCGCCCGCGACCAGGGCCTGCGCCAGCGGTGCCGCATGGGCCACGTCCTCGATCACCAGCACCGGGATCACCGGGGCAAGGCGGCAGATCTCCAGCGCACGGCGGCTTTGTTCGGCGGGGGTCATGGGAAGCTCCTTGTCAGGTCCGGGGCAGGTGGCGAGTGTGGGAGCCTCCGGCGGGGATATTTTCGCCAAGATGAATGGGAAAGGGAAGGGTCAGGGGGCGCCGCGCCCTGTCTCGGGCCGCATGGGAACGGGGGAGACAGGGCGCTTTCACCTTGGACGGTCATCGGCGTCCCCGCCTGTACCGCACCTCTGAGACTCCCTTCCCAAGGTTTCATCTTGGTTAAAATATCCCCGCCGGAGGCCAGAAAGTTTCTGTCTTCAGACGACGACGCCCGCGCCGTCGCAGGAATTGCCGACATTGCGGCGGAACACCTCGAACATCTCGCGCCCGATGCCGTGGCGATTGGCCGACAGGTCTGCCGTCACCGGCGCGCGCGCGTCGAAATCGGGGGCGAGGCACTGCAGGGTGCCCGCCGTCGCGTCCAGCCGGACCACATCGCCGTCGCGCAGCCGCGCCAGCGGGCCGCCGACGGCGGCTTCGGGCGAGACATGGATGGCCGCCGGCACCTTGCCCGATGCACCGGACATGCGCCCGTCGGTCACCAGCGCGACCCGAAGTCCCCGGTCCTGCAGCACCGACAGCGTGGGGGTCAGCGAATGCAGTTCCGGCATGCCGTTCGCCTGCGGCCCCTGAAAACGCACCACGACCACCGTGTCGGAAGTGAACTCGCCCGCCTTGAAGGCGCGCTTGACGCTGTCCTGATCGTGGAAGATGCGGCACGGCGCCTCGATGAGGTGCCGCTCGGGGGCCACCGCCGACACCTTGATGACCCCGCGGCCAAGGTTCCCGATCAGTTGCTTCAGGCCCCCGACAGGCTGGAACGGATCCGACGCCGGGCGCAGGATGCGGTCGTTCAGCGTCTCGCCCGCCCCGGGTTCCCAGGTCAGCGCGCCGTCGCGCAGCTTCGGTTCCTGCGCATAGAGCGAAAGCCCGTCGCCCGCGATGGTCTTGGCATCGGGGTGCAGAAGGCCCGCCGCCAGCAGCTCGCCGATCATGTAGCCAAGGCCGCCTGCCGCGTGAAAATGGTTCACGTCGGCCAGACCGTTCGGATAGACCTTGGCCATCAGCGGGACCACGTCGGAAATGTCGGCGAAGTCGTCCAGGTCGATCAGCACGCCCGCTGCCCGCGCCATCGCCGGCAGGTGCAGCACAAGGTTGGTGGACCCGCCCGTGGCCATCAGCCCGACGATGCCGTTGACGAAGGCGCGTTCGTCCAGAATCTCGCCCACGGGGCGAAAATCGTTGCCAAGCGCGGTGATGGCCGCAGCCCGGGTCACGGCGGCATCGGTCAGCGCCGCGCGCAGGGGCGTGCCGGGATTGACGAAGCTGGCACCCGGCAGGTGCAGGCCCATGAACTCCATCAGCATCTGGTTGGTGTTGGCGGTGCCGTAAAAGGTGCAGGTGCCCGGACCGTGATAGCTGGCCATTTCGGCGGCCATCAGCGCGTCGCGCCCCACTTCTCCGGTGGCGAAGGCGTTGCGGACGCGTGACTTTTCGTCATTCGGCAGGCCGCTGGTCATCGGACCGGCGGGCACGAACACCGCCGGCACATGGCTGAAGGTCGCCGCCGCGATGATGAGGCCCGGCACGATCTTGTCGCAGACCCCCAGATAAAGCGCAGCGTCAAAAGTGTTGTGGCTCAGCGCCACCCCCGCTGCCAGCGCGATCACATCGCGCGAGAACAGCGACAGTTCCATTCCCGGCTGGCCCTGGGTGACACCGTCGCACATCGCGGGAACCCCGCCCGCGACCTGCGCCGTGGCCCCGGCGCGGCGGGCGGCGGCGCGAATCTGGCCGGGATAGCTTTCGAACGGCTGATGCGCCGACAGCATGTCGTTATAGGCCGTCACGATGCCAAGGTTCGGCAGCCGACCTTCGGCAAGCGGTGCCTTGTCCTCGCCCATCGCGGCATAGGCATGGGCCTGGTTGCCGCAGGACAGGTGCGATCGCGCGGGCCCTTCGGCCACGGCCTTTGCCATGCGGTCCAGATAGGTGCCCCGGCTGTGCGCCGAGCGGGCGCGGATGCGGTCGGTCACCCGGGCGATGGTGCTGTTCAAGGTCATGGCGCGGCCTTCCTGTCGGATGGATCGCTTTTCTTTTACCCTTTCGGGTTAGCGCTAACAACCTCATCTGCAGGTGCGCGGCGGAAAAGTGCGGCGGGCCGCCCCTTCCGGTGCGGAAGGGAACGCAGTAACAGGGCGGGATGGAACAGGACCAGACCCCACCCGCCCCGTCGCATGGCCATCCGGTCGTTCGCCTGAAACCCAAGGCCGAGGCGCGGGCGATCCGTCATGGCTTTCCCTGGGTCTATGCCGACGAACTGGTGACCGACCGGCGCACGCAAGGGCTTGCCCCCGGTGCGCTGGCGGCGCTCGAGGATGCCGAGCGGCAGGTGTTGGGGCTGGTCACGGTCAACCCGGCGTCCAGGATCATTGCGCGGATGCTGGACCGCGACGCCTTCGCAAGGATCGATACCGGCTGGTTCGCCACCCGCCTTGCGCTGGCGCTGGCGCTGCGCGAGCAGACGCATGACGCCCCATTCTACCGGCTGGTGCATGCCGAATCCGACGGGTTGCCCGGCGTCGTGATCGACCGTTACGGCGATCTGGCCGTGATCCAGCCGAACGCCGCCTGGGCCGAGACCCATCTCGATCACCTGGTCAAGGCGCTGATGGAGGTGGCAGGCGTCAGCCGCGTGGTCAAGAACGGCGCGGGCCGGTCGCGCGGGCTGGAAGGCTTGCCCGAGGAAACGGTCGTGCTGCGCGGCGAGGTGACCGGGCCGGTGCCGGTGCCGATGAACGGCGCCATCTACATGGCCGATGTGCTGAGCGGGCAGAAGACCGGGCTGTTCTTCGACCAGCGCCCGAACCATGCCTTTGCCGCCCGGTTGGCGCGCGGGGCAAGCGTTCTGGACATGTTCGCCCATGTGGGCGGGTTCGGCCTTGCGGCGCTGGCGGGCGGGGCGACACGGGCGCTGTCGGTTGACGGGTCTGCTCCGGCGCTGGCGCTCGCGGAACAGGGCGCCACGGCGATGGGCGTCGTCGACCGCTTTGCCACGCGCAAGGGCGATGCCTTTGCCGTGCTGGAAAGCCTTGCCGCCGAGGGGGCCCGCTTTGGCCTTGTGGTCTGCGACCCCCCGGCCTTTGCGCCCGCGAAACCCGCGCTCGAGGCGGGCCTGCGCGCCTATGAACGGGTGGCGCGCCTGGCCGCCCCGCTGGTGGAACCGGGCGGCTATCTGGTCCTGTGTTCCTGCTCGCATGCCGCCGATCTGACGGCGTTCCGCAATGCCAGCGCGCGCGGGGTCGGGCGCGCCGGGCGGCGGTCGCAGATCCTGCATACGGGCTTTGCCGGGCCGGACCACCCGATGCTGCCGCAACTGGCGGAATCAGGCTACCTCAAGGCGCTGTTCTTCCGGCTGGACGGTTAGGGACCGGTCGTCATGCCCGCCCGGCCCCGTGTCCATCTTCCGTTCGGAAATATCCCACGGGGGTCCGGGGGTGTGAAACCCCCGGCTTTCTGCCGCAGAAGACGTCGCCCCGCCTTGCATCCGGTGGCTGCGCGCCGGACGTGCCGACCTTGAAGGTCGTGCTGGACGCCTGTGTGCTCTACCCGCCCGTGCTGCGCGGCATCCTGTTCGGCACGGCGGCGGCGGGGCTGTTCACGCCCTTGTGGTCGGACCGCATCCTTGGGGAATGGGCGCGCGCCACGGTCAAGATCGGCCCCGAGGCCGAGGCCTTGGCCCGTGCGGATGCAACGCTTGCCCGCGCGGTTTTCCCCCGCGCCTGCATCGCCCTGCAGCGCGGGATCGAGGCGCGGCTGATGCTGCCGGATGAAAACGACATCCACGTTCTGGCCACCGCCATTGCGGGCCATGCCGATGCCATCCTGACCTTCAACGCGCAGGATTTCCCGCGCCATGTGCTGTCCGCCGAAGGGATCGAGCGGCGCGACCCCGACGGTTTCCTGTGGGAGCTGTGGTCACGCCACCCCGGCCCGGTCGGGGCCGAGATTGCCCGAGTTCACGCCGAGGCTGAACGTCGGGCCGGACAGCCGGTCAGCCTGCGGGCGCTGCTGAAACGCACGCAACTGCCGCGCCTTGGCCGCGCGGTCACGGCTCAGGACGGCTGAACCCACCGCGCCTCGCGTGCTTCGATGGCTGCGATGCGTTCGGCCGTAGAGGGGTGGCTGAGCAGCCAGGCGGGGGTGCCCGCGCCTGAACCACCGGTCAGCGTCTCCAGCTTGCGGAACAGCGATTTCTGCGGTTCTGTGCCGATGCCCGCCTTGACCAGCAGGGCGCTGGCATAGGCGTCGGCCTCATGCTCGTCCCCGCGCGAAAGGCGCGCGGCCAGCGCACCCGAGATGCCGCGCGCGATCATCACGCCCAGTCCCGCCACCGGGATCAGCTTCATCAGCAGGGTTGACAGGATCATCGCCAGCGCATTCGTGCCGGTAAAGTCGATCATCCGCCGCCGCGAATGCCCAAGCGCCACATGCCCCAGTTCATGCGCGATCACGCTGGCCATTTCTTCGGCGGTGACCGCACCCGCGCGGAATTTCTGCACGAAGCCGCGCGTCAGGAAGATGCGGCCGTCCGGTGCGGCCAGCCCGTTCACCGGATCGACGTCGAACAGGTGCACCCGGATGGCGGGCAGGTCCAGCGCGCGGGCCATCCTGTCGGTCAGCACGGTGATCTGCGGCTCGTCAAGCGGGCGCGACTGCGCGTCCAGCGTCTTCAGTGTGCGCCAGACCGAAAAGCGGTACATGGCGAGGCCATAGCCGATCACCAGAAGCAGGGGCAGAAGTTTCAGCATGGCCCTGATATGGCGATCCGTGCGGCCGGGTAAAGGGTCGCTGCCCGCATTATCCGCGCCGCGCCCGCCACAGCATGCGGCCCAGCAGCAGCGCGACCACCCCCGCCCCAAGCGCCCCGATCACCGAAACCATCGTCTCCCCCGCCGCACGGATGTTCGCGGCAAAAAAGAACCCGAGGCCGACATACAGCGCGACCCATGTCGCCTCGCCCAGAACGCCCGCGAGACTGAACAGCCGCCAGTCGATGCCCGTGGCACCGGCGGCCAGGTTCACCCAGGGGCCAAGCGCCGAAAAGGCCCACCGGCTCAGATAGACCGAGGTCGCCGTGCGCCGGTGCAGCCCCTCGCGCGCCCGCGCCATCAGCCGCGCGGTAGCGGGACGCGCCTCGAGGCGGTCCCACAGCGGCGTGCCGCCCCATCGCCCCGCCGCATAGCCCAACTGGTCACCCAGAACCGCCCCCGCCAGCGCCGCCCCCAGCACCGGCAGCGCCTGCAGATCGCCCGCAGCGACGAAAGCCCCCGCTGCCAGCATCACCAGCGAGGCCGGCACCGGCAGCGCAAGGCAGGACAGCAGGGTGATCACGAACAGCAGCGCCACGCCGTATTGCGGCACCGCCCCGTAAGCCCAGTCGGTCATGGCGCGGGGCCGTGCGGGGGCAGCAGCGCCTGCACCGTGGCAAGGATCGTCTCCAGCGGCACGCCGCGCGCGACCGCAATTTCGGCCAGGGTGTCGCGGGGGCCTTCGCCGGGGCGCTTTTGCAGAATGGTGGCAAGCACTTGCGGGTCGATGTGATAGCTGTGCACAAGATAGCGCGGCGTCATCCAGCCCTCGGCCACGGGCGGTGCTTCCTTCCAATGGCGCGCCAGCAGCACCACCCGGGCACCAAACCCCAGGGCCAGCAGCAGCGCCAGCACGAACAGCGCGCTCAGCCAGGGGTGACGCCGCCAGACCGGCCTGCGGGGGGCCTTCACCGCGCCAGCTCGCGCGTGCCGCGCGCGATCCCCTCCAGCGTCATCGGCACCATGCGGTTCTGAAAGATGCCGCGGATCAGGCGGATGGAATGCGACTGGTCCCAGAACCGTTCCGGGATGGGGTTGATCCACAGGGAATGCGGCCATTGCGCGCGCGCGCGTTCCAGCCAGATCTTGCCGGTCTCGGCGTTCCAGTGCTCGTTCGCGCCGCCCTGTTGCAGGATTTCGTAGGGGCTCATGCTGGCATCGCCGACAAAGATGCAGCGCCAGTCGCTGCCATAGCTGCGCAGCACGTCCCAGGTGGGGGTCTGCCGGTCCCACCGGCGGCGGTTGTCGGTCCACACGCCTTCATAGAGGCAGTTGTGAAAGTAGAAGGATTTCAGATGCCTGAATTCCGATCTTGCGGCGCTGAACAGTTCTTCCATGACCTTCACATGCGGGTCCATCGACCCGCCCACGTCCAGGAACAACAGCACCTTGACCGCGTTGCGCCGTTCCGGGCGCACCTGCACGTCCAGCCAGCCATGTTCGGCGGTGGCGCGGATCGTGCCGTCAAGGTCCAGTTCCTCCACCGCGCCGTCCCGCGCCCATCTGCGCAGGCGGCGCAGGGCGACCTTGATGTTGCGGGTGCCCAGTTCGACCGTATCATCCAGATTGCGGAATTCGCGCCTGTCCCAGACCTTGACCGCCCTCTGGTGGCGGCTTGTTTCCTGCCCGATCCGCACGCTTTCCGGGTTGTAGCCCTGCGCGCCGAAGGGCGAGGTGCCGGCGGTGCCGATCCACTTTGACCCGCCCTGATGGCGGCCCTGCTGTTCGGCCAGCCGGTCACGCAGCATCTGCATCAGCGCGTCGAAGCCGCCCGCCGCCTGCACGGCGGCGCGTTCCTCTGCCGTCAGGTGTTTTTCGGCCAGCTTTTCCAGCCATTCCGGCGGCAGGTCCACCGCCTGCAGCACCTGTTCTGCGGTGATTTCCTCAAGCCCCTGAAAGCATTCGGCAAAGGCGCGGTCATAGCGGTCAAGGTGGCGTTCGTCCTTGACCATGCTCAACCGGCCAAGGTGGTAAAACCCGGTCACGTCATGAGTGACAAGGCCCGCCGACAGCCCTTCCAGAAAGGCCAGATATTCGCGCAATGACACCGGCACACCCGTTCTTCGCAAGCATTCGAAGAACCGCAGGAACATGATGTCAGGTCATCCGCGCGATGAAGATGGTCACGAACAGGCCCAGGATGCCAAAGGCGATGCCGTATCCTGCCGCATATTGCGCCATGTCCAGCCCGCGCCCGCCCCGCCGCCGCGCGGTTCCGGCCCCCAGCAGCGCCCCGAAGACCAGGCTTGCCAAAACGATCATCGTCCTGTCCTTTTGGCCCCCCGGGGGCCTTGTCCGCCGTCCGGCCCCGGCGACAGGATGGCGATGGCCGACATCCGCGCGCGCACCTCGGCCTCGGCGCCAAAGCCATAGCGTGCCCAGCCCAGACTGTCGAGCCGCAGCGCCTCGGCCTCGGCCCCCCGGCCGGCAAGCGCCATCGCCTCGGCCCGGATCAGCAGAAGGCTGGCCAGCAGCGACGCATTCTCGGCCGCCCGCGCAGCCGGGATCGCCCGAGCGGTCAGGTTCAGCGCCGCCTTGTCCTGCCCCCCGGCCATGGCCAGGGCCGCCACCTGCATGTCGATATGCGCCACATGGATCGCGGCATCCGGCAGGCCGGAATACAGCCGCGCGGCCTCGGACAGCGCGGACAGCGACAGTTCCAGTTCATCGGCCAGCGTGGTGCGCCCCAGGGCGAACAGGCTGAAGCCCAGCCGGGCATCCTGCCAGCCTTCGGCGCGGGCCAGATCGACCGCCCGCCCCGCCGCCGCGCGCCGCCCGCCAGACGTGCCGCGCGCCCCCATGGCCGTCTCGACCGCCGCGCGCCATTCCGGAGGGGTCGGCCCTGCCGGAGGCGGGCCCGGGCGCTGCCCGCGCGGGTTCAGCCGCGCAAGGACCTCCGGCAGGCGCGCCGCCAC
>JAAFHX010000086.1 GCA_013297695.1 Rhodobacterales bacterium | reverse complement strand
GGCGATGTGGACCGCATCCGCAGCCTGTTCGACGATCTGGAACGCAAGCGCGACATCGCGGAATTCCTTGATCTGACCGAGGCCGGTCAAGGTGTCCGCATCTTTATCGGGTCGGAGAACAAGCTTTTCTCACTTTCGGGTTCCTCTCTGGTCGTCTCTCCCTATATGAACGCTGACCGTAAGATCGTCGGAGCGGTGGCCGTCATCGGCCCTACGCGGCTCAACTATGGCCGGATCGTGCCGATTGTCGATTACACGGCGCAGCTTGTCGGGAAACTCATTTCCGACCGCGGCAAGGGGTGAAACATGGTGGATGAACACAACATGGCGCAGGATCAGGGTGCGGCGGACATGGCAGAAGAACTGGATGCCGCGCAGCTTCTGGCGGATGAACTGGACCGGGTCCGGGCCGAACGCGACGAGTTGAAGGACCGCTTCATGCGGACCCTGGCCGAGGCCGAAAATGCCCGCAAGCGCGGCGAACGCGAACGGCGCGAGGCAGAACAGTATGGCGGATCGCGGCTGTCGCGTGACCTGCTTCCGGTCTATGACAACCTGCGCCGCGCGCTGGACGTGGCCACCGATGAACAGCGTGCCCAGGCCGCAGCCCTCATCGAAGGCGTGGAACTCACGCTGCGCGAACTGACCAGCGTGCTGACGAAACACGGCGTCACGCCGATTTCGCCGGCCATCGGCGATACCTTCGATCCCCAACTGCATCAGGCGATGTTCGAGGCGGCGTTGCCCGGCACGCGCGCAGGCCAGATCATTCAGGTGATGACCGAAGGCTTCATGCTGCACGACCGGCTGCTGCGCCCCGCAACCGTCGGCGTGTCGTCAACCCCCGCGTCCTGACACGGGCGGGTCACCAAGCATCCCGCGCAGGTCATAGACCAGCCGCAGCGCGTCCAGCGGGCTCAGCGCGTCGGGCAGGACCGCACGCAGCCGCGCCTCCACCTGCGATGGCGGTGCCGGGGCGGTCGCTGGCGCGGGGGGTGCCGCGCGGAACAGCGGCAGATCGTCGATCAGGGCCGCAGGTCGCGCACCGCTTTTGCGGTCGCCCTGTTCCAGGGCCTGCAGAACCGCCCTTGCCCGGTCCACCACCGCAGGCGGCAGGCCGGCGAGCCGTGCGACCTGCACGCCATAGGACCGGTCCGCCGTGCCCTTGCGGACCTCGTGCAGAAAGATCACCTCGCCCTGCCACTCCTTGACGCTGACGGTCGCATTCTCCACCCCGCCAAGTCGCCCGGCCAGCGCCGTCATCTCGTGATAATGCGTGGCAAACAGCGCCCGGCAGCGGTTCACCCCCTGCAGGTGTTCCAGCACCGCCCAGGCGATGCTCAGGCCATCATAAGTGGCCGTGCCGCGCCCGATCTCGTCCAGGATCACCAGTGCCCGGTCATCGGCCTGATTGAGGATCGCCGCCGTCTCGACCATCTCCACCATGAAGGTGGATCGCCCCCGCGCCAGATCGTCCGAGGCACCGACCCGGCTGAAAATCTGGCTGACCAGACCGATTCGGGCACGGGCTGCGGGCACGAAACTTCCCGCCTGTGCCAGCAGGGCGATCAGTGCATTCTGCCGCAGGAACGTTGATTTGCCGCCCATGTTCGGTCCGGTCAGAAGCCAGATCGCCGGGGCATCGCCCTCGCTCAGCGCGCAGTCATTGGCGACGAAGGGCCCCGCCCCCTGCCGCCGCAGGGCCGCCTCCACCACCGGATGCCGCCCGGCCACCACTTCGAAGGCGCGGCTGTCGTCGATCACGGGCTCCGTCCAGTCGCCCTCGGCCGCCAGGTCGGCAAAGCTTGCCGCAAGATCGATCTCGGCGAGTGCCCGGGCCGCCCCGGCAATCGGCCCGGCCGCGTCCAGGACCCCCGCCCGCAGGCTTTCGAAAATCCGCCGCTCGATCTCCAGCGCGTGATTGCCCGCGTTCAGGATGCGGCTTTCCAGATCGTTCAGCGCCAAAGTGGTGAACCGCACCTGATTGGCCGTGGTCTGGCGGTGGATGAACGTTTCGGACAGTGCGCGCATCCGCGCCTCATGCGTATCGGTGGTCTCGATGAAGTAGCCCAGCACGTTGTTGTGCTTGATCTTGAGCGAGGGCACCCCCGCCAGCGCCGCATACTCTGTCTGCATCCCGGCAATCACGCCGCGCCCCTCGTCCCGCAGGGCGCGGGTCTGATCCAGTTCGCCGTCATGGCCGCTGGCGACAAAGCCGCCATCCCGCGCCAGAAGCGGGGGTTCTGCCACCAGCGCCTTCTCCAGCAACCCGCGAAGCCGCCCGTGACCGACCAACGCCTCTGCGGCCTGCGCCAGCAGCGGCGGCACGTCCCCCGCCAACCGCCCCGCCACCGCCTCGGCCCCCGCAAGCCCGGCCCGGATCGCGGCCAGATCGCGGGGCCCGCCCCGGTCCAGCGCCAGCCGCGACAGCGCGCGGTCCATGTCGGGCACCCGGCGCAGGTCGCCGCGCAGGTCGGCCCGCAGTCGCCCGTCGGCCCAAAGCCAGCGCACCGCCGCATGCCGTTCCGCGATCACCCCCCGGTCACGCGACGGGGCCGACAGCCGCCGTTCCAGCAGTCGCGCCCCTGCGGCGGTCACCGTCCGGTCCACCGCTGCCAGCAGCGACCCTTCGCGCCCGCCCGACAAGGCCGCCGTGATCTCCAGGTTCCGCCGGGTCGCGGCGTCGATCTGCAGGAAGCCGCCCGCAGCCTCGCGCACCGGTGGGCGCAGCAGCGGCAGCCGCCCGCGCTGTGTCAGGTCCAGATAATCCACCAACGCGCCCATCGCCGACACCTCGGCGCGGTCGAAGGTGCCAAAGGCATCCAGGCTCGCCACCCCCCACAGCGCGCACAGCCGCCGCTCTGCCCCGGTGCTGTCGAAACTCGCCCGTGCCACCACCGTCACCGCCGCCCCGGCCTCGGCCACCACTCCTTCCAGCGTTGCCTCCTGCGCCTCGCCCAGCAGCACCTCGCGCGGGTTCAGGCGCGCCAGTTCCGGCCCCAGCCGGGCCGAAGGGCAGGGCATCACCCGCACTTCGCCGGTCGAGATGTCGGCCCAGGCCAGCGCCCCCGCCTCGCGCACCTCGGCAAAGGCCGCCAGATAGTTGTGCCGCCGCGCCTCCAGCAGGCTGTCTTCGGTCAGTGTGCCCGGCGTCACCAGTCGCACCACATCGCGCCGCACCACTGATTTCGACCCGCGCTTGCGGGCCTCGGCCGGGTCTTCCATCTGCTCGGCGATGGCCACGCGAAACCCCTTGCGGATCAGCGTCAGCAGATAGCCCTCGGCGGCATGCACCGGCACCCCGCACATGGCGATATCCTCGCCCAGATGCTTGCCGCGCCGGGTCAGGGCGATATCCAGCGCGGCACTTGCCGCAACGGCATCGTCAAAGAACATCTCGTAGAAATCGCCCATCCGGTAGAACAGCAGCGCGCCGGGGTTCTGCGCCTTGATCTCCAGATACTGCGCCATCATCGGTGTTGCCGCGTCGTCGCTCACCCGTCTCTCCCGATGCGATCCGGCCCCGACCCTACAAAACCGCGCCCCCCCCCGAAAGCGCCAAATCCGGGGCTTGTTGGCAGGGCGCCCAAGGCCCTATCACCAGAGGGGGCGGCAAAAAGGGGGGGGCACAGCATGGCGATCTTCAATCTTGGGTCGATCAACATCGATCATGTCTACCGCGTGCCGCACCTGCCGCAACCCGGCGAGACGCTGGCGGCAACCGGATACGCCATGGGTCTTGGCGGCAAGGGTGCGAACCAGTCCGTCGCCGCCGCCCGGGCAGGCGCACGCACCTGCCACATCGGCGCTGTCGGTGCCGAGGGGCGTTGGGCGCGCGACATGCTGGAAGGCTACGGCGTTGATGTGCGCCATGTGGCCATCGGCACCCTGCCCACCGGCCATGCCATCATCAACGTCGATCCGAAGGCCGAGAATGCGATCGTCACCTTTGCCGGGGCCAACCGCCTGCCCGATGCGGCGGCGGTCGCAACGGCGCTTGCCGGGGCCGGTCCCGCCGATACGCTTCTGCTGCAGAATGAAACCTCGTCCCAACCCGAGGCCGCACAGATTGCCGCCGGGCGCGGCCTGCGCGTGATCTATTCCGCCGCCCCGTTCGAGGTTGCGTCCCTGCGCGCCGTGCTGCATCACACCACGCTGCTGGTGATGAACGAAGGCGAGGCCGCCGAACTGCGCGCCGCCTTCGCATCGCTGCCCCCGGTGACACTGGTCGTCACGCGCGGGGCCGAAGGCGCGGAATGGATCAGCGCCGGTGCCGATCCCGTCTTCGTTCCGTCCTTTCGCGTGACCCCGGTGGATACCACAGGCGCGGGTGACTGCTTTACCGGAACGCTCGCCGCCGCGCTGGACGCCGGGGCAGACCCCGCGCGCGCCATGCGCCGGGCCGCCGCCGCTGCCGCAATCCAGGTGACCCGCCCAGGTGCCGCGCAGGCAATGCCGTCCGCAGCCGAGGTCGACGCATTCCTTGAAGGTCAGTGAGCGAACGCGGCCTGCCCGCCCCACAGCTCTTGCACCCGCGCGTCCCGCCCGCAGGACTTGCGATACAGCTTGTAGGCCGACGCCTTGGACCGTGGTCCGAATCGCGTCAGGATGATGTCGCCGCTGCGATAGTAGTCCTGATGATAGGCTTCCGCCGGGTAGAACCCGGTGAAGGGCAGGATCGCCGTCGCGATCTTTCGCCCAAGGGCTGCATGGGCATCGGCCTTGGCCGCCTCGGCCGACGCCTGTTCGGCGGCACCGTCCACGAAGATCGCGGTGCGATAGCTGTCGCCCCGGTCGCAGAACTGCCCGCCGGCATCGGTGGGATCGACCCCGCGGAAGAACAGGTGCAGAAGCTGGTCATAGCTGACCTTCGCGGGATCATAAGTGATCTGCACCGCTTCGTAATGGCCTGTGCCGCCATCGCTTACCTGCTCGTATGTCGCGGTCGCCTTCGACCCCCCGGCAAAGCCCGACACCACGCCCTTCACCCCGGGGACGCTTTCGAAATCGCTTTCCACACACCAGAAGCAGCCACCCGCCACCACCGCCGTGCGTGTTTCCGCCACCGCCGCCCCGCCGAAACTCGCCAGCACTGCCAGCGCCAGCCCGAGTCGTTTCCACATCTTCATCTGCGTTCTCCTCTTTGCCGGGACGATGGGGGTGCACCCCGCCCTCGTCCATTCACCGGCCCGTGTGTCACGCAACGGTGATCCGCCCCCTTGGCGCGCCCGTCGCAGCCGTCTAGCCTTCGCCCGAACCAGCGGAGGCTCCATGACCGACCCCATATCGACCCATCAGGCCGAGGAGGATGCCCGGAACGAGGCGATCCTGATCTACGTCAACGGACGCATCCTGCCCAAGGCGCAGGCGGTCGTCTCGGTCTATGATGCCGGTTTCATGCTGGGCGATGGCGTGTGGGAGGGCATCAGGCTTTACAATAACCGGTGGGCCTTTCTGGACGAACATCTGACCCGGCTGTTCGAGGCGGCGAAGGCCATCGACCTCGACATCCGTATGACCCCCGATCAGGTCGCGCAGGCGCTGCGCGACACGCAAGGGGCGAACGGCATGGTGACCGATGCCCATGCCCGCCTGATGGTCACGCGCGGCATCAAGACCCGCCCCTTCCAGCACCCGCGCCTGTCGCAGCAGGGGCCGACCGTCGCGATCATCATGGAACATTCCCGCCCGAAACTGCCGCGCCCGATCCGGCTGGCCACCGTGCCGCATCTGCGCGGCTTGCCGATGACGCAGGACCCCAAGTTGAACAGCCATTCGAAACTGAACTGCATCCTCGCCTGCATCGCCGCCGAGAAGGCCGGGGCCGACGAGGCGCTGATGCTGGACGTGCATGGCTTCGTCAACACGACCAACGCCTGCAATGTCTTCATAGTGCGGCGGGGCGAAGTCTGGACCAGCACCGGCGACTACTGCATGAACGGGATCACCCGCCAGAAGGTGATCGACCTCTGCCGCGCCAACGGCATTCCCGTTTATGAACGGAACTTCACATTGGTCGATACCTATTCGGCAGACGAGGCCTTCCTGACAGGCACCTTCGGCGCGCAGACCCCCGTGGGCGTGATCGACGGGCGGCAGATCGGGTCGGGGCAGATGGGCCCGGTGACCGGACGGCTGCGCGGCCTTTACAAGGCGCTGGTGGGCGCATGAGCCACCCCAGCGACCGCCGGATCGCGATGTGGAGCGGCCCCCGCAACCTGTCCACCGCGATGATGTATGCCTTTGCGGCGCGGGGCGACTGCGCCGTCTGGGACGAACCTTTCTACGCCGCCTATCTCAAGGCCACCGGCATCGACCACCCGATGCGCGACGAGATCATCGCGGCCCATGAATCCGACCCCGACCGCGTCGCCGCCGCCTGCAAGGGGCCGATCCCGGAGGGCAAGGCGCTGTTCTACCAGAAGCACATGACCATGCACATGATCCCGGCTTTCGACCGGCGCTGGATGCGGTCTTGCCGGAACGTGTTCCTGATCCGCCACCCGGCCCGCGTGGTGGCCTCCTATGCCAAAAAGCGCGAGGGTGCGACGGCGGCCGACATCGGCTTCGTCCACCAGGCCCAGCTTTTCGACGAGGTGGCGGGCTGGTCCGGCACGGCGCCGCTGGTCATCGACAGCGACGCCATCCGTGCCGACCCCGAGGGGATGCTGCGCAAACTCTGCGCCGCGCTCGGCCTGACCTTCACCCGCCAGATGCTGCACTGGCCCGCAGGGGGCAACCCCGCCGACGGCGTCTGGGCCCCGCACTGGTACGGCGCCGTCCACCGCTCGACCGGCTTCGACGGCACCGAAGGCCCGCTGCCCGCGCTCGGCGGCACCTACGCCGACCTCGCCGCCGAGGCGCTGCCGCATTACGAGCGGCTGGCGTGCTTCGCGATTTAGCCAACAGGCATACCGCCCTACAAAATGCGGCACGACTCGACGAACACGCAAAACTTAGTGGGTCACCGCAGAATCCTCTGGACTCGTTTTGTTCTTTATGGATTCTTAGAAACACCCACGGATCGCTCCGTGGGTGCTATCCACCGGTGAAGGCGGAGTGTTTGGCTACACAAGTGCAGACTCCCACGTGATCTGTGCATCCGTCAAGCTGAAAGCTGTGGAAACCGCAGGGACGGCCAGATTGGCCGGCTTCGTTTTCATGCGCAGGAAAGAAGGAGCGCAGTTATGTTCTACTACGTCTACAAAGATGCTGCCGGCTATTGGCGCTGGACGCTCTACGCGGCCAACTCGAAGAAGATCGCTGACTCCAGCGAAGGCTACTTCAACAAGGCGGATGCTGAACATGGGATCAGCCTTGTGAAGTCTTCTTTCAACGCTCCGGTGCGTCAGGCATCGGCCGCCTGAAGGGGCCGCAGGGACGGGCGCGTTGCGCCCGTCCCCTTCACTTCACCCGCGCGTTCCTTGTCGCGATCAGCTTCAGGCGCAGCGCGTTCAGGCGGATGAAGCCGGCGGCGTCCTTCTGGTCATAGGCGCCGGCGTCTTCCTCGAAGGTGACATGCTTCTCGGAGTAGAGCGAATGGTCGGACCAGCGCGCCACCGTGCGCGCCAGGCCCTTGTACAGCTTGACCCGCACCGTCCCGGTCACATGCTCCTGGCTGCGGTCGATCAGCGCCTGCAGCATTTCGCGTTCCGGGCTGAACCAGAAGCCGTTGTAGATCAGTTCCGCATAGCGCGGCATGATCGAATCCTTGAGGTGCCCGGCCCCGGCATCCAGCGTGATCTGCTCGATCCCGCGATGCGCCTCCAGCAGGATCGTGCCGCCGGGGGTTTCATAGGCCCCGCGCGATTTCATGCCGACAAAGCGGTTCTCGACCAGATCCAGCCGCCCGACGCCATGCCGCCCGCCGATCTCGTTCAGCCGGGTCAGCAACATGGCGGGCGAAAGCGCCTCGCCGTTCACCGCCACCGCATCGCCGCGTTCAAAGGTGATCTCGACCATCTCGGGCGTATCGGGCGCGGCTTCCGGGTCCACCGTGCGCTGCCAGACATAGGGCGGCGGCTCGACCCCCGGGTTCTCCAGCACCTTGCCCTCGGACGAGGTATGCAGAAGGTTCGCATCGACCGAGAAGGGGGCCTCGCCGCGCTTGTCCTTCGCAATCGGAATCTGGTTCGCCTCGGCAAACTCCAGCAGCTTGGTGCGGCTGGTCAGATCCCATTCGCGCCAAGGGGCAATCACGCGAATGGAAGGGTTGAGCGCATAGGCCGACAGTTCGAACCGCACCTGATCGTTGCCCTTGCCCGTCGCGCCATGGGCTACGGCATCGGCCCCGGTTTCCTCGGCGATGCGCACCAGATGCTTCGAAATCAGCGGGCGGGCGATCGAGGTGCCCAGCAGATAGAGCCCTTCATACAGCGCATTGGCGCGGAACATCGGGAAGACGAAGTCGCGCACGAATTCCTCGCGCACGTCGACGATATGGATGTTCTCCGGCCTGATCCCCAGCAGGATCGCCTTTTCCCGCGCCGGTTCCAGCTCCTCGCCCTGCCCCAGGTCGGCAGTAAAGGTCACGACCTCGCAGCCATATTCCGTCTGCAGCCATTTCAGGATGATCGAGGTATCAAGACCCCCGGAATAGGCCAGGACGACTTTCTTCGGTGCGGACATCGGCGCGGTTCCCCTTGGTCAAGCGGTCGGCGGCGGTCTAGTGGCTTTCGCGGCGGCAAACAAGCGCCGCCTTGTGGCGGCAGGGGCGGCCGGTCTATCAAGGCCGGATGACCCCGTTCCCCGAAGCCGCCCGCCAAGCCACGCTTGCCCTGCGCGATCTTTTCCCCGAGACGCCGCTGCAGCGCAACGATCACCTGTCGCAGCGCTATGGGGCCGAGATATGGCTCAAGCGCGAAGACCTGAGCCCGGTGCGCAGCTACAAGCTGCGCGGCGCCTTCACCGCGATGCGCCGCGTGCTGGACCGTTCGCCCGACCTTGGCCATTTCGTCTGCGCCAGCGCGGGCAACCATGCCCAGGGCGTCGCCTTTGCCTGCCGCCACTTCGGCGTGAAGGGCACGATCTTCATGCCGGTGACGACCCCTCAGCAGAAGATCGACAAGACCCGCAGCTTCGGCGGCGATGCCGTGCAGATCGTGCTGACCGGCGACTATTTCGACCAGACGCTGGCCGCCGCGCAGAAGTATTGCGCCGAGACCTGGGCGCATTTCCTGTCGCCCTTCGACGACCCCGACGTGATCCTCGGGCAGGCCAGCGTCGGGGTGGAACTGCTCGACCAGTTGGGGACCGCGCCCGATCTGGTGATCCTGCCGGTGGGCGGGGGCGGGCTGGCCTCGGGCGTGACCGGCTATCTGCGCGAGGTGGCACCTTCCACCGACTTCCGCTTTGTCGAGCCGCTCGGCGGGGCCAGCCTGACGGCGGCGCTGGCGGCGGGGGCACCGACCACGCTGCCGCAGATCAACAGCTTTGTCGATGGCGCGGCGGTGGCCCGGATCGGTGCCAACAACCACGCCCGCCTTGCCTGGGTGCGGCCCGATCAGGTGCTGCTGGCCCCCGAGGACCGCATCTGCGTGACCATGCTGCAGTTCCTGAACATCGAGGGGATCGTTCTGGAACCCGCCGGGGCGCTGTCGGTCGATGTGCTGCCCGAACTGGCCGAGACGATCCGCGGCCGCACCGTGGTCTGCGTGACCTCGGGCGGCAACTTCGATTTCGAGCGTCTGCCGGAAGTCAAGGAACGCGCGCAGCGCTATTCGGGGGTGAAAAAGTATTTCATCCTGCGGATGCCGCAGCGCCCGGGGGCCCTGCGGGAGTTCCTGATGATGCTGGGCCCCGATGACGACATCGCGCGGTTCGAGTACCTCAAGAAATCGGCGCGCAATTTCGGCTCGGTCCTGATCGGGATCGAGACGTCGGCCCCGGGAAACTTCGACCGGCTGTTCGGGCGCATGACGCTGGCAGGCTTTGCCTACCGCGACATCACCCATGATGAAACCCTGGCCGAATTCCTGATCTGACGGCCCGCAGACCTGGCCGGTCTTCCGGGCATCAGGCGGCGTTCGTGCGTGCGGAAAGCCCGGCCGCAAACGCCGCGCGCGAGGTGGCATAGCTGTGCAGGACCCGCGCCACATCAACGGCCGCGCCACCTGCCGCGCGCTTTTCGCCCTCGTTGCACAGGCCCGCAAGCTCGCGGAACCCCAGGTTCAGGGCGCTTCCCTTCAGAAAGTGCAACTCTGACTCAAGCGCAGGCCCGGGGCCGTCCCGGCGCAGCCGCGCCACAACCTCGTCCGCCTCGTCGAGGAACATCGCTGCCACCTCGGCAAAATCCTCCGCGCCGATTTCGGCACGCAGGTTCGCGACACGATCCCAATCGATCATATCCATCTCCATCCTTCGGGCACAGGCCCGCCATCCACCACGGCCAACTCTGCGGGATCAGGCTTAATGCCCTGTAACGCCTTCCGGATCGCGAGATGACAATTTTACGGTTCACCCTGTGTTAAGCCGGGCAGGGCATTCCCCGTCACAAGCCTTGCAGAGGGAGCGACGGGTGTCGCCGACAGCCAACAGTCCACTTGTCGTTCCCGTGCCTGCCCCGGCACGCCGCGTGCTTGTCGTCGATGACAGCAAGGCACAACGTCATGTCTTGTCGATGTCGCTCCGGCGCTGGCACTACGAGGTGACCGAAGCGGGCTCGGGGATGGAGGCGCTGGAGATGTGCCGCACCACCCATTTCGACATCGTGCTCAGCGACTGGGTCATGCCGGGATTGTCGGGCCTGGATTTCTGCCGCGCCTTCCGGGCGCTTGCGGGGGACGGGTACAGTTGCTTCATCCTGCTCACCTCCAAATCCGACAAGACCGAGGTGGCTGACGGGCTGGATGCCGGGGCCGACGATTTCCTCAGCAAGCCGATCAACCCTGACGAGCTTCGTGCGCGGATGCGCGCCGGGGAACGCATTCTGGGCATGCAGCAGGAACTGGTGGAAAAGAATCGCCTGGTGCGCTCCACGCTCGACCGCCTGCAGGCGGTTTATGATTCGCTCGACCGTGACCTGATCGAGGCGCGCAAGGTCCAGCAGGCGCTGGTGCGCGACCGGCATCAGGATTTCGGACGCGGTGCCGTGTCGGCGCTGTTGCGGCCTTCGGGCCATGTCGGGGGTGATCTGGTCGGCTGGTTCTCGGTCAGCAGCCGCAAGATCGCGCTCTATGCGGTGGACGTGTCCGGCCACGGCGTCGCCTCGGCGATGATGACGGCGCGGCTGGCAGGGATGCTGTCGGCCTCGTCCCCCGACCAGAATGTCGCCCTGACGCGGGGTGAGGCCGGACAGGCCGATGCCTGGCCACCTGAAATGGTTGCCTTCCGGTTCAACCGCATGATGGTCGACGACCTGCAGGTGGAACAGTATTTCACCCTCGCCTATGCCGAGGTCGATCTTGATAACGGCAAGGTCAGTCTGGTGCAGGCCGGACATCCGCACCCGGCCATTCTGCGGGCCGACGGGCGGGTCGAGTTTCTGGGGAACGGCGGTCTTCCCATCGGCCTGATTCCCGGAGCAACCTTTGAACGGGTACACTGCCGTCTCTATCCCGGCGACCGGTTGTTTCTGGTCTCGGACGGCGTTACCGAATGCCCGGACCCGTCGGGCAACGATCTGGGCGAGGATGGGCTGGCACGGCTGCTGCAGCACAATGCCGCGCTCGACAGCCCGGCCCTGCTCGAGGCGTTGGTCTGGGACCTGATCGACTTTTCGGGGACGGCAGAGTTTCGCGATGATGTCTCGGGTCTTCTTTTCGACTACCGCGGCGACGGCTGATGCTGCCCGTAGGGTGCGTGCTCGCACGCACCGCTGCTACCACGGCGACGGCTGGTGCGGCCCGTAGGGTGCGTGCCCGCACGCACCGCTGCGCTCACATCCGCAGATGTCCGGGCGGCCCGATCGCCGCAGCCACCAGCGCCCGGTCGCCCGCATTGCCCAGAAGGCGCAGCGCCTCGGTTGCAGGCAGCCAGACGGCAGAATGGCCGTCCTCCGAGGGCGGGCCATGGCGCAGGACGGGTCTTGCCAGATAGATGGTGCAGACCTTTTCGGCCCACATGTCGTATTCCGGCATGAAGGTGAACCGCCGGAAGGCGCCAAGCCGCCGCGCATCGGCGATCTTCCAGCCGGTTTCCTCGAACACCTCGCGATGCAGCGCGGCAATCGGCTGTTCTCCCTTGTCGATGCCGCCGCCCGGCAGTTGCAGTTCTGGGATCGGGGCCGCCTGGAATGTGGCCAGAAGGCTGTCGCCCCGCAGCAGCACCGCATAGACACCAGGCCTGCGCCGATAGCGTTGGCCCGCCTTCACCGCCTCGCCGTAACGTCTCATCCTGATCCTGCCCTTGGTGCTTCGGTTGCCCTGCCTATATAGTCGCGGTATGCCAAGGCTGGCTCGCCAAGGAAACCCCATGACCATCGGATCGCAACTCGCCTGGGACGATACCGTCCTGCCGTTTCAGCTTGACCGCTCGGATATCCGCGGCCGCGTGGTGCGGCTGGACGGGGTGCTTGACCGCGTTCTGTCGCAGCACCACTACCCCCCCGCCATCGAGGCGCTGGTGGCCGAGGCCGCGCTGCTGACCGCGCTGATCGGCCAGACGATCAAGCTGCGCTGGAAGCTGTCGCTGCAAATCCGCGGCAATGGTGCGGTGCATCTGATCGCGACCGACTACTACGGCCCGACCGAAGACGGCCAGTCCGCCCGCATCCGCGCCTATGCCGGGTACGATCCGGAGAAGCTGGACGAGGCCGGGGACCCCTTCGGCCAGATCGGCGAGGGGTATTTCGCCATCCTGATCGACCAGGGACCGGGAAATGTGCCTTATCAGGGCATCACGCCGATCACCGGAGGGTCGCTTTCGGCCTGCGCCGAGACCTATTTTGCGCAGTCGGAACAACTGCCCACACGGTTCGAGCTGACTTTCGGGCGGTCGCAGGAACCGGGTGGCGCGGCGCACTGGCGGGGCGGCGGGGTGATGCTGCAGCACATGCCCAAGGCGTCGCCCTTCGTTGCCGCTGGCGGGGGTTCGGGCGAGGGCGGTCTTCTGTCCCATGCCGATATCCTTGCGGGGGACGAGGGCGAGAACTGGCTGCGCGCCAACACGCTGCTGGATACGGTCGAGGAACTGGAACTGATCGGTCCGCTGGTGCAGCCGACCGATCTTCTGGTGCGCCTGTTTCACGAGGAAGGCCCGCGCGTGTTCGATGCCCAGCCGCTGCGCTTTGGCTGTTCCTGTTCGGCCGACAAGGTGCGCGCCTCGCTTGCGATCTATTCCGCCAGCGACATCGCCGAGATGACCACAGCCGAAGGCATCGTGACGGCCGACTGCCAGTTCTGCGGCGCGCATTACGAATTCAATCCCCGCACGCTTGGTGCCGAGGCCGAAGCCGGGTCCGAGGAGGTACCGGGTGGCACCGCATGACCTGCGCCGGATGGACGAGGCCGCGCTGCTGCGCGCCCTTGCCCGTCCTGCCGGGCAGTCTTCGGATTTCGACCTGAACCCGGCCATCATGCTGCCCGAAGGGCGCGTGCTTCGTCCGGCTGCCGTGCTGGTTGCCGCATGGGACCGCCCGGGCGGGCTGCAGGTGATCCTGACCAAACGCGCGTCGCATCTGAAACATCATCCGGGCCAGATCGCCTTTCCCGGCGGCAAGGTCGATCCCGCCGACACCGGCCCCGAAGCCGCCGCCCTGCGCGAGGCGCGCGAGGAAATCGCGCTGCCGCCCGGTCAGGTGCGCGTACTGGGCGCTCTGCCCGTGCATGAGACGGTCACCGGATTTGCGGTGACGCCCTTCCTTGCCCTGGTGGACGGAGACTTCGCTCCGGTCCCCGAGGCAGGCGAGGTCGAAGAGGTGTTCTGCGTACCGCTTGCCCATCTGGCCGACCGGTCGCGCTACCGGATCGAACGGCGGCGTTGGCGGGGGCAGTGGCGGCGCTACTATGCGGTTCCGTTCGGCCCCTACTACATCTGGGGGGCCACGGCGCGCATCCTGCGGGGGCTGGCCGAACGGCTGGGACCATGAAGATCGCGGGCGACTGGCTGACGCGCGCCGAAACCCAGGCGGTCTGTGCCGCGTTCGCCGGGGGCGGGTATCGTGCATTCTTCGTGGGCGGTTGCGTGCGCAACGCGCTGCTGGGCCAGCCGGTGGCCGATGTCGATATCGCCACCGATGCCCGGCCCGAGGAGGTGATGGCCCTGTCCCATGCTGCCGGTTTGAAGCCGGTGCCCACCGGCATCGACCATGGCACGGTCACTGTCGTTTCCGGCGGGATCCCTCATGAGGTGACGACCTTTCGCCGCGATACCGAAACCGACGGTCGGCATGCCGTTGTCACCTTTTCCGATGACATCGCCCAGGATGCCGCGCGCCGCGATTTCACGATCAACGCGCTTTACGCCACCCCGGGGGGCGAGGTGGTCGATCCGCTGGACGGCCTGCCCGACCTGCTGGCCCGCCGCCTGCGCTTTGTCGGCGACCCGCATCGCCGTATCGCCGAGGATTACCTCCGCATCCTGCGGTTCTTCCGCTTTCACGCCTGGTACGCGGACCCTGCGGGCGGGATCGACGCCGAAGGGCTGGCCGCCTGCGCCGAACTGGCCGAAGGCATCGACCGGCTGTCGCGCGAGCGGATCGGAAGCGAAATGCGCAAGCTTCTCTCTGCCCCCGACCCCGCCCCGTCCACCGCCGCCATGGCAGCGGCCGGCATTCTGGGCCATGTCCTGCCGGGGGCTGTACCGGACGCGCTTGCCCCCCTCGTTCACCTTGAGGTGCCACACCCCCCGCGCTGGCTGCGGCGGCTGGTGGTGCTGGGGGGCAGCGATGTGGCGGATCGCCTGCGCCTCAGCCGGGCCGAGGCGGGGGCGCTGCACACGCTGCGGGCCGGGATCGCGGGCACCGCAGGGGCTGCGGAACTGGGCTATCGCCACGGCAGGGAAACAGCAGCCGATATCCTTCTGGCCCGCGCCGCCCTGATCGGCGCCCCGCCCCCGGCGGGTTGGCCAAACGACGCGGCGCGGGGTGCCGCCGCCCGGTTTCCCGTTTCGGCCGCCGACCTGATGCCGGCCCTGTCCGGCCCCGCCCTGGGTCAGCGGCTGGCCGATCTGGAATCGCGCTGGATTGCGTCGGGCTTTACCCTGCCGCGCAGCGCGCTGCTGGAACAGCCCTAGGCAGCCGGAAACCCCTTCCGGCGACGGCAGGTTTCCCTTGGCCGCGAACAGGGCTATATCCCGACCTAAGACAGACGTGAGGCATCCCCCCGTGTTCCGGTTTTTCGAGGGCCTCGTCGATCCCTATGTGGACTACGAGCAGAACGATACGCCGCCCCGGCGGCTCTGGCCGTTCCTGAAGGACTATGTGCGGCCTTTCCGGGCGGTCTTTGCCGTCACCTTCATCCTGTCGGTTGCCATCGCCGCCGCAGATGTGGCGCTGATCTGGTATGTCGGACGGCTGGTGGACCTGCTGGCCACCGGCACGCCGCAGGCGGTGTGGCAGACCTACGGGGCCGAGATTGTGCTGGTGGCCCTTGCCATCCTTGTCGTGCGCCCGCTTGTAGCGGCAGCGGATGTGGCATTGCTGCACAACACCATCCTGCCGAACTTTGGCACCATGATCCGCTGGCGCGCGCACCGCCACGTCCTGCGTCAGCCCGTCGGCTGGTTCGAGGGCGATTTCGCCGGGCGGATCGCCAACCGCATCATGCAGACCCCGCCTGCCGCAGCCGATGCCGTGTTCCAGACCTTTGACGCGCTGGCCTTCGCGGTTGTCACCATCATCGGCGCGGGTCTGATGCTGGCCGGGGCCGATCCGCGCCTTCTGGCACCGCTTGTGATCTGGTTCGTGCTTTACGCCATGCTGGTCCGCTGGACCCTGCGCCGGGCGGGACCTGCATCGAAAGCGTCGTCCGACGCACGGTCTGCCATCACGGGCCGGGTGGTGGATTCCTACACGAACATTCATTCGGTCAAGCTGTTCGCGCACCACGAAACCGAAATCGACTATGCGCGGTCCGCGATCGAGCATGCCCGCACCACGCTGCAGAAGGAAATGCGCATCGTCACCACGATGGACCTGACGCTGTCGCTGCTGAACGGCGGGCTTATCGTGGCGGTCACCGGATGGGCGATCCTGCTGTGGTATCAGGGTGCCGCGACCGTGGGAACGGTGGCTGCGGCCACCGCGCTGGTGCTGCGGCTGAACAACATGACCTACTGGATCATGTGGGCGACGACGTCGCTGGTCCAATCGCTTGGCGTGGTTCAGGAAGGGATGGAAACGATCACCCAGCCGGTGACGCTGGTCGATGCGCCCGGTGCCGTGCCGCTGGCGCTGCATCAGGGCCGGATCGAGTTGCAGGGCGTGTCGCACCATTACGGTCGCGGGTCGGGCGGGTTGCAGGGCGTGACCCTGACCATCCGCCCGGGCGAGAAGATCGGGCTGATTGGGCGGTCGGGGGCAGGCAAGTCCACCCTCGTCAAGCTGATGCTGCGGTTCTACGACACCGAGGGCGGGCGCATCCTGATCGACGGGCAGGACATCGCGCACGTCGCACAGGACAGCCTGCGCAGTGCAATCGGCATGGTGCAGCAGGACTCGAGCCTGCTGCACCGGTCGGTCCGTGACAACATCCTTTATGGTCGCCCGGACGCGAGCGAGGCCGAGATGGTCGAGGCGGC
>JAAFHX010000085.1 GCA_013297695.1 Rhodobacterales bacterium | reverse complement strand
GCGGACCTGACGCGCCACTTCGGCAAATTCGGGCAGCATGTCGGGCGGGATCGGTTCTTCGTACCAGAGCGGGTTGTAGGGTTCGAGTTCCCGGCCAAGGCGGATCGCGCCGGGGGTGTTGAACTGGCCATGGGTGCCGAACAGCAGGTCGGCGCGGTCGCCGACGGCTTCGCGGATCTTGCGGCAGAATTCGACCGACCGGGTGATGTCGGACATGGCGGGCTGGTGGCCGGTGCGAATGGTATAGGGGCCGGCGGGATCGAACTTCACGGCGGTGAACCCCTGCGCCACGGCGCGGGCCGCCGCCTGCGCCGTCATGTCGGGGTTGACCCAGAATTCGGCGGCGTCCTCGTCGGGTTCGGGGTAGAGGTAGGTATAGGAGCGGATGCGCTGGTTGATCTTTCCGCCCAGCAGCGCCCAGACCGGGCGGTTGCGGGCCTTGCCGAGAATGTCCCAGCAGGCAATCTCCAGCCCCGAGAAGGCGCCCATCACGGTGGGGTCGGGGCGCTGCGTGAAGCCCGAGGAATAGGCGCGGCGGAACATCAGCTCGATGTCTTCGGGCGAGGAGCCCTGCATGTGGCGCGCGAAGACATCCTCGATCACCGCGCCCATGGCCTTTGGCGCGACGGTCGAGGCGTAGCATTCGCCGTAACCGGTGATGCCGTCGTCGGTGGTGAGTTTCACGAAGGTCCAGTAGCGGCCACCCCAGCCGGGGGCGGGCGGGGCGACGGTGAATATCTCGAGGTCCTGGAGGCGCATGGGCAGGGGCTTTCGCGGGTGGAGAGGCCGGGGGCGCTGCCCCCGGACCCCCGGGATATTTGGGAACAGAAGACGGGGCTTTGGGGTCAGGCTAAAGGGGACGGGCGGCGGGATGCGCGCGGGGGCGCGACATGCAGGGCGACGCAAACGACCATCAGGGCGGCAGACAGCAGGAAGGGCGCGCCGGGCAGATGGAACGGTGCGCCGGGGGCGGTGAAGGCGCTGAAAACTGCCGTCATCATCAGCGGGGCAAGGATCGAGGCGATGGCGGTGAGGCTGGAGAGCAGGCCCTGAAGCTCGCCCTGCGCATTCTCGGGCGTGGCGCGGGACATCAGCGATTGCAGCGCGGGCGTGGTGACGCCGCCGAGCGCGGTGACGGGGATGAGGGCGAGGACGAGCGGGGCCGAGGTGAGCAGGCCGAGCGCCGTCAGGGTCAGGACGTTGACGCACATGCCGAAGAGGGCGGCGCGCGGCTCGCCGAAGGCGCGGATCAGCGGGCCGACGAGCAGCGCCTGGCCTGCGGCAAAGCTGATCCCGTAGATGGCGAGCGAGAGGCCGACCATCGCCGTATCCCAGCCGAAGCTGGCCTTGCCGTAGAAGGCCCAGATCGACGGGTAGACGTTCATCGCGACGGCCAGCAGCAGGAAGACCGCGAGCAGGCGGCGCAGGCCGGGCAGCCGCCCGACCGAGCGCAGCGCGCCGAGCGGGTTGGCGCGGGCAAGCGCGAAGGGGCGGCGGATGCGGTCGGTCACGGTTTCGGGCAGGACCGCCGCGCCGAGGATCAGGTTGGCGGTCGCCATGGCGGCGGCCGCCCAGAAGGGCGCGCGGGGGTCGAGCGTGGCCATCAGCCCGCCGATCATCGGGCCCAGCACGAAACCCAGGCCGAAGCAGGCCCCGATCAGGCCGAAGCGGCGGGCGCGGTCCTGCGGCGGGGTGATGTCGGCGATGAAGGCGGTGGCGGTGGAGACGGTGGCCGCCGCGGTGCCCGCGACGATGCGCGCGGCAAGCAGCAGCCAGATCGTGCCCGCCAGCGCCATGACGAGGTAATCCACCGCCATCACCGCCAGCGAGACCAGCAGCACCGGGCGGCGGCCGAAGCGGTCGGACAGCGCGCCGACCAGGGGGCCGCAGAGGAACTGCATGACGGCGAAGGAGGTGGCGAGAGCGCCGCTCCACAGCGCGGCGGGGCCGAGGCCGAGGCCGGTCACGCTTTCGATCAGGTCGGGCATGACCGGGAAGATCAGGCCGATGCCGATGGCGTCGAGCGCCACGGTGATCAGGATGAAGGTCAGCGCGAGGCGGGGGGCGGGGGCCGGAGATGGGGCGGCGGTCATGCCCGGGCCAGCGCGCGGGCGAAAAGCGCGGGATCGACATTGCCGCCGGTGGCAACCGCGATGACGGCCTCGCCCTGCACCGCCTGCGGCAGGAACAGCGCGGCCGCCAGCGCCACCGCGCCGCCCGGTTCCAAGACGATGCGCAGGCGGGTGAAGGCCAGCGCCATGGCGTCCAGTGCCTGATCGTCGGTCACCACAAGCCCCGGGCCGCAGAGGCGGCGCAGGATGGGAAAGGTGATCCGCCCCGGTTCCGGCGTGACGATGGCGTCGCAGATCGTGCCCAAGGGTTGCGGGTTGCGGAGGATTTCTCCGGCGGCAAGGCTGCGGGCGGTGTCGTCAAAGCCCTGCGGCTCTACCGGCCTGGCGCGCAGGCCGGGGGCGCGGGCGTCCAGCGCCAGCGCGATGCCGGCGGACAGCCCGCCGCCGCCGCAGCAGACCAGCACATCGGCAGAGGTGACGCCTTCCGCTGCGGCCTGCGAAGCGATCTCGAGCCCCGCCGTGCCCTGACCGGCGATGACCTGCGGCTCGTCATAGGGCCGGATCAGGGTCAGGCCGCGCGCCTGCGCAAGGGCGGCGCCGATCGCGTCGCGGTCCTGGGTGGCGCGGTCGTAGAGGACGACCTCGGCCCCGAGGGCGCGGGTGGTCCCGATCTTGATGGCGGGGGCGTCGGCGGGCATGACGATGACGGCGGGAATGCCGTGCAGCCGCGCGGCCAGCGCCACGCCCTGCGCGTGGTTGCCGCTGGAACAGGCGAGGACGCCGCGCGCGCGGACCTGCGGCGGCAGCACCGAGACCGCCGACCAGCCGCCGCGGAACTTGAAGGACCCGGTCGCTTGCAGGCATTCGGCCTTGACCAGCACGCGCCGCCCCGCGATCTGGTCCAGAAAGGGCGAGGACAGCAGCGGCGTCACCCGCGCATGGCCTGCGAGCCGCCGGGCGGCGGCCTCGATCATCGCGATGTCGGTCATTGCGCCCCGCAGCGGGTCAGGAAGGCGCGGATCGCGGCGAGGCTTTCGGGCTCGTCCAGGAAGGGCACATGGGCGCGGCCGGGCACTTCGGCGAAAATCATGTCGGGCCGGCGGCGGGCCATCTCGGCGGCGGTGGCGGCCGAGAGCAGGTCCGAGTTCGCCCCCCGGATCAGCGCCAGCGGCAGGCCCGCGCAGGCGTCGAACAGCGGCCAGGCATCGGCGGGCGGGGCGGCGAAGGCGGCGCGGAACGCCTCGCCCAGGGCGGGGTCGTAGCGGTTGCGCAGACCCCTGGGCGTCTCGTCGGTGCGGCGGCGGGCCTCGTCCAGCCAGCGGCCTTCGGGCACGGCAGCGAAGCCGGGGCTGCGCGACAGGCGCTCGGCAAGCTCGGCATGGGTGGCGAGACCCGGGTCGCGCCCCACGTAGGCCAGAATCGCCTGAAGCCCTGCCGGTTCGATCACCGGGCCGATGTCGTTCAGGCACAGCCCGATCAGCCGGGGCCGGGCGGTGGCGGCCAGGAACATCCCGATCAGCCCGCCGCGCGAGGTGCCGATCACCGCCGCCCGGTCCACCCCCAGATGGTCCAGCAGGGCCAGCGCATCGCGCGCCTCGGTGGGCACGGTATAGGTGGCAGGTCCGGTCCGGGCCGAGGCACCGCGCCCGCGATAGTCCATCCGGATCAGGCGGCAGGGCGGCAGATGCGGGGCCAGCGGGTCGAAGTCTGCCATGGTGCGGGTGAGGCCCGCGAGGCACAGCACCGCCATCCCCTGCCCGTCGTCGCCATAGGCCAGGGTGGCCCCGTCGAGGGCGGTGAAGGTTCCGGTTGCCGATGCCATGCCCTGTCCCCCCATCCGGTGATCAGAGTTGCACAGCCTGCGCAGGTCCGAAAGGGGGGCCTTGGCCCTGCGGCAGGACGCGGCAATCGCGCCGCTTGCGGGGGAAACCGCCAGCGCCTAAAGCGGGGCCTGCGGCAACGGACGGGCAGACGCATGGCACGCGCATCGGATCAGAGTGAAGAACGCGCAAGTTCGCGCCGCGTCGGCGCATTGCGGGGGCTGTTGCCGTTCCTGCGGCCCTATCGCGGGCTTGTGGCGCTGGCGGCGCTGGCGCTTGTGCTGACGGCGGCGGTCAGCCTGTCCTTGCCGGTGGCGGTGCGCCGGGTGGTGGACGGGTTCAATTCCGACAACAACATGCTGCTGGACAAGTATTTCGCGGCGGCGCTTGGCATTGCCGCGCTGCTCGCCCTGGGGACGGGGCTGCGCTATTATCTGGTGACGAAGCTGGGTGAACGGGTGGTAGCCGATATCCGCCGCGCGCTGTTCGACCGGGTGGTGGGGCTGAGCCCCGCGTTCTTCGAGCGTATCCTGACCGGTGAGGTTCTGAGCCGGCTGACCACGGATACCACGCTTATCCTGTCGCTGATCGGGTCATCGGTATCGGTCGCGCTGCGCAACGTGCTGATCCTGCTGGGCGGTCTGGTGCTGATGCTGTTCACCTCGGCCAAGCTGACCGGGCTTGTGCTGCTGATCGTGCCGGCGGTGGTGGTGCCCATCGTGATCCTGGGGCGGCGGCTGCGGGTGCTGAGCCGCGAGAACCAGGACTGGATCGCGGCCTCGTCGGGCAATGCGTCCGAGGCGCTGAGTTCGGTGCAGACGGTGCAGGCCTTCACGCATGAGGCCCAGACCCGCGCGGCCTTTGGCGAAATGACGGAAAAGTCGTTCGGGTCGGCCCAGGTGCGGATCGGCACGCGGGCGGCGATGACGGTGATCGTGATCCTGCTGACCTTCAGCGGGATCGTGGGGGTGCTGTGGATCGGCGCGAATGACGTGCGGACGGGAACGATGACGCCGGGAGAGCTGATCCAGTTCCTGATCTATGCGGTGATGGTGGCAGGCGCGGTTGGCGCGCTGTCGGAGATCATGGGGGAATTGCAGCGCGCGGCGGGGGCGACGGAACGGCTTTCGGAACTGCTGGCGACCGAGGATCTGGTGGCGGACCCGGTGCATCCCCGGGCGCTGCCGCGCCCGGTGCGGGGTGAGATCGCGTTTCAGGGCGTGCGGTTCCGCTATCCGGCCCGGCCCGAGACCTCGGCGCTGGACGGGGTGGACCTGACGGTGCGACCCGGCGAGACGGTGGCGCTGGTCGGCCCGTCGGGGGCGGGCAAGACGACGATCCTGCAACTTCTGCTGCGGTTCTATGATCCGCAAGAGGGGCGCATCACGCTGGACGGGATCGACCTGCGCGACCTGGATCGCGCCGATTTCCGCCAGGCCATCGCGCTGGTACCGCAGGACCCGGTGATCTTTGCCGCAAGCGCGCGCGAGAACATCCGCTTCGGTCGCCCCGGGGCCAGCGATGCCGAGGTGGAGGCGGCGGCCAGGGCGGCGGCGGCGGACGGGTTCCTGCGCGCGCTGCCCGAAGGCTATGACACCTATGTCGGCGAGCGGGGGGTGATGCTGTCGGGCGGGCAGAAGCAGCGCATCGCGATTGCCCGCGCGATCCTGCGCGATGCGCCCGTGCTGCTCTTGGACGAGGCGACGAGCGCGCTGGATGCGGAAAGCGAACGCGCGGTGCAGATGGCGGTGGAACGCCTGTCGGTGGGGCGCACGACGCTGGTGGTGGCGCACCGGCTGGCCACGGTCAAGAAGGCCGACCGGATCGTGGTCTTCGACAAGGGCCGAATCGTCGCCGTCGGCACACATGACGCGCTGGTGGCCGAGGGCGGGCTTTACGCGCGGCTGGCGCGTCTTCAGTTCACCGACGGCAGCCCCGAGGCGCTGTCGGCCTGACCGCCGCTGCCTTCTGACGTTGCGTTGCATCGGCTGCCGACCGCTTGCGGCACGGCGACGAACCCCCCATCTTGTGCGCCACAATCAAGGGTCGCCGATCAACGGCGGGCGCTGACCGGGGAGGAAAGGGATGACACGCTTTGCGTCGCTTGCGGACATTCGCACCATCGAGGCCGAGGGGGCCTGGGCCGATCTGGGCGAGCCGAAATCGATCCATGCCTTTCTGAGCCGGACGGCGGCGCGGCACGGGGCGCGGCCTGCGGTCAGCTTTCAATTGCTGTCGGGGCCGAAGGACAAGGCCGAGACGGTGACCTGGGCCGACCTGTTGGGCCGGGCGACGCAGGCGGCGAACCTGTTCCGGTCGCTAGGCGTGGGTCCGACCGATGTGGTGGCCTATGTGCTGCCGAACTGCACCGAAACGGTCGTGACCCTGCTGGGCGGGGCAATTGCGGGAATTGTGAACCCGATCAACCCGCTGCTGGAACCGGCGCAGATCGCGGCGATCCTGCGCGAGACGCGGGCCAAGGTGGTGGTCACGCTGCGGGCTTTTCCCAAGACCGATGTGGCGCAGAAGGTGGCCGAGGCGGTGGCCGGGGCCCCCGGCGTGACCCATGTGCTGGAGGTGGATCTGAACCGCCACCTCGCGCCGCCGAAAAGCTGGATCGTTCCGCTGCTGCGCCCGAAGAACCCGGTGCGCCACACCGCGAAGGTACAGGGCTTTGCAGCCGCACTGGCGCGCCACCCGTCGGACCGGCTGCGGTTCGAGGATGTGACCGAAGACCGCGTGGCGGCCTATTTCCATACGGGCGGCACCACGGGCATGCCCAAGGTGGCGCAGCACAGGGTTTCCGGCATGATCTACAACGGCTGGATCGGCGGAAAGCTGATCTTCACGCCGCAGGACGTGGTGATCTGCCCGCTGCCGCTGTTCCATGTCTTTGCCGCCTATCCGGTGCTGATGTCGATGATCGCCAGCGGCGGGCATGTGGTGTTCCCCACCCCCGCCGGCTATCGCGGCGAGGGTGTGATGGACAATTTCTGGAAGCTGGTCGAACGCTGGCGCGTGACCTGGGTCATCACCGTGCCGACGGCGATGGCGGCGCTGATGCAGCGCCCGGTGAATGCCGATGTGTCGTCGCTGCGCGGGGCATTTTCAGGGTCGGCCCCCCTGCCGCTGGAGCTGTACCGGCGGTTCGAGCAGGCGACAGGCGTGACCATCATCGAAGGCTACGGGCTGACGGAATGCACCTGCCTTGTGTCCTGCAACCCGGCCGAGGGGGAAAAGAAGATCGGGTCGGTGGGCCTGCCGCTGCCCCATACCCATGTGCGCATCCTGCACCGCGCCGCCGACGGGTCGGTTGCGAAGGAATGCGAGCCGGACGAGGTGGGCGAAATCTGCGTGGCCAATCCGGGGGTGTTCGACGGATCGACCTATACCGAGGCCGACAAGAACCACGGGCTTTTTGTGGAAGACCGGTATCTGCGCACCGGCGATCTGGGCCGGATCGACGCCGACGGCTATCTCTACATCACCGGCCGCGCCAAGGACCTGATCATCCGGGGCGGCCACAACATCGACCCGGCGCTGATCGAAGAGGCGCTGATGACGCATCCGGCGGTGGCCTTCGTGGGGGCGATCGGGCAGCCCGACGCCGTTGCGGGCGAGATGCCCTGCGCCTATGTGGAACTGGTCAAGGGGGCCGAGGTGTCGGTCGCGGCGCTGATGGACCATGCGCAGGCGAAAATCCCGGAACGCGCGGCGGTTCCCCGGCATGTCGAGGTGCTGGCCGAACTGCCCAAGACCGCCGTCGGCAAGGTGTTCAAGCCCGACCTGCGCCGCCGGGCCATTGCCCGGGTCTATGACAGGGCGCTGGCGGATGCCGGGCTTCCGGCAGGGGTGAAGGACGTGGTCGAGGACCGCAAGCGCGGTCTTGTGGCGCGGATCGAGCGGCGTGGCACGGTAGACGAGGCCGCCGTGGCCCGCGTGCTGGGCACCTTTCCCGGCGCCTGGGACTGGGCCGCCTGAGCCACGATTTTTCTGCGAAAAATCAGGGGCGCGGCGTCAGAGGCGGTCGGTATCGAGCCAGATTGTCACCGGGCCGTCATTGACCATCGCCACCGCCATGTCGGCCCCGAAGCGGCCGGTTCCGGTGACGATGCCCTGACCGCGCAGGGCGGCGGTGAAATGCCGGTACAGTCTTTCCCCCTCGTCCGGCGCGGCGGCGGTGGAAAAGCCGGGGCGGTTGCCGCGCAGGTCTGCGGCGAGGGTGAACTGGCTGACCACCAGCGCTGCCCCGCCGGTGTCGCGGACCGACAGGTTCATCCGGCCCGCGTCATCGCGGAAGATGCGCAGCTTGGCGATCTTTGCGGCAAGCTGCGCGGACTGCGCGTCAGTATCGCCCTGCATGGCGCAGATCAGGATCAGCAGGCCCGGGCCGATGTCGCCGATCATTGCGCCATCGACCGTGACCGAAGCGCCGGTCACCCGCTGGACGACCGCCCTCACAACTCGTGCGACCAGGGCGGGTTGGCACCGGGGCGCGATACGGTGACGGCGGCGGCGCGGGTGCCAAGTGTCAGGGCGGCATCGAGCACGGTGTCGGGAAGGGCGGCGAGCGCGGGTTTTGCCAGGACCCCCGCCGCGTGGAAAGCCGACAGGACACCCGCATTGAAGGTATCGCCCGCGCCGACCGTATCGGCCACGGTGACCTTCGTTGCGGCACCAAAGCGGTCCTGCGTGGTGGTGACGGCGCGCGCGCCCCTTGCCCCTTCGGTGATGAACACGACCTTGGGCCCCCGCGCCAGAAGGCCGCGCGCGAGGGCGGTCAGGTCGCCGTCGCCTTCCAGCCAGTGCAGGTCTTCGTCCGACAGCTTGACGATATCGGCCTGGGCCATCATCCGCCCGATCCGGGCGCGGTAGCCGACGGCATCGGTGATGAAGCCGGGGCGGATATTGGGGTCTATCATGGTGACGCGGGCCGGGGCCTCGCGCGTCTGGAACGCCTCGTAGGCGCTGGCGGCGGGGTCGTTCACCAGGCTGATGCCGCCGAAGAACAGGGTGCTGACGCTGGCCGGAAGGGCGGGCAGGTCGGCCACCGACAGAAGCCGCCCGGCGGTGTTCTCGTCATAGAACGCATAGGTGGCCTGCCCGTTCACCAGTTTCACGAAGGCAAGCGTCGTCGGGCGACCCGAGCGGGCGCAGAGCGCGGTATCGACCTTCGAGGCCGCCAGCGTCTGGTCAAGGATCTCTCCGAACAGGTCGGTCGATAGGCCGGTGAAGAAGCCCGAGGGTGCGCCGAGGCGACCAAGCGCCACGGCGGTATTGAACACCGCGCCGCCAGCATAGGGCGAGAAGGCGGGCTCGCCCAGGGTCGTCTCACGCGGGAGCATGTCGATCAGGGCTTCGCCGCAGCTCAGGATCATCGGGTCTCTCCGGGGGTTGGGGGGAAGAAGGGGGCCAGGTTGGTGCGGATGCGGTCAAGCGGTGTGGCACCGGTCAGGTCGGGGACGAAGGGCAGGCCGGTGATGGCGGCGAAGGCGTCGGCATAGACCCGGGCCGTGGCCGCGATCATGTCGGGCGGAATTTCGGGGATCGGGTCGCGGTAGGGGTCGCAGCGGGCGGCGACCCAGGCGCGGATCACATCCTTGTCGAACGAGGGCGGGCGGGTGCCTGCGGCAAGCGCCGCCTCGTAGCCGCCTGCCAGCCAGTAGCGGCTGCTGTCGGGGGTGTGGATTTCATCGGCCAGCAGGATGCGGCCCTGCGCGTCCAGCCCGAATTCATACTTGGTGTCTGCCAGGATCAGGCCGCGTGCGGCGGCCATCTGCTGCCCGCGTGCGAAGAGGGCGAGGGCGGTCGCCGAAATCTGATCCCATTGTGCGGGCGTCAGCAGGCCCTGATCGAGGATCGCCTGCGGCGTCAGCGGCTCGTCATGGCCGCCGTCGAAGGCCTTGGATGTGGGGGTGATGATCGGCGCGGGCAGGGCCTGGTTGTCGCGCAGGCCATCGGGCAGGGTGTGGCCGTACATCTGCCGCTGCCCCGCCTTGTACAGCGTCAGGATCGACGTGCCGGTGGTGCCCGCCAGATAGCCGCGCACGATGATCTCGACCGGCAGGATGGTCAGCCGGTGGCCCAGCACCACGTTCGGGTCGGGATAGGCGATCACATGGTTCGCGGCGATGTCGGCGGTGGCGTCGAACCAGAAGCGGGCAACTTGCGTCAGCACCTGCCCCTTGAAGGGGATCGCCGCAAGGATGCGGTCAAAGGCCGAAACGCGGTCGGACGAGATCAGGAGCCTGCGACCGTCGGGAAGGTCATAGCAATCGCGGACCTTGCCGAAATAGGGGTTCGGCAGTTCGGGAATGCGGGCATGGGGCAGGACTCGGGACAGGTCGGTCATGGGCACTCCGGACGCCATGGGGCTGTGTGCTGCGCCGGGCCCTGCGTGTCAACGGGCCCTGCGCGCGGGCCGTGTCAGTAGGTCCGGAACGTTACAGTGCCGCCCTGCGTCTGGGCCAGATACACGACCGCGCCCGCCACGATCAGCGCCAGCAGCACGGCCAGCGCGATCTTCCAGGCCGAATAGGGGCGTTCGCCCTGCACCTCGCCGGTCTGGCCGTTCACGAGGAAGCGATAGCTTTTCCCGCCATAGCGGTAGGCGGCGACCCAGACCGGCAGCAGGATGTGCTTGAACGTCTCGTTGCCATACTGCGTTTCGACCTGGTCGATGCGCTGTTCGTCGCCGCCGATGTCCTGTGCCACGTCGCGCTGGATCACGGCGGCCATCTTGGCCTTGCCGACCTGATCCGCCTCGGCCAGGGGCACGGTGTAGCCTTCGGCCTGGAACCCCGACAGATAATCGGGGCGGTAGGGCACAAGCCGCGACAGGTCCCAGGGGGTCAGATCGTCGCCCAGCCGGTAGGGCAGGCTTTTCGAGCCGAGCACCAGCACATCGTCGAACTGCCGCGCGACGCTGCCCGACGCGGGGGACCAGCGCGTGCGGCGCACCTGCTGCTGGCGGCGTTCGTTTCGGCCGTTGACGTTCACCGTCACGGTCTGGGTCTCGTAATAATAGACCCCGCGCTGGCCGCGATAGCGCGAGAGGGTGGCGGCGTCGAAGGTCCAGAACGGCACATACATGCCATCCAGCTTGCGGCCCTTGCGGGCATATTCGACCAGACCGTTCGGGGCGAACCACAGGCGGCCCAGCCAGTCCACCATCCGGCCGCGCGCCTCGTTTTCGGTCAGCACAAAGGGGATCAGCGCCTGCGGCCTGATCTGGCGGCTGTTGCCTGCATCCACCACCACGGGCGAGGCGCAGAACTGGCATTCCTTTGAAAAGGTGGTGCCGTCGAATTCCACCATCGCGCCGCAACTGGGGCAGGAGGTGGTCCGCACCTCTTCCATCGCGACGGCAGGCAGGTCGTCCCGCAAGGCGGCGCGCAGGTCCAGTTCGGCAAGGGCCGCGGTCCTGTCGCGGTCGCTGTCGGCGGGGATTGTCTGCACATGGCCGCAATGCGGGCAGACAAGGCTGGACTGCCCGGGCGCAAAGCGCAGGTCGGACCCGCAACTGTCGCAGGGCCAGCGGTGTTCGCCGCCCGCTGGCGGTCGGCCCCCGGCGCGCGGGACCTTGGGGAACGAGGCCAGCGCCATCGGGTCAGCCTTTGGGCGGCGGCGGCGGCACCATGGCGAAAACTGCGGAAAGCGCGGTTTCCCCGGCAGGCTTCCAGCCGTCCTGGCCCGGGGTCCAGACCAGGCTGGCGCGGCCAAGGCGGCCCGAGGCGGCCATGTTGGTCAGCACGGCACGGTCGAAGGGGCCGGTCGTCTCGCCATCCACCGCGATGTGCCAGACCGGTTCGGACGGTGCGGGGGGCGGCGGCGGCGGGGCAGTGTGGGTGGCCGCAGGCGCACCCCAGGGGCCGCCCTGCTGCGCCATGCCCGCGCCGATGGCAGCACCGACGCCCATGCCCACCATCGAACCGGCGGCGGAGTTGGGGTTTGCCATGCCTTCGGCAGTGTTGAACTGCATGTACTTGTTCAGATCGCCCGCGATCCCGATGGACGTGCGCTTGTCCAGCACCTTTTCCACCTCTTCGGGCAGGCTGATGTTCTCGATGTAGAATTCCGGCAGGGTCAGGCCGTAGTCTGCAATTTTCGGCGCGATGGCGGCGGTGATGAGCTTGCCCAGATCGGCGGTGTTCGCCGCCATGTCCAGCACCGGGATGTTGGCCTGCGCCAGAACGCGGCTGACTTCCTGCAGGATCACGTTGCGGATCTGAAAGCTGATCTCGTCGGAGGTGAACTCGCCGTCGGTGCCGACGATTTCCGTCATGAACTTGCCGGGGTCGGCGACGCGCATCGAATAGGTGCCGAAGGCGCGCAGGCGCACCGGGCCGAATTCCGGGTCGCGCGTCATGATCGGGTTCTTGGTACCCCATTTCAGGTTGTTGAAGCGCGTGGTGTTGATGAAATAGATTTCCGACTTGAACGGCGACTGGAACCCGTGGTCCCAGTGCTGCAGGGTCGTCAGGATCGGCATGTTGTTGGTTTCGAGCAGATAAAGGCCGGGGCCGAACACGTCGGCAAGCTGCCCCTCATGGATGAAGACCGCCGCCTGCCCTTCGCGCACGGTCAGCTTGGCACCATACTTGATGGCGTTGCCATGCCGTTCGAACCGCCAGACCATCGTGTCGCGGGTATCATCGAGCCACGAGATGACATCGACGAATTCGCCTTTCAGGAAGCCGAGAACCATGTGGAGTCACTCCTTCGGTTTTACCACGGATGAGGTCGTCTTCGGCGGGACCGGTGGTGCAGGCCGGGTATCTGTCGGCTGCTTGGGCTGGTACCCATTCTGCGCAGTCCCCGGCCTCGGGGCCGGCCTGTATCCATCATTGAGAAGTTTGCTATTCATCTTGAACCTCCGTCGTGGCTGGAATGAATTCAATGGAGCGCAGATCGCTCAGCATCAACAGCGCAGCTTTTGGTGGCTTGGTCGCGACCCAAGTTCCATCATCCTCGACGTCATATAGCTGCTCCAGATACAGATCGCTACGTTCGCTGTCGGATGCAGCCAAAGAGTTTGCACCGAAGAAGCCGTAGACCGTTGTACCGTCGGCGTAGGTAACGATCACAAAGCTTTCCCGGCGGTTCTCACCGAACGCGAAGTCGTAGGCACGCCGTGTGGGGTGCACGATCGGCATTGCCATGCGGCTCAATACGGCCGAATTCCACCCATTTCGCAGAAACAGGCCGAACATGACACCAAGCGTTGCCGGAAGGATCAACACCTCGATGAAGAAGGGTGCACGCCCACCGGACACGAAATTGACAAGACCCAACACGGATGCCGGAAGCACTCCCGCAAGACCGGTAAAGGTTGGCGTAAGGATCATAAAGACGAGCTGATTGATCAGGCTCAGCACGACCGCCTCGACCACGACCTCGGTCGCCTTGGGCTTCTCTCCAAGAACATAACGTGATCGAACCGAGTAGAGGATGAAGCCCGCTAGGAAAAACCGCGCAAAGAAGTCGAAGTTTGTTGGCGAAAGAAGGTCCAGCATCGGCTCAGCTTGCCCCGCCCAGCATCCGGGCGGCAAGCGGGTAGACGATGGGGCGGACCTCGGCTTCGGTCATGCCGGGGCGCAGGGTGGGGTCGTACAGCATGCGCAGCATGTATTCGTCCATCGGGGTCAGCAGCGCGAATTCCTCGTCGTCGTTGAAGATCGACGGGCGGGCCTGCGGGCTGTCGTTGGCCAGGCCCAGGCCCTGCGCCAGTTCCTCGTGCAGGCAGGACAGGCGCATCAGGTCGGGGTGTTCCGACCGGATGACGGCAAAGGCGCGGGTATAGGTGGCCCCGTCGCTGCCCGACAGCGCATAGACCAGACAGTAGGTGTTCGGGTCCATCTGGGTGATCCCCGCCACCTCGCCCGGCGACAGGCCGGGCAGCGCCGCGCGGACCACCGGGCCAAGGGCGCGGCGTTCATCCTCGTTCACGATGTACAGAAGGAAATTCGGGTTGGCGTCCGACAGCCGGATCGGGTGGCCAGTGATCCGCGACAGCCGCGCCAGATAGGACGCGACGCGGGCGGTATCCGTGGCGCGGCGGTCGGCGGGCACCGAGGCACCGAAGGTCAACCCGATGCGCACCGGCTGTTCCCACCTGCGCAACCGGCTGACGGTCGTCTGCTGCACCAGCGCGCCGCCTGACGGGGCATATTCGTCATAAAGCGCGATCCGGATGAAGTTGTCGGCCAGCATCCGGTCGGTAAAGGGGGCATCGGTCCCCCCGCCATCGGTGCGCAACAGCCCCTGTGCCAGCAGGTCGGACTGCACGCGGGCATAGCGCGCGCGCGCCTCGGCGCTGGCCGCGGACGGCTTTGGCGCGGCGGGGGGCGGCACCGCCT
Organism: Rhodobacterales bacterium; assembly: GCA_013297695.1. Taxonomy (GTDB): domain Bacteria; phylum Pseudomonadota; class Alphaproteobacteria; order Rhodobacterales; family Rhodobacteraceae; genus Aliitabrizicola. The sequence goes on along the minus strand of JAAFHX010000085.1, from coordinate 2,604 downwards.
GCGGCGCGGGCTCGGGTTCAGCCACGGGGGGCGGAACGGGCGCGGGCGCGCAGGCGACCAGACCCGTCAGGGCCAGAACGGCCATGGCCCTGACACGTCGCCCCGGCAGCAATCGCATGGCGGTGACCGCCTTTCCGTTCCGGTCAGGCCGAAGCCCCGGGCAGCGCGCGGGCGCGGCTGGCGGCCAGCGTGTCGCGCAGTTCGTGCTCCATCTTGGTCAGTTCGATCTCGGCCGCCGCGCGTTTCATCTTGCCGGCATCGGCGATCTGCAGGCTTTCCTGCAGCGTGGCGATCAGGGTGGCGTTGGCCTGCTTGACCGCCTCGATGTCGAACACGCCGCGCTCCATCTCCTCGCGCACGACGCGGTTGGTTTCCTGCAGGTTCCTGGCGTTCGAGGTCAGCAGTTCGTTGGTCAGGTCATTGGCCTCGCGCAGCGCTTCTGCCGCCTGTTTCGACCGCTGGATCGTCACCGCCTGCGCAAGCTGGGTTTCCCACAAGGGCACGGTGTTCACGAGGGTGGAGTTGATCTTGGTGACCAGGCTCTTGTCGTTTTCCTGCACCAGCCGGATCGAGGGCAGCGACTGCATCGTGACCTGCCGCGTCAGCTTGAGGTCATGGATGCGGCGTTCCAGATCGTCGCGCGCGGCGCGCAGGTCGCGCAGTTGCTGGGCCTTCATCACCTGTTCGGCCTCGGGGGCCGCAGTCACGGCGGCCTCTCGGGCCGGAACATCGGTCGTGTCGATCTCGGTCAGCTTTGCCTCGCCCGCCGCGATGTACAGCGCCAGTTCGTCATAGAAGGCCAGCGTCTTGGTATACAGCAGGTCCAGCGACTTGATGTCCTTCAGCAGCGTATGCTCATGCCCCAGCAGCGTCTCGGTGATGCTGTCGATCTGGTTCTGCACGCTTTCGAATTTGGCGATGAACTCGGCAAAGGGCGCGGCCTGCCCGGTCAGGCGTTCCCACCAGCTCCGCTCGCGGCGCACGTCGAGTTCCGAGGCGGAAAAGCCCCGCAGCGTGGTGACCATGGACCGCAAGGCATCGCCCGCCGGGCCGACATCCTTGTTCTTGACGTCCTGCAGCATGGCCTGGCTGATGACCTGCAGTTCCGACTGTGCGGCCGAGCCGAACGAGATGATCGACTGGGTATTGCCCATGTCGATTTCGGCCATGCGCTTGCGGATCGCCTCGGCCAGCGGGGCGGGTGCGGCGCTCAGCGCCACCACGTCGGCGGCGGGTACGGGAACCGGCAGCAGGGCCGAGGTCACCTGTTCGGCGGCGGCAAGGGTGGCGGCGGCTTCGCTGCGAAGGGCGTCGGACATCAATCGGACTCGCTTTTCAGGGGGGCGGGAGAGGGGGTTGCGTCGGAAAAGACAGAGGTGGACAGGGCACTTGGCCCTTCAAGCGCCAGCCGCTCGCGCAACACGCCGATTTCCACGTCAAGGTCGGTATGGTCGTTGGACAGCAGCGCCGCCGTGCGCGCCTTGAAATGGCGGTCAAGGTCGGCCAGCAGGCTTTCGTAATCGGCCCGCGCCTTCGGGTCACGCGTCTGGGCGTAAAGGTCTGCGAACTTGGCGGTCGCATCGCGCGCGGCCCTGAGGAAGACGCCGATATCCTTGCGTGCGCCGGTCAGGTCGCGCGGGTCGCCCTCGACCGTGCGGAACAGCTTTCGCGCGGTTTCGGAAAAGCGGCCTACCTGCGCCTCAAGCTGGCGGTCCTGCGCGCGCAGAATGGCATCCTTCATGGCGGTCAGGTGCTTTTCGCCTTCGTCCACCGCGCGGGCGACGCGGTCGGACTGGAACGGATCGATCCCTTCGGCCCCCTTGTCGCGCAGCGGGTCGGGCCCGAACGAAGCAACGTGCAGCACGACCCCGATCACCGCGAAAAGAAGGGGCGTGACCAGCCCGGCCCCGCCGGCAAGACCGCCGAGAAACAGCCCGGCCCCGGTCAGCGCGGCACCGAACAGCTTGCGCGGAATGGCCGGGCGCCTGGCGATGGTGCGCCCGTCATAGGCTTCCTGTGCCAGAATGCCTTCGCGCGTCAGCCAGGCGGAAAGCACCAGCGTTCCGGCAGCGGCCAGATACAGGATCATCGTCGCCGGGTCAGACTGAAAGGCGCGGATCGCCATCAGCAGCGGCACGAAGAACAGCAGGTTCACCCGACCGCCCGCGCGCGACCGCCGTTTGCCCTGAAAGCTGGGCCGCGCCGCATCGTCGGGCATCCCCGGCTGTGCCGGCGCACCGGACGGGCTGTATTTTCCGCCGAATTTCTGCGCCATCAGAGGCCCCCGACGGCGAAGGCTGCCCCGTCAAGCGTCGAGACATACAGGATCAGCGCAAGAAGCAGAAAGAAGGCGAGCTTCTGCAGCATCGTATCCGACATGCAATTTCCTTCGCCTGACGAACCGGCCACAACTTTCGAGGCGGACTATAGGCCAGCGGACCGGGCCGTTCCAGAGGCATCATGCGACGGGACAACAGAAGCGGGCCGTCTGCGGACAGGGCAGGTGTGCGGCTGTCGCGCGGGCGGGGGCGTCGTCAGCGCGACCGGGGCGGGCCGCCCTTGCCCGGGGGGCGGCGGGTGCCGGGGCCGGTCGGGCGCGCCGGG
>JAAFHX010000084.1:10304-16933 GCA_013297695.1 Rhodobacterales bacterium | reverse complement strand
GGGCGCCATCGGGATCGAGTTCGCGTCGTTCTTCAACACCCTTGGGGCCGATACCACGGTGGTCGAGGTGATGGACCGCGTGCTGCCCGTGGAAGACGCCGAGATCAGCGCCTTTGCGAAGAAAAGCTTCGTCAAGCAAGGCATGAAGATCATGGAGAAATCTGCGGTCAAAAAGCTGGACCGCACACCCGGCACCGGCGTGATCGCGCATATCGAGTCGAACGGCAGGACCGAAACCATGGCGTTCGACACGGTGATTTCCGCCGTGGGGATCGTGGGCAATGTCGAAGGTCTGGGGCTTGAGGCCCTGGGCGTGAAGATCGACCGGACGCATGTGGTGACCGACGAATACTGCCGCACCGGGGTCGAGGGGCTGTATGCCATCGGCGACATCGCAGGCGCGCCCTGGCTGGCGCACAAGGCAAGCCACGAGGGCGTCATGGTGGCCGAACTGATCGCCGGGCTGCATCCGCATCCGATCAAGCCGAATTCCATTGCCGGTTGCACCTACTGCCAGCCGCAGGTGGCGAGCGTGGGCCTGACCGAGGAAAAGGCCAAGGCCGCAGGCTACGACATCAAGGTCGGCCGTTTCCCCTTCATCGGGAACGGCAAGGCGATTGCGCTTGGAGAGTCCGAAGGGCTGGTCAAGACCATCTTCGATGCCAAGACCGGCGAGTTGCTGGGGGCGCATATGGTCGGGGCGGAAGTGACCGAACTGATTCAGGGCTATGTGGTGGCGCGCACGCTGGAGACGACCGAGGCAGACCTGATGGAGACGGTCTTCCCGCATCCGACCCTGTCGGAAATGATGCACGAATCGGTGCTCGATGCCTATGGCCGCGCGATCCACTTCTAGGTCGGGGATGTGAGCCCCGCACGCGCGGCGGTCACGGTCCTGGCGCTTTGGTCGGCGGGACTGGGGGCGGCGGCGCAATTCGGCAAGATCAGCGTGATCTTTTACGACCTGGTGGCGGTCTATGGGTCGGCTCCAGCCATTGCGGTCATGGTGTCGGTCGTCGGTTTCGTGGGGCTGGTGTTCGGCACGACGGCGGGGATCGTGGTGCAGCGGCTGGGACTGCGGCGGGTGATCGTGGCGGCCCTGCTGCTTGGGGCCGGTCTGTCGGCTTTTCAGGCGACGCTGCCGCCGCTGCCGCTGATGCTGGCGTCGCGCATTCTGGAAGGGCTGTCGCATCTGGCCATCGTGGTCGTGGGGCCTGTGATGATTGCCCAGACCGCGCCACAACGCTGGCAGGGGCTGGTGATGACGCTGTGGTCCAGTTTTTTCGGCGTGTCTTTCGCGCTGCTGGCGCTGGTCGGGCCGGTGCTGGTTTCGGCTTCGGGCATCGGCGGGTTGTTTCTGGCGCATGCTGCCCTGATGACGGGGCTTGCGCTGCTGCTGGCGCTGCTGCTGCCCGACACCCCGCGCGGCGCGGCAGAGCCATTTTCCGTACCGACGCTGCTGCGACAGCACGGGCTGATCTACCGCAGCCCGCGCGTCGGCGCCCCGGCCATGGGGTTCTTCTGCTATACCATCCTCTATGTGGCACTTCTGACGCTGCTGCCGCCGCTGATGGGCGGGTTCCGGCCCCATGCGGCGGCGGCAATGCCGCTGGTCAGCATCGCGGTGTCGCTGACGGCGGGCGTCTGGCTGTTGCGGCGGATCACGGCGGTGCGGCTGGTGCAGGCAGGGTTCGCGGCAGGGCTGGTGGCCACGGTCGCCATGGCTTTCCTCTGGCCATCCGAGCCGGGGCGTCTGGCGGCGGCCCTTTTGTTGGCGGCGGCGATGGGGATCGTGCAGGGGGCATCCTTTGCGTCGATCCCGCAACTGAATGCGGATGACGAGGATCGCGCCATGGCGTCGGGGGCCGTGGCGCAACTGGGCAATCTGGGAACGACCACGGGCACGCCTCTGCTTGCGTTTCTTGTCGCTGCCTTCGGCCCGGCGGGGGTAATCGGGTTCGCGGCGCCGCCGTGCGTGGCAGGCATCGCGATCCACGCCTTGCAGGCGCGGCGGCGCGGGCCGGTCAGCCCGAAAGCTTGCCGCCCGCCGCCTGCCAGTCCTTGAGCCCGCCCAGATTGTGAACCTGGGCATAGCCGATGGTGCGCAACATCTGCGCGGCCCGTTCACTGCGTGCGCCGCTGAGGCAATAGACCGCGATGGGGCGCGACGGGTCCAGAACCGGGTCATGGTTCGGATGGCGCGGGTCGGCGCGTGCCGGCAGCGAGGTCAGGGGCACATGCACGGCACCTTTCGCCATGCCGGTTGATTGAACTTCGCCCAGTTCACGCACGTCGATCAGCGTCAGATCACCGCGTTCGACGCGGGGAATGGCTTCGGCGACCGACAGCGGGCGTTCGGCGGGCGTTCTTCTGAACCAGGCCATGAGGCAACTTTCCATCGGGCGGCGCTTCTGTCCGCAGTGTGTCTTCAAATGCATTAAATAGAATGTGATCCTGTTTTCAAGGTCTGGCTCGTCGATTTCTGCCCTGCTGCAGCTTGTCTCACGGTGTTCACCCTCTGTTCACATTTTCAGGTTGGAGACTCGCTTGGCCTGTCCTATGTGTGGCGACTGGGGAAGTGTTGGGGGCGCGCTATGGCCGAACAGAAGTTCATCGAGGTGCGCGGCGCGCGCGAGCACAACCTCAAGGGCATCGACGTGGACATTCCGCGCGACCGGCTGGTGGTGATCACCGGGCTGTCGGGGTCGGGCAAATCCAGCCTCGCCTTCGACACGATCTATGCCGAGGGGCAGCGGCGCTATGTCGAAAGCCTGTCGGCCTATGCGCGCCAGTTCCTCGACATGATGGGCAAGCCGGATGTGGATCACATCAGCGGCCTGTCGCCCGCGATTTCAATCGAACAGAAGACGACCTCGAAGAACCCCCGGTCCACCGTCGGCACGGTGACCGAGATCTATGACTACCTGCGCCTGCTGTATGCCCGCGTCGGCACGCCCTATTCCCCCGCGACCGGCCTGCCGATCACCGCGATGCAGGTGCAGGATATGGTCGATGCGGTCATGGCCCTGCCCGAAGGCACCCGCGCCTATCTGCTGGCCCCCATCGTGCGCGAGCGGAAGGGGGAATACCGCAAGGAATTCCTTGACCTGCGCAAGCAGGGGTTTCAGCGGGTGAAGGTGGATGGCGCTTTCTTCGAGCTGGAAGACGCGCCCACGCTGGACAAGAAGCTGCGCCATGACATCGACGTGGTGGTGGACCGGATCGTGGTGCGCGACGGCATCCAGACCCGGCTGGCCGACAGCTTCCGCACCGCGCTCGACCTGGCCGACGGCATCGCCATTCTGGAAACCGCGCCGGCCGAGGGCGAAGGCGACCCGGCAAGGATCACCTATTCCGAGAAATTCGCCTGCCCTGTCAGCGGTTTCACCATCGCCGAGATCGAGCCGCGACTGTTTTCCTTCAACGCGCCCACCGGGGCCTGCCCGGTTTGCGACGGGTTGGGGGTGGAGCTGTTCTTTGACGAACGCCTTGTCGTGCCGGATCAGAACCTGACCCTGCTGCAGGGCGCGCTGGCCCCCTGGGCCAAGACCAAATCGCCCTATTCGGCGCAGACCATCGAGGCGCTGTCGAAACATTACGGGTTCGACAGGAAAAAGAAATGGAAGGACCTGCCGGAAGAGGTGCGCGAGGTTTTCCTGCGCGGATCGGGCGGCACAGAGATCAAGTTCCGCTATGACGAGGGCGGCCGGGTCTACGAAGTGTCGCGCGTGTTCGAAGGCATCATCCCGAACATGGAACGCCGCTATCGCGAGACCGATTCCGCCTGGTCGCGCGAGGAGATGGAGCGCTACCAGAACAACCGCGCCTGCGGCACCTGCCACGGCTACCGGCTGAAGCCCGAGGCGCTGGCCGTGAAGATCGCGGGTGTGCATGTGGGGCAGGTGGTGCAGATGTCGATTGCCGAGGCGCATGCCTGGATCGGCACCGTGCCCGATACTTTGGGGCCGCAGAAGAACGAGATTGCGCGGGCGATCCTGAAGGAAATCCGCGAACGGCTGGGTTTTCTGGTGAATGTGGGCCTGAACTATCTGACCATGGCCCGCGCGGCGGGAACGCTGTCGGGCGGGGAAAGCCAGCGGATTCGCCTGGCAAGCCAGATCGGTTCGGGGCTGACGGGGGTGCTGTATGTGCTGGACGAGCCCAGCATCGGGCTGCACCAGCGCGACAATGACCGGCTGCTGACGACGCTGAAGAACCTGCGGGATCAGGGCAATACGGTGCTGGTGGTGGAACATGACGAAGATGCGATCCGCGAGGCGGATTACGTCTTTGACATCGGCCCGGGGGCGGGGGTGCATGGCGGGCAGGTCGTCAGCCACGGCACACCGGCCGAGGTGGCCGCCGACCCGGCCAGCCTGACCGGGCAGTACCTGTCGGGCGCGCGCGAGATTGCCGTGCCGCGTACCCGGCGCAAGGGCAACGGGAAAAAGCTGGTCGTCGTCGGGGCCACGGGCAACAACCTGCGCAATGTCACTGCCGAGTTCCCGTTGGGCATGTTCGTCTGCGTGACCGGTGTGTCGGGCGGCGGCAAGTCCACGCTGACCATCGAGACGCTGTTCAAGACCGCCGCCAGCCGCCTGAACGGCGCGCATGAAACGCCCGCACCCTGCGAGACCATCCGGGGCTTCGAACACCTCGACAAGGTCATCGATATCGACCAGCGCGCCATCGGCCGCACGCCCCGGTCGAACCCCGCAACCTATACCGGCGCCTTCACGCCCATCCGCGACTGGTTCGCGGGCCTGCCCGAGGCCAAGGCGCGCGGCTATCAGCCCGGACGGTTCAGCTTCAACGTCAAGGGCGGGCGCTGCGAGGCGTGCCAGGGCGATGGTCTGATCAAGATCGAGATGCACTTTCTGCCCGATGTCTATGTCACCTGCGAAACCTGCAAAGGCGCGCGCTACAACCGCGAAACGCTGGAAATAAAGTTCAAGAACAAGAGCATTGCCGATGTTCTTGACATGACGGTTGAAGATGCTCAGGGCTTTTTCCAGGCTGTGCCGAGTATCCGCGAGAAGATGGACGCGCTGATGCAGGTCGGCCTTGGCTACATCAAGGTCGGCCAGCAGGCGACCACGCTGTCGGGCGGCGAGGCGCAGCGGGTCAAGCTGTCAAAGGAACTGTCGCGCCGCGCCACGGGCCGCACGCTGTACATCCTTGATGAGCCAACCACCGGCCTGCACTTCGAAGATGTGAAGAAGCTGCTGGAAGTGCTGCATGAACTGGTCGAACAGGGCAATACGGTGGTGGTGATCGAACACAACCTCGATGTCGTCAAAACCGCCGACTGGATCATCGACATCGGCCCCGAAGGCGGCGACGGAGGGGGCGAGATCGTGGCCACCGGCACGCCGGAAGAGGTGGCGAAGGTGGACCGCAGCCATACCGGGCGCTACCTGCGCGATATGCTGAAACCCCGCAAGCACGCCGCCGAGTAACGGCTGGAGACGCGGCGCAGGCTGTGCCAGTGTCCGCGAAAACGGGGGCAGGGCATGGCGGCTGGCGGCATCATCCGGGGCATCTGGCGGGGGCTGACGGCCCTTGCGGTGGCGATCTTTCTGATCCTTCTGGCAATGGCTCTGCAGTTTCAGCTTGAGCCGCCGCTGCGGCAGGGGATGCAGGCGGGCACCGCGCTGGCGGCGGGGGGGCTGGCGGTGCTGTGGTGGCGCAGATCGCGGGCCTTCTGGGGGCTGCTGGTGGCGGTCGTGGCGGTTGCGGCGGTCTGGTATTCGACCATCCGCCCGTCGAATGACCGCGTCTGGGCACCGGATGTGGAATTCGGCGTGACGGGCACGGTACAGGGCGATCTTGTCACCCTTGCCCATGTGCGCAACTTTGACTGGTCCACCCCCGACAGCTTTGCCGGAGGCTGGGAAACGCGGGAGTACCGCCTGTCCGACCTGACATCGGTGGACCTGATATCATCGGTCTGGGCGAACCCTGCCATCGCCCATACGCTGATGAGCTTCGGTTTCGCCGACGGCACGCATGTCGTGTTCTCGGCCGAAATCCGCAAGCAGAAAGGCGAGGCCTTTACGGCCATCGGCGGTTTCTTCCGCAAGTTCGACCTTGTGCTGATCGCGGCGGACGAGCGTGACATCCTGCGCCTGCGCACCGATCTTCGGCACGAGACGGTATCGCTGTACCGCCTGACCGCGCCGCCCGAACTGATGCAGCGGATGTTCCTGAACCTTGTCGCCCTGGGCAACGATCTGGCGGCGAACCCGCGTTTTTACAACACCGCCACGACCAACTGCACCACGGTGATCTGGCAGATGGCGCGCGAGGTGGAACCGGGCCTGCCGCTGGACCGCCGCATCTTCCTGTCGGGGTTCATTGCGGGCTATCTGCAACGGGTCGGGCTGCTGCCCGCCGATGTGCCTCTGGCGCAGATCGAGGCCGAGGCGCGGGTACCGCCGGTCGGCCCCGCAGGCCCCGACAGCGCGGCGTTTTCGGCGCGGCTGCGGGCGGGCATGGGCAGGTAGCAGGGGCGGGCGCCGAGAAGTGGCGGCAGGCGCGCGCAGGGTGATTCGCCCAGCACTGTCTCGCCTCGAAAAGGTCGGAGTGCAGATTTTTCATTTCAGAAACGGCGTTCATCCTATGCGGGA
>JAAFHX010000084.1:0-10294 GCA_013297695.1 Rhodobacterales bacterium | reverse complement strand
CGGGTCCAAGCTGCCCGATTTTTCAGCCTTGGCGTGTATTTCAAGCATTTTGGAAAAATCTTCTTCATTTCGGCCCGCCGCTACGGCAAGGGTGTCTTCCTGAAGTGAATTCACGAGAAGGAGACGTATAATGCGAATTGCCCGGAATTTGAAAGTGATGGCGGTTTCCTGTGCGGTGGCGTTTGTGTCGACCGGGGCTGCCTTGGCGGTGCCCAAGGCGCCTGTGGTGCAGCCGCAGTGCAGCATCCTGAGCCTGACGACTTCGACCGCCTGTCAGACTGTTGCCGGCAACAACGACAGCGCTGCGGACATGAACGGCTTCAACAGCGGTGCCGGCGTGTTCGGCGTGAAGAACTGGATCTTTGGCGGCAAGTCGGCGCAGGATACCGGGGATGAGACCGTGTCACCCTTCAATCTTCTGGCGACGCCGGTTGGTGCCAAGTCGGGTGTCTGGTCGGTTTCGACCTTCAACAACTGGACCAAGGCCGCGCTCGTCGTGAAGGGCGGTGCCGAGGCTTGGGTGGCGTATCTGCTGGACGTGACCAAGCTGAGCGGCACCTGGACGACGAACGACATCCTGAACAGCGGTGGAAAGCAGCCCGATATCTCGCATCTGTCGCTGTATGTCGGCGGCGAGCAGGTAAACCCGCCGCCGCCCGCGCCGGTGCCGCTGCCGGCCGCAGGCCTGCTTCTGGTTGGCGCTGTTGGCGGTCTGGCCGCTCTGCGTCGCCGCAAGGCACGCGCCTGAGCGCAGCCTTCCTCACGGGTCAGAACAGCAGGCCGCCCGGTTGGGTGGCCTGTTTCGTTTGGGAACCCACGTCCGAACCTTCGGCTGCGGCAAGGTGGCCTGTCGTCGATCCGTGGTCCGGATGATGGAAAAGTGGCAGCCCGGGTACTCCGCCACGCGTTAACGAACTGTTCATCTTTGTGTTTCCTCGACTCGTGTCTTTCTTTATCCATTCCTGTGTCGGGATCAGATGCCTTCGAGTTGAATTCGAAAGCGGCGCATCGGCCCACATCCTCTCAGACGGATTGGAACTGCCCGGCCTGCTCCGGCATCAGGAAAGGCTTTTGTCATGCACGTCACTTCCCTTTTCGGGGCCCTTGCGGCCATTGCACTTTCGGCCGGCACCGCTCCGGCGGCGACCTATGTGTTCAACACCGTTGGGCCGCAAGTCAATGCGCTGGCCGGTTCCGGTTTCACGATCACGCCGGGTGCCTCGGGCATCCTCAATTCGTCTTCCCGCATCAGCCAGACTGCAACCGGTCTGGGCGTCAACGGCAACCCTGATTCAAACGTCGGCAATATCGACGGCTTTCCGATCTTTTCGTCCGAATATCTGACTGTCCACTTCGATTGGCTGGTAAAGCTGAAGAAGATTGCGCTTGGCCATGTAGACAGCAATGACGATGTGGACCTGTTCGTGAACAACGCCCTGGTCGGCAGCTACAGGGCCTCGGTCCTGAACAGCATGGCGCTTGACGCCGACGTGACTTCGTTCCGCGTCCGCGCTTCGGGGACGCCGTTCGTCGACGGTCTGGGCAATGACGACTTCACGCTGGCAGGGTTCACCGTTGCCCCGGTGCCGCTGCCTGCGGGCGGGCTGTTGCTGGTCACCGGCCTGCTGGCGCTTGGCGCGTCGCGCGGGCGCAAGGCGGCGCTGGCCGTCCTGCCCGGTTGATCCGGCCAGCGGCTTCGCAGTCCCCGCAGCGCTGTCCTGCGGGGACTGCTTCCTGATCCGGCAGCGCGCGGAAAGGGTCGCCGCGCTGCCAGAGATACGGACAGTCCGCCCCTGGTTCCTCTGGCCTCAGGCGCGGTTCAGCGCGCAGCTTGACAGGCCAAGCACGGTGTAAAGCGGGCACGAGCTCATCAGCGCCGTGATGATCGGAACGATGCCGATCAGCTTGGCATAGTGCCAAAAGCCCGTGCCCTGGTCGGCGAAGAACCAGGCGAGCAGGGCAACTCCGACCAGAACGCGCAGGGCGCGATCAACGGTTCCGACATTGGTCTTGAACATTGTCTGTCCTTTCAGGAATGCCTGCAGGGATGACCCCCGCAGATGGGCCAGCATCGACCGGAACGCATGCACGGTCCTTGATCTGATCCCGCTTTCGGTCACTGCGGCGACCTGTCGCAGGCTGGCAAGGGCGCACCATTGCCCGACCAAAAGAACAGCAAGCCGCCGTCACGGGTGCAGTGCGGGCGGTGCCCAAGGCGGGGTCGGCCTGCGCGGGTGCAAGGTGACCTTGGTACCGTAAAAAATGTATCCTGCCCTGCGCGAATGCATTAGCCTGCCGAAACGGCGGGGTTGCCCGTCTTCCGGGACCGTTGAAAAGGAGCGATCACCCATGCCGAGGATGAACATCACGCGTGACCGGACCGGCGGTCCGGTTCAGCCGGTGCCCCTTGGGAGCGAGTCTCGCGCGCGCGTCGCGCATGTCACCTATCCGGAAGGCCTGGGCGGCTATCTGGCCGACGCAGCACATGCGAACAATGTCTGGGCGACCGCTTTCGGACTGACCGCCTTGCATCAGTCGAACAAGCTGCGAAATCCGCCGCAAGGCTACACAGGCTATATTCACAGCGCGAATGACACGCTGTTTGCGGTCAGTCGGCTGGATACGGAAAAGGGCACCATCGAACTGGTCGGCGACGCAGGCGATGTCAGCGGCGGTGTTCACCGGTGGTAACCGGTTATCGGTGACGCTGTGGCGATGACCCATCCCTGATCCGATCCGTGGCCCCCTGAGGGGCCTGCACGTCTTGGCGGCCGGACAGACCAGCCGCCGTTCCGATACGTGCACGCGCGCAATGGCGAACGGACAGGGCTGTCGCGCGGATGCCGCGCTCGCCCCCCGGGGGCAGTCGATCAGCGCAGATATGGTCGGCGCGCCGCGTGCCACGTCCAGGGGGGCGGGTCGCAGACAGGGTTCCTCCGCGACGGGTGCACCTCTGGCGGGTCGGCGCCAGAGGTGCACCGTCGCGATCAGTCCATCGGGCGGAAGTTCAGGCTTGCGCCTTCCTTGATGCCGGACGGCCAGCGCGAGGTGATGGTCTTGGTCCGGGTGTAGAAACGGTAGGCATCTGGCCCGTGCTGGTTCAGGTCCCCGAAGGCCGATTTCTTCCAGCCGCCGAAGGTGTGATAGGCCAGCGGCACCGGAATGGGCACGTTGATCCCGATCATGCCCACATTCACCCGCGCCGCAAAATCGCGCGCCGTGTCGCCGTCGCGGGTGAAGATCGCCGTGCCGTTGCCGTATTCATGATCCATCGCATAGCCCAAAGCCTCTTCGTAGGTCTTGGCGCGGACGGTGGACAGCACGGGGCCGAAGATTTCCTTGCGGTAAATCTCCATGTCGGTCGTCACATGGTCGAACAGGTGCGGGCCGACAAAGAACCCGTTCTCATAGCCCTGCAAGTTGAAGTTGCGGCCATCGACCACCAGCTTTGCCCCCTGCGCGATGCCGCTTTCCACCAGCCGCAGGATGTTGGCCTTGGCGGCGGCGGTCACGACCGGGCCGTAGTCCACATCGTTCCCGGCGGTATAGGGGCCGACCTTCAGCTTTTCGATCCGCGGGATCAGCCGTTCGATCAGCGCATCCGCCGTAGCCTCGCCCACCGGCACGGCGACCGAGATCGCCATGCAGCGTTCGCCCGCCGCGCCATAGCCCGCACCCACAAGCGCATCCGCCGCCTGATCCATGTCGGCATCGGGCATGATGATCATGTGGTTCTTGGCACCGCCAAAACACTGCACCCGCTTGCCGTTGGAACAGCCGCGGCCATAGATGTATTCCGCGATGGGGGTCGACCCGACAAAGCCGATGGCCCCGATATGCGGGTTGTCGAGAATGGCATCCACCGATTCCTTGTCGCCGTTCACGACCTGCAGCACGCCATCAGGCAGCCCTGCCTCCTGCATCAGTTCCGCCAGCATCAGCGGCACCGAGGGGTCGCGCTCGGACGGCTTCAGGATGAAGGCATTGCCGCAGGCAAGGGCCGGGCCCATCTTCCACATCGGGATCATCGCCGGAAAGTTGAACGGGGTGATGCCCGCCGCCACGCCGACCGGTTGGCGCATGGAATACATGTCGATGCCGGGGCCGGCACTGTCGGTGAACTCGCCTTTCAGCAGATGCGGCGCACCAATGCAGAACTCGATCACCTCGAGCCCGCGCTGGATGTCGCCCTTGGCATCGGGCACCGTCTTGCCATGCTCGCTCGACAGCACTTCCGCCAGCTTCTGCATGTCGCGGTTCAGAAGGCGCACGAATTCCATCATCACCCGCGCGCGGCGCTGCGGGTTGGTCGCGCCCCATTTCACCTGGGCCTTGGCGGCCTCGGCCGCCGCATGGTCAAGCTCGGCCTTCGAGGCGAGCGGCACGCGGGCCTGCACCTCGCCCGTGGCCGGGTTGAACACATCGGCAAAGCGCCCCGAGGTGCCCTTTACATGCTTGCCGTTGATCCAGTGTGTCAGTTCTTTCATCGGTCCCTCCCGGAAACTGCTGACGCGACAATAGCCTTGCGGAAATGCGCGCAACAGCGGCAAGATTTCAAAAATGATTTGCAGAAACGCAAAGGGTGCAGCATGGCCGACTGGGATGACCTGCGGATTTTCCTGGCCGTGGCGCGCAGCGAAAGCCTGTCGGGCGCGGGCCGTGCGCTGCGGATCGACCCCGCGACCGTGGGCCGCCGAATCGTCCGTTTCGAACAGGCGCTGTCGGCGCGGCTGTTCGCGAAAAGCCCGCAAGGCTATGTCCTGACGGATGAGGGGGCGCGGCTGGTGCCCCATGCCGAGGCCGCCGAGCAGGCCATGGCGGCGGTGGCCGAAGAGTTGCGGGGCGGTACCGGCGCGCTGACCGGGCAGATCCGCATCGGTGCGCCGGATGGGTGCGCGAACTACCTTCTGCCGCAGGTGGTGGCCGCAATCTGTGACGACAATCCGGGGCTGGAGGTGCAGATCGTCGCCCTGCCGCGCGTCTTCAACCTGTCGAAACGCGAGGCCGACATGGCCATCGCCGTATCGCCCCCGACGGCGGGGCGGCTGACGGTGCAGAAGCTGACCGATTACCGGCTGCATCTTGCCGCAAGCCGCGACTACCTGGCACGGCATGGTCGGCCCCTGACACGGGCCGACCTGCAGGGGCACCGGGTGGTGGGCTACATTCCCGACATGATCTTTGACAAGGAACTGGATTACCTGGCCGAGATCGGGGCGGGATCGGTGCCGCTCGGGTCCAATTCCGTCTCGGTGCAACTGAACTGGCTGCGGCATGGGGCGGGGATCGGTATCGTGCATGATTTCGCGCTGCCGGCCGCGCCTGAACTGGAACGGGTGATGATGGCCGAGGTCAGCCTGACCCGCGCCTTCTGGCTGATCCGCCATGCCGACGACCAAAGGGTTGAACGGATGAACCGCTTTGCCGACCGGCTGGCCGAGGGAATTCGGCGCGAGCTGCACCGGCTGGAAGCCATCGCTTGACAGAAAGTTGCGCAAGGCGGATTGATTGGGAAAGAAAAGGAGAATTCTTCAATGACCGTGCAGAAGATTCTTAAGGTGAAGGGCGATACCGCCGTCACGACGGTTCCCCCCTCGGCGACCCTGGCCGAAGTGGCGACCATCCTGTCCGCGCGCCGCATCGGGGCGGTCGTTGTGTCGGAAACCGGCAGTGACGTTTTGGGCATTGTATCCGAGCGGGATATCGTGCGCGAACTGGGGCGGCGTGGCGCGGCCTGCCTGTCGGACCGGGCACGGTCGGTCATGACGCAGAAGGTGGTGGGCTGTACCCGGTCCGACAGGGCGACCGAGGTGATGGAAAAGATGACCGAGGGCCGCTTTCGCCACATGCCGGTGATGGACGGCAACGTGATGGTCGGCTTCATCTCCATCGGCGATGTGGTCAAGGCGCGGCTTGCCGAACTGGCCATGGAAAAGGATGCGCTGGAAGGGATGATAAAGGGCTTCTGACCGATGCTGCATTGCAGCTTGCATCCTGCCGCGCAATAATGTTGCGTGTTGGCGGGGCAACGGAGGGGATCCCATGCGTATCGGACTGTATCCGGGCACCTTCGACCCGGTGACGCTTGGCCATACCGATATCATCCAGCGGGCGATGGCGCTGGTGGATCGGCTGGTGATCGGGGTCGCGATCAACCGTGACAAGGGCCCGTTGTTCACGCTGGAAGAGCGGGTTGCGATGGTCGAGGCGGAATGTGCCGCGATCATCGAAAAGACCGGCGGCGAGATTGTCGTGCATCCGTTCGAAAACCTGCTCATCGACTGCTCCCGCGATGTGGGGGCTACCATCATCATCCGCGGCCTGCGCGCCGTGGCGGATTTCGAGTATGAATTCCAGATGGTCGGCATGAACCGCGCGCTCGATTCCAGCATCGAGACGGTGTTCATGATGGCTGATGCCCGCCGGCAGGCCATCGCATCGAAACTGGTCAAGGAGATCGCCCGTCTGGGCGGCGACGTGTCAAAGTTCGTGACGCCGCCCGTGCAGGCGGCGCTGGCGGCGAAATACGGCTGAGAACGAAAAGGGCGGCCCGTTTCCGGGCCGCCCCCCTTGAGTGCGGGCCTTCTGCCCGCGCGGGCTTGCGTCAGTTGCCGTAAACGGCCTTGCGGGCAATGGCCTCGGCGTCGCCGGGGTAAATCCCCAGGTCGATCGCCACATCCATCGGCATCCGCGCAATCTCGTCCCGCGTGCGAAGGTAGCGCGCCTGATTGCGGGCGGCGGTCTTCAGCTTTTCAAACACGGTCATCATGGTCTTTCCTTTCGAACTTCGGGGCCGGACCTCTGTCCTTGCCCCGTGTCCATGATGTGGTGATCATGCTAGCGCTAACAACGGCCAATTCCGCCGTGCGGCCATGCGATAAGCGCATATGTCATGCATAATTCACATGGCTTCCGGATCGACGCGGCGCCGCAGGCGGGCCAGTCCCCGGCGCGGCACCGCAGCGGGTCGCGCCTGCAGCGCGTCAAGGTCGATCTTGACGCCGCGCCGTTCCGCCGTTTCGCGCACAAGGGTCTGCAGCACCTCGTTCTCGCGCAGAAGGTCCAGGAACGGGGCTTCGTCCAGTGTCAGCAGGGTGCAATGCGTGATGGCGGAAATCTGGACCCGTCGGGTCTTGCGGGTCAGCAGGGCAAGCTGCCCGAACATCTCGCCCCGGCCAAGGCGCGTCTTCTGTCCGGCCTGCACCGCCTCGACCGCCCCGGACCCGATGAACCAGACCTTGCTGGGCACCTCGTCGCGCCGCAGCAGGATGTCGCCGGGATCGGCATAGACCGTGCGCACCCGGGCAGACAGCCGGGCGATCTGGTCATCGGCCATGCCCTCGAAAAGCGGAAACAGCCGCACCAGTTCCGACCGCTGCAGCGCCAGGTCCAGCGGCGGACGCCGGGACATTGCGGCCCGCCTGCGCGCGATGTCCGCCATCAGCGCGGCGCGCAGTTCCGGCCCGATCAGCCCGTCCTGGGTCAACTGGTCATATTCGGCCTGTTCAAGCTGCAATCCGGTGCGCCGGATCACGCCGCGTTCCATCTCTTCGGCATAGCCGGGGTATTGCAGGCGCAGGCCGTCCAGTTCCTTGCCGGTATCCTCCTGGCGGCGGTTGACCAGTTCATGCAGCAGGTCGGCGACGCGGCGTCCATGGATGCGCAGGATGCGGGCATTGATGAACCCGTGCAACTGCCGCAGGATCAGGGTCTGCGCCACGATCCGTTCGAACCGGTCTGCCGTCAGCATCTGCAGCGACCGGGACAACCCCAGTCGGTTGTGCAGCGTCGCCGCAAGCCGGTGCCCCCGCCCCGGGCGGACGGCACGCCGCGCCTCGGCGCGATAGCCGCTGCGCCCTGTGGCCCGCGTCGCCTCGATCAGCGCGTCGGTGTCCGACAGCATCCGGTCGGCCTGACGCGCGGGGATCAGCCGGTCGCGGAACGCCTGAAGGATCAGGTCGCGCTCATGCCCGGCCAGCGCCACCAGGCCCAGGGTCACGCGGTCCCGGTCGCTGATGTCCTGTGCGGCCTCGGCCTCGGCCACGGCTTTCTCCAGCCGCTCGCCAAAGCGCACCGCCTCGTCCCGCACGATGGGTTTCATCAGGCCGAAGTCGCGCACCGTTTCTGCCACTGTCTCGCGCACCGACTGCAAGGCCACGGCAACAACCTGGCGTGACAACGCCCGGTCCAGCGGCGACAGCCGATCCAGCCGCAGCCAGTGGATCATCGGGCGCAGGGTCGTGCCCTGCACCAGCAGCGTGAACAGGGTGAAGCCGGTGGCGACGATGCCGACCTCGCGCTTGATCTCGGCCGGAATTCCGGCGCTTTCGGTGACCGCCAGCGCCAGCGCCAGCGTGACCGCCCCGCGCAGACCCCCCCACAGGATCGCAACCCGGTAAGGGCGTTCGACCTTTGGCGACAATCCGGCCAGCGTCAGCAGCGGCAGAAGCCCGAACAGGATCACCGCCCGTGCCGCCAGTGCCGCCACCACGGTTACCGCGATCAGCCCGAAATCCCCCGGCCGCAGGTTCTCCATCATCCGGGGAATCAGGATCGCGGCCAGCACGAAGATCAGCGACCCGGCCCAATGCGCCAGCAGGTCCCAGGTCTCTTCCAGCTTGGCAAAGGCCGGGGGTGACATCCGGCCCGGCGCGGTCAGGTTCACCGTCATCCCTGCCGCGACCACCGCGATCACGCCCGAGGCATGCAGCGCCTCGTCCGCGATCAGGAAGCTGGCATAGGGCACGGCCAGCGATACCGAAATCTGGCCAAGCGGGTAATCCTCCAGCCTGCCGATCAGCGCCACCGCAGCCCGCGCCACGATCCAGCCGGTGGCGATGCCCGCCGCGACCAGAAAGGGAAAGCCCGCCAGCGCCGCCGCAAGGCTTGGGTTGGCGACCGAAGGCGTGACAAAGCCGATGAACACGCCGAACAGCGCGATCGCGGCTGCATCGTTCAGCAGGCTTTCGCCTTCGACGATCCGCGCCAGCCGCTGCGGGGCAGGGGTGCTGCGAAAGATGGTGACGACTGCGGAGGGGTCGGTTGTCGAAACGATTGCCCCGATCAGCAGGCAGGCCATCACCGGCAGCCCGGCAAAGGGCACCAGCGCCGCCCCGACCATCAGCGTGGCCACCGCCACCGCCACCACCGCCAGCACCAGCACCGGCACCCAGTCGTCCAGCATCCGCCGCAGGTTCAGCGACAGGGCGACCTGAAAGATCAATGTCGGAAGAAAGACGAACAGGAAGACTTCGGACTTTATCGGCAACGTCAGGATCGCCAGCGCCAGCGGGTTCAGCGCATCGGTCAGCGTGGTATACCAGAAAAAGCTGGCCCCCGCCCCGATGGCCATCCCCAGAAGCGCCAGGATCACGCTGACCGGCAGCCGCATCCGTTCGGCCACAGGCTCGCAAAGGCCGATCAGGACGAACAGCCCCGACAGGATGGAAAGAAGAACGATCAGGTCCATGAACCGGCCATAACGCCACGGGCGGCATCGCGAAACCGCAGAAATGCGGCAGGCCGGTCACATTCTGTGACCGGCCTGAAACCTGCCCCGAAACCGGCCCGGATGCGTCAGATCAGCTTGCCCATCGCCACGGCGGTATCGGCCATGCGGCAGGAAAAGCCCCATTCGTTGTCATACCACGACAGGATGCGGACCATCGTGCCGTCCATCACCTTGGTCTGGTCGGTGTGGAAAATGCTGGAATGCGAGTCGTGGTTGAAGTCCATCGAGACGTTGGACTGGTCGGTATAGCCGAGGATTCCCTTCAGCGGGCCGTTGGCGGCAGAGCGGATCGCATCGTTGATTTCCTGCACGCTGGTGGGGCGGCTGGCCTCGAACACCAGATCGACAGCCGAGACGTTGGGCGTCGGCACGCGGATCGCCACGCCGTCCAGCTTGCCCTTCAGCGCGGGCAGCACCAGCCCCACCGCCTTGGCAGCGCCAGTCGAGGTCGGGATCATGCTCAGCGCCGCCGCGCGGGCGCGGTACAGGTCCTTGTGCATGGTGTCCAGCGTCGGCTGGTCACCGGTATAGCTGTGGATCGTGGTCATGAAGCCGCGCGTGATGCCGATGGCGTCATGCAGCACATGGGCCACCGGGGCAAGGCAGTTCGTGGTGCAGGACGCGTTCGACACGATCAGGTCTGCGGCGGTCAGCGTGGCGTCGTTGACGCCGAACACGATGGTCTTGTCGGCCCCGGTCGACGGGGCCGAGACCAGCACGCGGCTTGCGCCGTTTTCCAGATGGACCTTGGCCTTTTCCTTGTCGGTGAAGATGCCGGTGCAT